>NZ_JAAQWU010000056.1:0-920 GCF_012985695.1 Pseudomonas sp. WS 5027 | reverse complement strand
AAAGTCACCACCATCGTGACCGACACACCGGACACCGATAACACCACCACCGTGACTTTGACGGCTCCGTCTGAAGTGAACGAAGGTGGAAAAATCACTTACACCGCCACCTTGAGCAACAAGGCTGACACTGACGTCACCCTGACGCTGGACAACAAGCAAACCATCACCATCAAGGCGGGCGACACCGTTGGTACTGTGACTGTTGATGCTCCGAGCGATGACGTGTTCATCGATAAGAGCACCCAGACCGTCAAGATCACCGACACCGCTGGCGGCAACTTCGAGAAACTCGTGGTTGCAGGCGACGGCGCCACGACGCAGATCAACGACACCATCGACAAGGTTGATGTGGTCCTGACCGCGACCAAAACCGTGGGTGAAGGCGGCCAGATCGTCTACACCGCTACCCTTGTGGATAAAAACGGTGCGCCAGTCCTCAACACTACCGGTCCGGTGACTGTCACCCTGGATAACAAACAGGTCATCACCATTGGTGTGAACGAGTCGAGCGGTACTGTCTCGGCTGTAGCGCCGGATGATGTGTACAAAGGCGACCAGACTGTTACTACCGGCATCACTAAAGTCACCGGTGGCGAGCACTTTGAAAACCTGGTTCCGGGTACCGATAAAGTCACCACCATCGTGACCGACACACCGGACACCGATAACACCACCACCGTGACTTTGACGGCTCCGTCTGAAGTGAACGAAGGTGGAAAAATCACTTACACCGCTACCTTGAGCAACAAGGCTGACACTGACGTCACCCTGACGCTGGACAACAAGCAAACCATCACCATCAAGGCGGGCGACACCGTTGGTACTGTGACTGTTGATGCTCCGAGCGATGACGTGTTCATCGATAAGAGCACCCAGACCGTCAAGATCACCGACACCGCTGGCGGCAACTTCGAGAA
>NZ_JAAQWU010000055.1:0-991 GCF_012985695.1 Pseudomonas sp. WS 5027 | reverse complement strand
GAGACAGTACCGCTCGACTCGTTCACACCAATGGTGATGACCTGTTTGTTATCCAGGGTGACAGTCACCGGACCGGTAGTGTTGAGGACTGGCGCACCGTTTTTATCCACAAGGGTAGCGGTGTAGATGATCTGGCCGCCTTCACCCACGGTTTTGGTCGCGGTCAGGACCACATCAACCTTGTCGATGGTGTCGTTGATCTGCGTCGTGGCGCCGTCGCCTGCAACCACGAGTTTCTCGAAGTTGCCGCCAGCGGTGTCGGTGATCTTGACGGTCTGGGTGCTCTTATCGATGAACACGTCATCGCTCGGAGCATCAACAGTCACAGTACCAACGGTGTCGCCCGCCTTGATGGTGATGGTTTGCTTGTTGTCCAGCGTCAGGGTGACGTCAGTGTCAGCCTTGTTGCTCAAGGTAGCGGTGTAAGTGATTTTTCCACCTTCGTTCACTTCAGACGGAGCCGTCAAAGTCACGGTGGTGGTGTTATCGGTGTCCGGTGTGTCGGTCACGATGGTGGTGACTTTATCGGTACCCGGAACCAGGTTTTCAAAGTGCTCGCCACCGGTGACTTTAGTGATGCCGGTAGTAACAGTCTGGTCGCCTTTGTACACATCATCCGGCGCTACAGCCGAGACAGTACCGCTCGACTCGTTCACACCAATGGTGATGACCTGTTTGTTATCCAGGGTGACAGTCACCGGACCGGTAGTGTTGAGGACTGGCGCACCGTTTTTATCCACAAGGGTAGCGGTGTAGATGATCTGGCCGCCTTCACCCACGGTTTTGGTGGCGGTCAGGACCACATCGACTTTGTCGATGGTGTCGTTGATCTGCGTTGTGGCGCCGTTACCTGCAACCACGAGCTTCTCGAAGTTGCCGCCAGCGGTGTCGGTGATCTTGACGGTCTGGGTGCTCTTATCGATGAACACGTCATCGCTCGGAGCATCAACAGTCACAGTACCAACGGTGTCGCCCGCCTTGATGGTGATGG
>NZ_JAAQWU010000054.1:0-1124 GCF_012985695.1 Pseudomonas sp. WS 5027 | reverse complement strand
CGTTGGGCTGCAAAGCAGCCCCAATAAGCCCGCCGCATTTCTCCAGATAAACCGCGATTCCCGGGTTTAGGGCTGCTTCGCAACCCAGCGCGGGGCAAGCCCGCTCGCCACAACCGTGGTATCTGCTTGATATCGCCGGTTTGGTCAGCAACTCGCTGATGACCGGCAGCAGCGCCGGGGCGATGTGGTTCTTTGCCGCCAGCCTGGTGCTAAGTTGTTTGCTGGTGATCGCCCTGCCGGCGAAGTTGGTCAACCGTTAAAGGCAGTACCGCACGCCCCTGCAGGAGCTGACGCCCCCCTGTGGCGAGCGGGCTTGCCCCGCGCTGGGCTGCGAAGCAGCCCCAATAAGCCCGCCGCATTTCTCCAGATAAACCGCGATGGCCGGGTTTAGGGCTGCTTCGCAACCCAGCGCGGGGCAAGCCCGCTCGCCACAACCGCGGTATCTGCTTGATATCGTCGGCCTGGTCAGCAACTCGTTGATGACCGGCAACAGCGCCGGGGCGATGTGGTTCTTTGCCGGGAACCTGGTGCTCGGTTGTTTGCTGGTGATCGCCTTGCCGGCGAAGTTGGTCAACCGTTAAAGGCAGTACCACACGCACCTATATGATCTGGCGCCCCCCCCTGTGGCGAGCGGGCTTGCCCCGCGCTGGGCTGCGCAGCAGCCCCAATACGCCCGCCGCATTTCTCCAGATAAACCGCGATGGCCGGGTTTAGGGCTGCTTCGCAACCCAGCGCGGGCGATGCGGCGTTCCGACAAGCCCGCTCGCCACAACAGCGGTATCTGCTTGATATCGTCGGCCTGGTCAGCAACTCGTTGATGACCGGCAGCAGCGCCGGGGCGATGTGGTTCTTTGCCGCCAGCCTGGTGCTAAGTTGTTTGCTGGTGATCGCCCTGCCGGCGAAGTTGGTCAACCGTTAAAGGCAGTACCGCACGCACCTATATGAGCTGACGAACTCTCCCTGTGGCGAGCGGGCTTGCCCCGCGTTGGGCTGCAAAGCAGCACCAATAAGCCCGCCGCATTTCTCCAGATAAACCGAGATTACCGGGTATAGGGCTGCTTCGCACCCCAGCGCGGGGCAAGCCCGCTCGCCACAACCGCGGTATCTGCTTGATATCGCGGGTT
>NZ_JAAQWU010000053.1:0-1178 GCF_012985695.1 Pseudomonas sp. WS 5027 | reverse complement strand
GCTAGTGTGCTGTTCGCGAAATAAATTTTCTAATTTTTCACCTACACTTCAGGTGTCATTCCTCCCTTGGAGAGTTTCAGGTGAGCGCACTGGACATTACGCTTAGCCCCGAAGAAAAGGCCGAACTGAACCGGCGCGTTCGATCCGCCACCATTCCCCAACGCGAAGGCCGCAGAGCACGCATTGTCCTGCTGGCAGCACAGGGTGAAACCCGAGAAGAGATTGCACGACTGACCGGTTTTTCTCTCCCCACAGTCACCACTTGGTGCCAACGTTTTCAGTTGCTTCGACTCGACGGATTGACTGATAAACCAGGTCGTGGACGCAAGTCACCTCTGCCTGCTGATACTGTCCGCCGCGTCTTGGAGCAAGTCACGAAACCCCGCATTGGAGAGCCACGCTGGAGCTGTCGGAGCATGGCGAGAGCTGCCGGTATCTCTTCGACTACCGTCCATAAGTTGTGGGCTGCCAATGACTTGAAGCCTCACCTGACTCGCACCTTCAAACTCTCAAACGACCCGCAGTTCGAACAGAAATTCTGGGATGTTATCGGCCTTTACCTAGCCCCGCCGGACAAGGCATTGGTGCTGTGTTGCGATGAAAAAAGTCAGGTTCAGGCGTTGGAGCGCACGCAGCCTGGATTGCCTTTGGGCATAGGTCACATCCAGACAAAATCCCATGATTACACGCGCCACGGCACAGTTACGTTATTCGCAGCGCTGGATTATCTACAGGGCAAACTGATCAGCAGCATCGAACGTCAACACCGTCATCAAGAGTGGTTGGCCTTCCTAAAGAAGATCAACAAGCAGACACCCAAGCATCTCCAGCTTCATCTGATCGTCGATAACTATGCGACGCACAAGCACGCCGCCGTGAAAGCCTGGCTGGCAAAGCACCCACGTTTCCATATGCACTTCACACCGACGTCCAGTTCTTGGATGAACATGGTCGAACGGTTTTTTCGAGACATTACGGTGTATCTACGAGACGGTAGTTTTGCCTCGGTGCGCGATCTGGAGGGCAAGATAACAACGTTCATGGCACTACGAAATGCTCAGCCGACCCGGTACGTTTGGAACGCAAAGGGAGAGGAGATTTTGAGCAAAATCCAACGGGCTCGTGAGGCGCTTGAGATCGTGCAAGTAGAGTAGGTTATTTCGCGAACAGCACACTAG
>NZ_JAAQWU010000052.1:0-1187 GCF_012985695.1 Pseudomonas sp. WS 5027 | reverse complement strand
TGTGGGAGATTCTATGTTGCAGGTAAACCCTGCAACCTTAAGTTCGGTTGGTATTCGCTCTGGTTTTTCATCAGCGCGAATGCCACCCGGCAGAGCTTGCGGGCGAGGATTACCAGGGCTTGGGTCTTTGCCAGTCCTCGGGCCAGGTAGGACTCGTAGTACGGTTTCCAGGTCGCAGATCGGCTAGCGGCCATCGCTGCGTTGTGAGCAAGGCGCCGCAACTCTGAATCGCCCTTTTTACTCAAGTGCCGAGGGCCGGCCTTTTTTCCGGAGTCTTTTGGCCTCAGATCCATCCCCAAGAAAGCGATGAATGCATCGCCATTGGCGAACTGACCGCGCATGAAGGCTGTCGCTAGACCAGTAGCCGTAAGATCACCCACTCCCTCAATGGCTTTGCAGCGCTTGATATTTTCGGTGATGCCCGCCTCTTTGCTGACCTTGTGCAGCAACTTCTGAATGACCTGCTCAGCTTGTTTGAAGGACTTTAACTGCTGGGCCAACTCGTCTTTCAAAAGCGGTTCGCCTGACCAACTCAGTGTGAGGCTTACACGCAAGTTGATAAGTTCTGCACGTCGGTGTAGCAAGCTTTTCAATAACTTGTAAGCCTGCGGAGGTGGACTCCAGAGCCGTAGCCGTTTCTGCTCGCTGCTCAGGTAGCGCGCTAATAAACGTGCATCACAAGGGTCGGTTTTCGCCCGCTGGCCAATGCTTTCGCGGTAATGGCTCAACCGATAAGCGTCTACAACGTAAACCCGATGTCCTATTTCATGGGCGAGTTCAGCTGTGTCCAAGTGGTAAGTGCTGGTGGCTTCCAGGGCAATTGAGCTGTTGGCAGGTAATGTGTTGAGCCAGCGGCCAAGAGCATCGCGGTCGTTGGCAATGGCTTGAGTGGCGTTGAGGTCTTCGCGGTAGGCAACGATTTCGGCCTTGGCCACATCGATACCCACAACCGTTGGTGAAGTAAGGATTGTCATAACTAATCCTCGGAGCTAGGGTTTAAGGGCTTGTCGGGGTCTATCCCAGCGCTGGCTTGCCTCTATTGTCGGTTTTCCCGATGAATTCCTTATCGGCGCTTAGGGTAGAAAGGGCGGGACGAGAAGTCTCCCACGGTCCGTACTGGCTAGAGTCGGAATCGGGCTTTTAGTCGCCGCCCACCCCTTCAAGTCTAAACATACAAGCGGGCTTGC
>NZ_JAAQWU010000051.1:0-1231 GCF_012985695.1 Pseudomonas sp. WS 5027 | reverse complement strand
TGAATCGCCCCGGGTTTCGTAGACACCTCTTTGCCTTAAACTGAGGCTAATTAGGAGGTGCCATGAGCAACCCGCGTTACCCCGAAGAATTCAAAATCCAAGCGGTCAATCAAGTGACCGAAAAGAGGCTGCCTGTCGCTGATGTGGCGGCGCGTCTTGGCGTGTCGACGCATAGCCTCTATGCCTGGATAAAGCGCTACAGCAAACCTCAAGAAGAACGGCAGCAGGATGATGATCAGCACGCTGAGCTGCGTCGTCTGCGAGCGGAACTCAAGCGCGTCACTGAAGAGCGAGACATATTAAAAAAGGCCGCCGCGTACTTTGCCAAGGAGTGCGGCTGAAGTACGCCTTTATCAAGCAGCGAGCGGGCGACTATTCCATTCGACGGCTTTGCCTGACGCTGAAAGTCCATCCCAGCGGTTATTACGCCTGGCTGTCTGAGCCGCAATCTGTACGCGCCAAAGACGACCAGCGACTGCTGGGTTTGATCAAGCATTCCTGGCTGGAGAGCGGCGGCGTTTATGGCTATCGCAAAGTCCATGACGATCTGCGCGAAGTCGGTGAGGATTGTGGTCGGCATCGTGTGGCAAGGCTGATGCGTCTTGAAGGTCTGCGCTCTCAGACAGGGTATCGACGCCGCCCTGGCAAATACGGCGGTAAGCCAGCCGTCGCCTCACCCAATTTACTGAAGCGCCAGTTTGATGTCGTAGAACCCAACAAAGTTTGGGTCACCGACATCACTTACATTCGTACGTATGAAGGCTGGCTGTATTTGGCAGTGGTGCTGGATCTGTTTTCTCGTCAGGTCGTTGGCTGGTCAATGAAGTCGCAGATGACCAGTGATTTGGCCATTGATGCTTTATTGATGGCGGTTTGGAGGCGAAAACCGAAACAGGGGGTGATGGTTCACTCCGACCAAGGCAGCCAGTACAGCAGCTCTGATTGGCGCAGTTTTTTGAAAGCGAACAATTTGGTTGCCAGTATGAGTCGCCGAGGCAACTGTCATGACAACGCCGTGGCCGAGAGCTTTTTCCAGCTTCTGAAACGGGAACGGATCAAGCGGAAAATCTACACCTCGCGGCAAGATGCTCGTAGTGATGTGTTTGATTACATCGAGATGTTCTACAACGCAAAACGCCGCCATAGTTTCAACAATCAGCTGTCACCGGTAGAGTTTGAAAAGCGTTACGCAATGAGTTTGCAAGGTGTCTAAAGAATCCGGGGCGATTCA
>NZ_JAAQWU010000050.1:0-1615 GCF_012985695.1 Pseudomonas sp. WS 5027 | reverse complement strand
GTCGATTACAACGTGAAAGTTCGCGTCAAGGCGGACAATTCCGGCGTCGATCTGGCTAACGTCAAAATGTCGATGAACCCCTTCTGCGAAATCGCCGTGGAAGAAGCCGTACGCCTGAAAGAAAAAGGTGTTGCGACTGAAATCGTCGTCGTTTCCATCGGTCCAACCACTGCTCAAGAGCAGCTGCGTACCGCCCTGGCATTGGGTGCCGACCGCGCCGTGCTCGTCGAATCCGCTGAAGAACTGACCTCCCTGGCCGTTGCCAAGTTGCTCAAGGCCGTTGTCGACAAGGAACAGCCGCAACTGGTGATCCTTGGCAAACAGGCCATCGACAGCGACAACAACCAGACCGGCCAGATGCTGGCTGCTCTGACCGGTTACGGCCAGGGCACCTTCGCTTCCAAAGTCGAAGTCAGTGGCGACAGCGTTGCCGTGACCCGCGAAATCGACGGCGGCGCGCAGACGGTTTCCCTGAAACTGCCAGCCATCGTCACCACCGACCTGCGTTTGAACGAGCCGCGTTATGCGTCCCTGCCAAACATCATGAAAGCCAAGAAGAAGCCGCTTGAAGTGCTGACTCCGGATGCTTTGGGCGTTTCCACCGCCTCTACCAACAAGACCGTCAAAGTTGAAGCGCCGGCTGCACGCAGCGCGGGCATCAAGGTCAAGTCGGTGGCTGAACTGGTCGAGAAACTGAAAAACGAAGCGAAGGTAATCTGATCATGACTATCTTGGTAATCGCCGAACACGACAACAAGGTGCTGGCCCCGGCCACCCTGAACACCGTGGCTGCCGCCGCTAAAATCGGTGGCGACATCCACGTACTGGTCGCCGGTCAAGGCGCTGGCGCCGTGGCTGAAGCCGCAGCAAAAGTAGCTGGCGTGAGCAAAGTACTGCTGGCTGACAACGCTGCCTACGCGCACCAGCTGCCGGAAAACGTTGCCCCTCTGATTGCTGCTCTTGGTTTAGAGGCGGGTGGCGCTGGCTACAGCCACATCCTGGCTGCTGCCACCTCCAACGGCAAAAACATCCTGCCACGCGTTGCCGCGCAGTTGGACGTTGACCAGATCTCCGAGATCGTTTCGGTCGAAAGCGCCGATACCTTCAAGCGCCCGATCTACGCCGGTAACGCCATTGCCACCGTGCAATCGACTGCTGCCGTCAAAGTCATCACCGTGCGTGCCACCGGTTTCGACCCGGTTGCCGCCGAAGGTGGTTCGGCTGCCGTTGAAGCAGTTGCTGCTGCTCACGATGCTGGCACTTCCAGCTTTGTTGGCGAAGAGCTGGCCAAGTCGGATCGTCCTGAGCTGACCGCTGCCAAGATCGTCGTTTCCGGCGGGCGTGGCATGCAGAACGGTGACAACTTCAAGCACCTGTACGCCCTGGCCGACAAGCTGGGCGCGGCGGTCGGCGCTTCGCGCGCGGCAGTCGACGCAGGCTTCGTACCCAACGATATGCAGGTCGGCCAGACCGGCAAGATCGTGGCGCCACAGCTGTACATCGCGGTCGGTATCTCCGGCGCGATCCAGCATTTGGCTGGTATGAAGGACTCCAAAGTGATCGTTGCGATCAACAAGGACGAAGAAGCACCGATCTTCCAGGTGGCTGATTACGG
>NZ_JAAQWU010000049.1:0-1805 GCF_012985695.1 Pseudomonas sp. WS 5027 | reverse complement strand
CCTGGTCAGCCGCTGCGGTGTATCTGGTACAACGCATTCGGCTTATTGGGGCTGCTTCGCAGCCCAGCGCGGGGCAAGCCCGCTCGCCACGGGGGAGTTCGTCAGTTTCTGAAAGTTGTGTAGATACCGATGTTGCGATAGCGGTAGACCTGCCGGAAAGAAAGTGCCTGAACCACCCACAAAAAGCAGTTGTAGATCTTCATCATTGCGGCTAATCGCGCTTTGCGTTTAAACGTCTTACCTATAACGTTCCATCAATCCAACTCACGGAAGATGTCCCATGCCCAATCCGGCCACCAGCATTGATGCTGCTTTGCCCACCTCGGTGTCATTCAATCTGCGTCCCCTGCTGATCGCCAACATGGCCTGCACCATGGCGATGATGGCGTTTGTCTCGCTGATCGGTCCCATCGCCCGCGTGCTCGGGCTGGCGACCTGGCAAGCGGGAGCGGCCGTCACGGTGTCCGGGGTGATCTGGATGCTGTTGGCGCGGCCCTGGGGCCAGGCCAGTGATCGCCTGGGGCGCCGCCGGGTGCTGCTGTTGGGCACCGGTGGATTCACTCTGGCGTACTGGGCGCTGTGCGTGTTTATCGACGCGTCCCTGCAACTGCTGCCTGCGGCCACGCTGGCGTTTATCGGGTTGGTGCTGGGCCGCGGCTTGATCGGGGTGTTTTACGCCGCGATCCCAGCGGCCGGCTATGCGCTGATCGCCGACAATATCGAGCCAGCCCACCGCGCCAAGGCCATGGCCTCTCTGGGCGCAGCCAACGCCTGCGGCCTGGTGCTGGGGCCGGCGATTGCTGCGCTGCTGGCGCGCTACAGCCTGAGTCTGCCGTTTTATGCGATGGCGCTGCTGCCGATGCTGGGCTTTGTGGTGTTGTTGACCAAACTTGCGCGCCAGGAACTGCACCTCAAGCAACCGCCCAAGGCCGTCAACCTCTCGGACCCACGCTTGCGACGCCCACTGGTGGTGGCCTTTGCCGCCATGCTGTGTGTGTCCATCGCCCAGATCACCGTGGGCTTTTTTGCCCTGGACCGCCTGCAGATGAACCCCGCAGACGCCGCGCAAACCGCCGGGATTGCCCTGACGATGGTGGGCCTGGCGTTGATCTGCTCGCAATTGTTGGTGCGCAAACTGGAGTGGCCGCCGCTGCGGATGATCCGCGTCGGCGCCATTGTCTCGGCCCTGGGGTTTGCCGGCAGCATGTTCGCGGATACGGCGTGGATCCTCTGGCTCGGTTTCTTCGTCTCGGCGGCCGGTATGGGCTGGATCTTCCCGTCGTTCGCCGCACTGGCGGCCAACGCGGTGGAGGCCTCGGAACAAGGCGCCACCGCAGGTTCGGTCGGTGCAGCACAAGGCTTGGGGGTGGTAGTCGGGCCTCTGGCCGGGACGCTGATCTATGCCGTCGAACCGCGACTACCCTACCTGGTAGCCGCCGCCCTGCTGCTGCTCATTGCGCTCTGGCCGGCACCGCGTTGAACGACTGGCGGCCCTCCCCTGAGCGGTTATCACGTCTGACGCTCTGGCGTGAAGTCCTCAAGGGGAGCGCCAGTAGGTTTAAGGGTCTCCGGGTTGATCGCATACCACTTGCTGTTCATGTTCACGGCGTAGACCGCGCACTGTTGGCTCACGCCCAACTGACCTACCCGTTGTGGGTCAGCAGGCGGCTTGCCACGCAGTGAATCGCCCCGGGTTTCGTAGACACCTCTTTGCCTTAAACTGAGGCTAATTAGGAGGTGCCATGAGCAACCCGCGTTACCCCGAAGAATTCAAAATCCAAGCGGTCAATCAAGTGACCGAAAAG
>NZ_JAAQWU010000004.1:0-322170 GCF_012985695.1 Pseudomonas sp. WS 5027 | reverse complement strand
CTCTTTTCGGTCACTTGATTGACCGCTTGGATTTTGAATTCTTCGGGGTAACGCGGGTTGCTCATGGCACCTCCTAATTAGCCTCAGTTTAAGGCAAAGAGGTGTCTACGAAACCCGGGGCGATTCACTCAGCACCATCCGCCAAAAGGATCTAGACCGCGACTGGATCGCCCGCGCCACGGCCGAATACGAAGGCCGTGACACCCTCGAAACACTTCCAATGCAGGTCCGCGACGCTGACTTCGGCACGATGTTCAACGGAAAGGCTAAGGATGGTTCGCGGGCCGAGCCTAACCCTTCGCTGGAATCCAAGATTGCGGCAGCAGCGCCAACGCTGACTGTCACCGAGGCCATGAAGACGTTCCACCTCAGTGAACGCGATTTAAAGCTGTTGGCGTCCCGCATGGGCTTCAAGTTCAAGCGCGGCTATACCACCAACCAGGGGCACAAGGCTGCCGACGGCCCAATGGTTGAGCGGATCATTGCCCTGCGCGACGTAGGCCTGAGCCGCTCCAAGGTCATGAAGCAGACCGGCATGTGTTACGAGAAATTCCACCGTCTGCTGAAGGACTACAAGATCGAATTCCCGGCGCTCCCGTTTCACCTAAGGAACGGAAAGGTCAAGCCTTGAAACGATCCATAGCCCGACCCCAGCAACGCAAACGTCAAACCTGGCTCGCACTGCCGGCCAGCGGAATAGAAGAGGTAGACCATGGCCATGGATCAGAAAGCACGATCTGCAAAGAGCGCGGCGAAACGCAAGGAGCTTGGCGAGGAAGAGCTGCGGCACCGGGTGCGAGCTGGCGAAAAGCAGATGCTTGCCGAGCTCATGGCCTGGACTAAAGACAGCGAGCAGGCATCGGTGATTACCGGATGCCTTCGCTACGTACACTCCCTTGGCAGAGACGGCGCATCGGAAGCGCTTCGTTCGCGCCACGAAATCGAAGTTAGTGAAAACGTGGCGGCAGAACTCTACGTTCGCGGCCAGCGCCAAGCATCACGGCTCGACGTCAAAGAAGCATAATCCACCGTGCTCGCTACTTCCGAATACGAAACGCTACGCCGCCAGAGCGATCTCACTTCTGCAAAGGAGGTGGGGGCGGAGGCGGCGCTTTGGGGGCCGGGGGCCGAACATTTTTGATAACTGGTGCTCTCCCATTTGTATCATTTACTACAAGAACTCTGTGAGCAGGGTTTTGCTGAGGGGCTTTGCTGGTCATATGTTCACCATGTCTTTTGAGAGAATTCAACCCATTGTATTTTCGAGGCATCAATAACTATGACTTCCGCTCCGGTTTCCACTTCCTCCTGGTTTTCGTTAATCCAGCAAGGATCCTCGATAACAAATTGCCCTTTAGTCGGCTCTGATGGCCACTCGGCTGGCCAGCCATAAAGCCGTCGGCCATCTAGTAGGGTTAGTACGACGAAACGAGGGCGAGTTGAAAACGCGCTGTACCACTCCGACGGAAATGAAGTTTGTCTCGTAATGCCCCTGTCTCGCAGTCGTGTGTGAAGCTTGTCACTGTTGGCGAGATAACACGACACCAGACCAAGAGCAATTGCGACGATCGTAGACCAAGCCGTTTTAGCTTTAAAGTCCCATACGCCGATTGATAAGCCCTTCGTTCCTATCAAAATAAACAAAGAGCCCAGCGTTGAGACAACAGCCTGAATTATAAGAGTAAAAATCAACGCCTGAACGATTTGACCGAATGTATCAGGTCGCTTGAATGCCGTGAGAGAGTAGAAAATCCACGCAGTCAAAAAACCCGGAATCAAGTACTGCAGTAGCGGTATGACTTCCTTGACCAATTCATCCATTTAGCTAAGCCCCTAGCCCGGGCGCGGCGCCGGTATCCCGTAATACCCCAAACCAAACCAAATTGCCACCACCGGATACGGAGGGCGGCGCCTACCTGAGGTAAACGCAATGCCCGTACTTCACAGCGCAATCCACAAGATCGACAAGAAACCCGACGGCACCCCGGCCGTTCTGTTCCTTGGCGGCGCCGAGCAAGTAGAGAGCCAGGCCCGCGACGATCTGATGCACCAGTTCAACGAAAGCTACAACGGCACCGCCGGCAAGGGCTGGGGCTTCTTCCATGCCGAATCAGGTGCCTTCCCACTCAGCGGCTGGCTCGGCAAGTACCTGGCTGGAGTCGGTGACTTCCTCAAGTTCAGCACCATCGCTGTCGAGCACCTGGTCAGGCTGATGGAAGAGTCGAACCTGACCACCGGCGGGCACGCCCTCTTCTGCCACTACCAGCAAGGTCTGACCGAATACTTGGTCATCGCCCTGGTACAGGAAACCGAAGCGGTGACCATGACCGAGAAACTCAGCCTTCTGACGGTGAAGCGCCTGGACTTGGATCACATCCGCCTGGCTGCACGCATCAATCTCAGCGAGTGGAAGAACAACCCCCAGTCGAAACAGTACATCTCGTACATCAAGGGCAAACAGGGCCGGAAGCTCAACGACTACTTCCGCGACTTCATCGGTTGCCAGGAAGGGATCGACGGCCCAAGCGAAACCCGGACCTTGCTCAAAGCGTTCAGCGACTTTGTTGATAGCGAGGATCTGCCAGAAGAGTCGGCACGCGAGAAGACACACACGCTGGTCAGCTACTCCATGGCCCAGGCCAAGCTGGGCGAGCCGATCACCCTTGGCGAGCTGTCGGAGTTGATCGACGAGGACAGGCCGAAGAGCTTTTACGACTTCATCAAGGCGAAGGACTACGGACTTTCCGAGACCCTGCCGCCGGATAAGAAGACCCTCAACAAATTCCGGCGGTTCACCGGTCGGGCTGAGGGTATGTCGATCAGCTTCGAAGCGCACCTGCTGGGCGACAAGATCGAGTTTGACGAGGAAGGCGGCACATTGACGCTGCGCAACCTTCCGACTCAGCTCACCGAGCAGCTCAAGCGTGCCGCCGCTTAACTAGCTTTTGAGCGTTAGAACGGTGGCATGGGCTTCGCTGATTTCCTGGCATGCCATCGTTACATAGGGGTGCTCAACTCTGCGGAAGGGGCTATGCCCAACAATTAGCCCATTCGCACTATTCAGCAATGCTTGCACATCCACGCCGCTATGCTCTGCAGCTGCAATGACAGCAATCAGGGCTTGTTCTAGTGCAACTTCGCGATCTTTGCTCATCACGCCTCCTTTATCCGGCTCCATGTGGATCCGAAAACTTATAAAAACTACGCTGTGGTCCTTAATAGCACTTTAGCCTCCTTGTGTAGTCCATCAAGATATTGTCGTATTCTGTCGACCTCCATTGGATCCTCATTTTTCTTATTCTTACCACGAAATAATGCTTTTTTAACCCCCCCAACTAAAACTAGCCTGCTTAGCAGCGCTTCTAATCCAGCAGGCGTATATTTAGCGTCTTCAATTTCCTTTGGCGACATAAACAAAAGCATGTCTTCATATTTTCTAGACATGTCGAGACAGGCCACTAGCCACAACGACCTCTTAAATCGCGCATCATTTTCCTGATCTATTTCCCACCCAAAGATCGGCATTCTAGTTTGGACTATAGCGCTCTCATAGTAATCCAGCGCGACGCTTAATTCGGGAACAGCACTTCGAAACAACTTGATAGCCTCAAACCTAGCAGTATGCCTGAAGGTTTTCTTCCATTGATTAAGTGCCAAAAACGCCATACCCGCTGCTACTATCGTTGCAATTGATGCAAAAAAACTCATAATTTTTTCGATACTGCCCGCAAGATTGCTCGACCCAGCAGCAAACGGCGCACCGAAGATCGAACCAGTAACGAATAAAAGAAAACATCCACCCCAAATAACCCAATCCCTTTTCAAAGTACTCTCCAGTCTTATACCTAACCCAATTATGCCGCACGCATTTACTCCCGGCGAGGATCTCCTATGTCCGCACAACAGATCGACGAAAAGAAGCTCGAGCGCGCGATCCGCAAGATCAAGCACTGCTTAGCACTTGCCCAGAGCGCCAATGAGAACGAAGCCGCAACGGCGCTCCGGCAGGCCCAGGCATTGATGCGCGAGTACCGGCTGACCGAGATGGATGTGAAGTTGAGCGACGTCGGTGAAGTTGAGTCAGCCCTGTTCCGCGCCAAGCGTCGACCAGCTTGGGATCAGCAGCTGAGCATCGCTGTAGCAGACGCATTCAGCTGCACAACCCTGCGCCGCCGGACGTGGTTTTCCGCTAAAGGCCAAATCATTGAATGCGCGACATTCATCGGTGTCTCTCCCGCCCAGAACATCGCCCTGTACGCGTATGAGGCACTGCACACCAAGCTTACTCAGGCGCGCAAGGAGTACTGCTCGGCCGTCAGGGCGGGAGTCCATCGTAGCCGGTATTCGGCAGAAACTGCCGGCGATCACTTCGCGCTGGCGTGGGTTTGGGAGGTCCAGTCCAAGCTGAAAGCCCTTGTGCCTCAAGTCGACGATGATCCGCTGGGGAGCCCCGGCACCGGCCAAGACCTCGTCACGATTCAGGCGCAGGACAAGGCATTGATCAGCGAATATCTCGCTACCCAGGAAATCGGGAAGTCCAGGAAAGGCAAGGCGGTAGAGCTGGACCTAAACGCCCAGATTGCCGGGATGCTTGCTGGCAGCAAGGTGGAACTGCACGCCGGCATCGCGCGTGGTGGCGAGGATGTCCTCGCGCTATCCGCAATCGCCTGATCCCCCTCCCCTCAACGGCCGGGGGATGGCCTGGCCGGAACTCACTACACCTGTAGAAAACCTATACACCTGCACCAGCAATCAACCGGGCCCCGACCTCACGCCCAGCCACCTGCGCCAGGCCACGGTCAACATAGATTCGGTCACCCGCAACAACCGGCACCACCACTTCACTACCGCGCTTTACCTCGACGTTGATTCGCCAGGTCTCCCGGCCTTCCTCGTCCTTGTCGCACTCCATGTAGTTCCAAACCTGAAAGCCTTCGATCTCATCGTAAATATCGTGCTTTGTCATGGCCCAGCCCATTTAGAGGAAGGGGCCATCGTAGCACCACACCGCCTGGGCATGGCCCGGCAAGGACTCCCCATGCTTACAGCAATTGATCTATTTTCTGGATTTGGCGGTTGGACGCGCGGCGGTAAAGACGCTGGTCTCAACGCCCTTTGGGCTGCCAACCACTGGCCGGCAGCCGTGGAGTGGCACACCAGGAACAACCCGGAGACACAGCACGTTTGCCAGGACCTGCACCAGGCTGACTGGTCGCAAGTACCGAAGCATGACGTGATGCTGGCTTCTCCCTGCTGCCAGGGACACACCAAAGCGCGCGGCAAAGCATCTGGCAACCCGCAGCACGACAACTCGCGCTCGACCGCCTGGGCTCCCGTGGCGAACGTCGAGGTTAACCGCCCGGACTTTGCTGTCATCGAGAACGTGCCGGAGTTTATGGACTGGATCCTATACCCGGCCTGGGCCGATGCAATGCAGCGCCTAGGCTATTCGCTGGCCCCGCATATCGTGGACTGCGCCGACCTCGGTGTGCCTCAGCATCGGGTTCGCCTGTTCATGGTCTGCTCCCGCAGCAAGGCGCCGCTCCACCTGCAGCTCCAGCTGCATCAGCATGTTCCCGCCAGCGAGATCATCAACTTCGACGCTGGTAAGTGGTCACCGATCATCAAGCCAGGCCGTGCCGAATCGACGCTGGCCCGCGTGAAGAATGGCCGAGAGCGATTCGGCGAACGGTTCGTGATGCCCTATTACGGCTCAGGGTCCGGCCTCACAGGTCGCAGCCTGGGCCGCCCGATCGGCACCATTACCACGTTGGATCGCTGGGCCGTGGTCGACGGTGACCGGATGCGCATGATCACCGCCGACGAAGCCATGACCGCGCAGTCCTTCCCGAAGGACACCCAGCGCCCGGACAACCACCGGCTGACCATGCACTTGACTGGGAATGCGGTACCGCCGCTGGCCGGGCAGAGAATCATAGAAGCACTAATTGCGGCCGCTTAATATTAGAGAGGCACCCGGAAAAATTCACCTGTTGTTAATATCCAAACAGCTAGCCAAGTATCTTGTCAGCTTCTTATCGTTGATTATGACGGGCGATATTTCCTGCTTTACGACCGGCTTCCATATGGCTCTGACCTCAAGCTGTCCCGCATATTCGGATGATTTTCTATTGATTGGTGAAAAACCGAAATTCTCCCCATTATATAACTCCTCCTTGCTCCCATAGACAACTTCCACATACCCCAAAAACTCAACAGGAACTATATTATTCAAAGAGTATGTCAGCCTACGAAAGAAGAATTGAGGCCTTTCAATCTCGACACAGGTTTCCGAGCCTTCAAGTTCATCAAATAATGAAAATGACTTGACGGACGACATGCAAAATACGAAGTGATCTTGCAATACAATGTTATGAACAAGCTGCGGACCGCCAATTATCTTAAAATCAGTAATTGTACCAGGTGAAATCATATTGAAAGCGGAAAGAGCCCTCTCATCTAGCGGGTTCGGGTTATCAACGTCGTAAATAGGGCTAAGCCTGTGAGTAACTCGCTTTATCCCCTCCAAGCTATCAGAAACACCGCGTTTATGTTCATGACTCCTAAAGTCTTTCAGAGTCCCAACTCTTAAATTACCGTAATTTAAAAAATTCTCATTGTGTGTTCTTGATTGGTATCTAAAAAAACCTTCCATTCCCTACTCCAAATAGACGGATTAGTACAGCCATCCAATCCTAACACCAAGGACTAGTTTTTATGCAAACCGACAAAGCGTTGGTTATATACCTCAGCGGTCCCATGACCGGCCTGCCCGGCCTCAACTTCGCAGCCTTCCACGCCATGACCACCAACCTGCGCGCCGGCGGCCACACCGTCACCAACCCCGCCGAGATCAACCCAGACGGCGGCACCTGGAACGACTGCATGCGCCGCGACATTGCCGCCCTGATGGAGTGCGACACCGTGGCCACACTGCCCGGCTGGAAAGAATCGAAGGGTGCCCAGCTCGAAGTACTGATTGCCCAGCACCTCGGCATGACGGTTGTGAATGCCCATGATCTGGTAGGCAAGTAGATGCGATTTCTATCTAAAGACAAAAACTCAATCAAGCATCGGTAAATAAATTAACCCGATCTATACCTCTACCGCCTGGAAACGTTCTGAGCATATTGGCATCGAAAACGTGTAATAGATCATATTTCACTCCGTCTTTAAGACTCCCAATTAGATATATGTGATGATGCCTGTCGATAAAATCCGTCATAGAGCCAATAGATATTTGGGGATCACTAACAAGCCACTCGTCGATTTTTGCGTCATACATACGCTGCATTCTCTGACCCAGCTCAAACACCTCTAACATTATTTTTTCAGGGATTTCATATAGAACCGCCTGCCGAGCTGACTGCTTACTCATCGCAAAAAACAGGTAATTAAAAATAGGAACGACTTGCTTCATTTTCCATACAGCTTCGGTTGCAATAGGCATCAAATCCTTTCCTAGCCCAGCATTACAAAGATGTATTGACTCCTCAAATCTATTTATATGATTAATAAATTTCCGAAGAAATATCACTCTCATGTCCGGATGTTGATGTTCAAGCGCGACCCCATCTGTTTTGAAGCAATAATGCCCCGCATGCGCCATCCAGGCGGCGGCTAATGCACCATTTTCAGAAACCAGCTTCCGCGCCGGCTCCCATTTTTTGTCATCTCTGACCTCCAAAACATAGGAAACCCCAACAACAACAACGACCACATCTATCACTAATGTCAACAAGTTCCATTTCATCTGACTCCAAAACGTCAGAATCAATGATTCAGACTCTTGAGGATACCGAAGATAAATTAGTATGAGTATAGAGCCAACAAGAAGCACAACAACCAACAGATATAATAAAGATCGAGCAATCCTAGACATTTTTTGAACCTTTTGAGGTTTTAGACAGAGTCGCATCTATTCATGTAGTGATCAATCAGCTTCTAATCCACAACCCTGTCCCCCGCCTTCAAAGTCAGCCGCTATAGCGGCAAGGACGAAGTCATGCCTGAAGAAACTCAAAAAGCCTGGCCGGATCACTTCCGCTACATCGACACCATCGGCCCGGATGGTCTTGAGGTCCACTGCATCACTTATCAGGTGATTGGCGAAACCGAGCAGTGCTACTACATCGGCGACACCCACACCTGCGACCTGGTCAAAGGCCCGCAATACAGCTGGACTGCAGAGGCGGTCAAGAAACGTCGTAAGCGCGTGCTGAAAGAGGGTGCCGAGTGGGGCCGGCGCTTCGCCTACACCGACAAGGCGCTGGCGTTGCGCTCCTACAAGGCCCGCAAGTCCTGGCAGATGAAGCATGCCCAGTTGTCCCTGGAGCGCGCCAAGACGGCTATCGGGTATTTCGGCAACGCTCAAGTCGAAAGCGCGATACCAGATGCGGCCGTCACCATCCCGAACGAATACATCCAAGGCTTGAACTGGGAGGACTATTGATGATCGCCATCCCCTGGTTCGCCTACGTCTTCATCTACAGGTGACTAGGCAAGGATGTGACCAGCGGACCAAGGCGTTGAGTTACTAGCCCAGAGGAAGGGAGTTGTTTAACTCTCAGCTAACTACTTCGGTCCACTGATTCACTGCCCACTACTTGAAGAGCGCGCTCCAATGACTTGATAGAGCGCCAGTCGCCGAAGTACTTCAACAACACATATCTGAAATATCTGAGCGACAGGTAATTTCTAGCAACGATCCATGGTTTCGTCCAGGGTCGTTTTCAAATAATCCTCACCATCACAGTCAGCCGCTATAGCGGCAAGGACGAAGTCATGCCTGAAGAAAAGTTGATTGGCCCCGTCGAAGTCGTGCGTGAAGAAGACGGGTATTGGTACCACCCAGATGTACCGGAATTCGATGAGGGCGCCGAAGCCTGGAAAGCGTGGCTCAGCGCCCAAGGCCTGAAGGTGATCGGCTGGCACATGGATTCCGATCTGGATACCCATCCCTACTGGGAAGACGGAGAGGCTCATTGCCTCGGGTGGGAGCCTGCGACGCCGCCAGTCGAGGGTTGGTTCCTGCTCGGTATCTTCGATACGGATGACGGCCCGTATGTTCAGTGGGCACGCAGGGAGGTGACGCCGTGAGCCAGATCAAAGAACGCCCTATCCTGTTCTCGGCGCCGATGGTGCGCGCCATCCTGGAAGGCCGGAAGACGGTCACGCGCCGGGCTGTTCGCGCTGGATTCAACCCGGACGATCTGGAGGGCACGCTGAGCGCCAGTGAATGCCGGAAGCTATACCGCGAACTACCGCAGCACTTCGGAGCCTCCTACTTCTGCCCATACGGTCAGCCCGGCGACCGGCTGTGGGTGCGCGAGACCTGGTACTGCGATCACTTCGAAGTGATGCGCGGCCCCTACCTCAAACCGGATGACCTGGACATCCGTGAAGCGCTCGAAGACGGGACGCTGGTCTACGGCGCCGACGGCCTGGCGCCGTACGAGCAGGAGCAGCCAACCTGGAAGCCAAGCATCCACATGCCGCGCTGGGCCAGCCGCATCCTGCTGGAGATCACCGACGTCCGCGTCGAGCGGTTGCAGGACATCACCGAGGAGCAGGCCAAGGCCGAGGGCGTGCGGCTCTACACCGATCATGCCGAGCTGGGTGACTGGTGGCACATTGAGGGGATCGAGACCTACAGCGCTGATCCTCGAAAATCGTTTGAGCTGCTCTGGACATCCGTCGGCGGCGACTGGGACGCCAACCCGTGGGTCTGGGTGGTCGAGTTCAAGCGGGTGACGCCATGAGCGATTCCCCGAAGAGTCTCGGCTGGATGGACCACGGAAAGACAGATTGCGGCCTCCTGGTAATGAGTCGATGGGATAGCCCGGATCGCGATGACAACACCAAAGACCTGCAGCGCTTTGTGAAAGATGTGAAGCGAAGCGGGCTCAACCACTCCCGCATTGAGCGCTTCGATGGCGACCAATTCCCTGAATGGGTTGGTGAGCTGCACTGCAACGATGCGCAATGTCAGTGCCGGCGCTTCCTCCGCACCAAACAAGCCTAACCCCAATCCCCCTACATGCCTGCCGGTGAGCGGCGGGCGAGGTATTCCTGTGCTCAAACAAATCGGAAAGTTCATCACTGAACCGCTTCGCAAGGGCGACAAGACCCGGCCACTACGTTGGCGTATGGGGATGCGGCTGAACCACATCCACAACGACCTGCACTCCAAGCACCCGAAGCTCTGGAACGCAATCGTGATGTCGGCCCGGACGCTGATCTGCAAGCCGTTCGGCCATCGCTGGACCAGGTTCGAGGCAGTGAAGTACGGCGACTTTGGATACTCCCGCATCTGCAAGATCTGCCGCATAAGCCACGGACGGGACCGCGATATCGACACCTACCACGAAACCCATCGCCAGGGGGCTGGAACAAGAACGCCAAACCCTAACCCACCTTCTGCCGCCCAGCGTGGCAAGGACACCCCATGTACGCAACGAAAATCACCCTGCTCATGACGGCCATCGTGTTGTACGTGGCGGGGTCCACCTTCTGGTTTTTCTGGCAGGTGCCGGAGCTGCTCTCCACCGGTACCGACCAAACCATGATCGCAGCATTCGCCGGCTCCGTTGCCTGGATGCTGCTCACCTTCGGTTTCATCATCCACATCATCAAGACAGCGCGGCCTACAGCGGGCGGCGGGAGGTAGACATGGACGACATTCAGTTTCTGTCGCATGAAGATGTCTGTGAGCTCACAGGCGCCAAGACAAAAGCCGGGCAGATACTTGTCCTGTCCCGAAATGGCATTCGCCACACCATCAAACGCAATGGCTGGCCATGCGTGATCTCCGCATCACTACTAGTTGGAAAACATGACCGGCAGCCTGAGGAAGTCGAATGGCAGCCTCGGATGGGAATTCAATAAATGGCAAGACGACCCACTAACCCCGGCAGCATTCCCCGGTTGAGAAAGCGACTGCGCCCCGGGGGAAGGGTTTATTACTACTACGACGCAGGTGATAAGCCGCGCCGGGAGATCGCTCTAGGATCTGACTACGGTGCCGCAATTGTTGAGTATGCCCGGCTTGAAAAGAGCCGGGCTGCCAATGCAATCGTCGCCCAGGTGCTGACATTTGAGTACGTAGCGAACAAATACATGGATGAAGTGGTACCGACAAAGTCCATGGCCACCCAGAAAGACAACATTCGCGAGCTGAAGCAACTGCTGGTCTTCTTCAATGACCCGCCCGGGCCGTTAGAGGCAATCGAGCCGAAGCATGTTGTTCAGTACCTCCGCTATCGGTCGAAAACGGCAAAGGTGCGAGCCAATCGGGAAAAGGCTCTACTCAGCGCAATCTGGAACTTCGCGCGCCAGAGCGGCTATACGTCACTCGCAAACCCTTGTGCTGGGATCAAAGGGAACAAGGAGACCGGCCGGGACACCTACGTCGAAGACGAGATGCTCGCTGCGGTGTACCTGCATGCGGACCAGCCACTCAAGGATGCACTAGATCTGTTCTACCTCACCGCCCAGCGCATTGGCGACACACTGAAGATGGACGAGCGCGACTTACTCGATGGTCAGCTGCTCATCAAGCAGGGAAAGACCAGTGCGAAGCGCAGGATAGAGGTTGTTGGTGAGCTGAAGGTGGTCATTGACCGTATTCTTGAAAGGAAAAAGGGGCACAAGATTCGATCAACCAAGCTCGTTGTAATGGACAACGGCCAGGCGATGACGGCGAGCATGCTCAGAGGAAGATTTGACGCGGCAAGGTTGAAGGCCGGGATTGAAAAGTCTGCGTTTCAGATGCGCGACCTGCGCGCAAAAGCTGCAACGGACAAGGAGGAATCGACAGGCAGCATCCGTGATGCACGAGACCAACTCGGGCATACAACTGTCGGAATGACAGAGCAATATATTCGGCGCCGCAAGGGCCTGAAAGTGCTTCCAACCAAGTGAAAATCCGTTCCGCAATTAATTTGGCACCCTTGAAAACAAAGGCCTTCAAGGCCTCGTTCTCCAAACAATTGCGGACCGGATACGACGATAACGTATTGATTTGTATAGCTTTGAATGCGGACTTAAAATCCCCCGCTCGTAAGGGCGTCCCGGTTCGATTCCGGGTTCGGGCACCATAGATATCAAGGGCTTGCATGATGAACTTCATGCAGGCCCTTATCTTTTCTGCTCCGCAATTTTAGACTCTGCTCCGCAATTCCACTCCTCACGGCGTCCTGCCGATCGAACACACTCCCCTCAACTGAGCGATCAGCGCCGGGTTGCGCAGGTTCTCGGTCTTCTCAGCCATTCGCCCCAGGTCGCGAAGACGGTATGGCCTATCCATGGATGACCTTGAGCTTGAAATAGTGGAGCGTTGCCGGTATTGGTTGAAGTCATTTGGTGCAAGGAGCAGGACAGTGATCACGATTAGAGAGGCAACGATTGAAGACCTTCAAACGCTCCAAGACATCGGCATAGAAACCTACAAAGAGCACTTTTCTGATATCTGGACCGCCGCAGGGATACAGAACTTCCTAAGCGAGGATTTCTCAGTTTGTAAACTAGAGAAATCTATCAAATCACCGACCAATCATTGCTGGCTCCTTGCACTCAACGAGAAGGACGAGGCCGTAGGTTTTTCGAAGGTCAACTGGTCCAAACCAATCCCAATGTCTGACCAGATTGGCGCAGAACTCCAGAAAATTTACTTCCTCAAGTCTCAGGCAGGTAAGGGCTATGGGAAGCAGCTTCTCCAATTCATTCAAGACGCAGCGAAAACCCGCAATGAGGGTTTCTTATGGCTGGACGTACTGAAGACCAATTCAAACGCGCAGCGCTTCTATGAGCGCTTCGGATTTAGGGCATTGGGCGAAATCCCCTTCAGTACCGACATAGCTCAGATCGGAATGGTCGTGATGGGCCACGACCTTTCCCGGTAGGCGCGTTCGATTGCCTCCCATTCGGGTTGCTTGGCTGTCACGAACCCACTCTGATACTTGAAATCGTGGCGGGTTGCCGGTATTGGTGGTGCCACTTAAAAAGTAAGGAAGCTCCGTTCAATGTCCCGTATTCAGTCAACTTCTCTTATCGCGTTGGCGCTTACCGCCGCAACTCTTTCAGGATGCGTTACCCCTCCTACCTGGGTTAACAGAGGCCCAGTCGATATGGATGTCTGGAACGGCCTGATGAACTGCTACACCGATGCCAATATCATCGACGGAGAAAGGATGGAGGGTACGTTCTGCGCCACGCAGGAGTCTGGCTTCTTCGGAGGCGGCGAACCTGAAGTCTATTTCGGACCATGGAATCGGAAATTCATGAAAGAGTACGCCAGCGCAGCCACTGCTGGGATAGCTCAAGACTGGAACGGTAAAAAAGTGTTCTTGCAATGCGCACCCACGCTCGCGGCTGATAACAAAACAGTTGCGAAGCGCTTTTGCAAAGTCACGGTCAACGATCAGTTGCTAGTGAGTGCAACCGTAAAATACGTGAAGTAAAACACGGTGGTCGGCAGCCCTGCTCGCAAGCTCAGTAACCGTCGTTTGTGCATTCACAGCAATCGTCTTGATCGCTGACCCGGCGCATAGGCCGAAGCCAGCTAAACCCACCATCCTGCTGAATCAACGAAACTCGAACAGTTCGAAGTGAAGATTGGCTTTCGGAATCCGATTGATTTCCATGAGTTCATACACCTTGTCCAGCAGGCCTTTTGGACCGCAAAAACTTACATGAATCTGCTGCGGTTTGGTTTGAGCCACCGCCTCACGCAAGGTTTCAGCCAATTGCTCAGTGCCGCCTGTATTACGCACAAATTGCGCACCCCGCATCGCGGTCATGCTTTCCAACTCTTCGGATGGCGGAAAAGCGCGCGAGGGTGTGAAGCAATAGACCAGGGTTGCCCTTTCGAAGTCTTTGCCATTCGGATCTTGCAACCAGGAAATGAAGGGTGAAATCCCCACACCTGCGCCGATCCAGATTTCCCGCTCGGCTTCAGAGACCCGTTTAAACCTCCCATAAGGGGCGTATATCGTGGCAAGCATTCCGGCTTTCGCGCACTCGCACAGCTTTTTGGTGTAATCCCCAAGCCCTCTGATGATGAACTCAACCTGCCCATTTTGACCGCCAGCACTGGCTATCGTGAACGGGTGGGGTTCACGCAACCCTTTTTGCTGCATTGCCAAAAAAGCAAACTGCCCAGCGCTGAAGTCGAACCCCTTATGAATGGGTTCCAGCGTCAAATGTAGCGCCCTATTTCCCCTGTTGACTGCTGTGACCTTGTACTCGCCAGCACGTGCAACAAATGGGTAAAGAACCAGTTTGTAGAGGGCCGCTAGCACACCCAATCCGCAAGTCAGCGCCAGCCAGATACCAGAGGGACTGAATAACGTTATCGGCGATTTGAAGCTAAGCCAATGCAAGATCACGATCAGGAACAATGGTCCGGAGAGCTTGTGCCACCACCGCCATAAGCTGTAAGGAATATTGCGGTTCAGCGCAAGTAGGACGATGAGGCCTAGGGCCACATAGCTCAACTGGCGCACGAGACGTGTCCAGTATTTTGGTAGCTCCAGGATCGGAACGCTGTTCCAAACATCCAGATTTGCCTTGAACACAAAGTGATAAGTCGCAAATACGAGAGCCCAGATACCTAACCATTTGTGCGACTCATAGACCCGGTCCAGGCCACCAAATAGATTCTCAACGACACCCCAGCGACTGGCCAGCAGGCAGGAAGCTGCCATGTAGACCAATGCGCAAGTTCCCAGTATCAGGCTGAGAGTTGCCGACGTAAGCCAAGTATCAATAGGTATTTCAATCAGCAGCGTTAGTGTAGTAATCACCAAGATACCGATTATGCAGTGCCAGCTCTTCACCGTGAATGCTCCAATCATCAACATGATGCTGTGGGCCGAACCTGATCCTCCCTGGACGTGTCAGCGGCTGAATACGCTAACAGACTGCTGAAATCAGGGGGGTGACCTGGGTCATATCCAGGGATAACACCCCAGTCGTATACGATTTAGCTCGGCATAACTGTCTTCGGAAGCGGAGTCGCCACCTTTGCGAAATCAGTCGAAAAAGGTGGCGGGAGAGCCCGGTGTAAGCCCCCCTGTAAAATCCGCCCTATGCCGTTTTTTCTAAGCGCTTGCCGGCTGACTCTCGATAGCCTGCAATGTCGTGAAGTCCAGAACCACGGTAAAACGTTGTTGCTCAAGTATCACTTCGATCTGCCACCCCAACTTCGCGCATAGCTCACGCATCAACTGTAACCCCAGACCGTAGCCAAAATCGCTGGACTCCTCCCTCGGCTTGACCTCCCTGATGTGGTTGGCAATCTGCAACCGGGGGTAGTCGAAGCTGATTTCGACCTGGCCTTCTTCGGCATATTGCAGCGCGTTGCGCAGGAAGTTGCCGATCACAATGCGGCACGCGGTGGGGGGTAGTCGGCAAGGTTGGTTGTGGATGTCGACCAGCAACTCGATATCGCGCTTGCCGATCAGGTAGCGATGCTTGTCAATCAGCTCGCCCACCAGCTCGCTCAGGTCAATGTCTTCCTCCGGCAACGGCTCGGGACGCTCGCGGCTCATCCATAGCAAGGTCTCGGCGATAAGCTGCATGTTCAGCACCGAACGTTCAATGCGCTGCAGGGGGGATGGCAGGACACCGCCGGCCTGCAGGGTCAACAACTCTATATTGGCCTTGAGCACTGCCAGCGGGGTGCGCAGTTCATGGCTGGTGTAGCGCAGCAGGCGACCTTCGCGCTGACTGGCGGCCTGTACCTGCTCCACGCTCTGGGCCAGGGCGTCGGCCAGCATGTTGAACTCCTTGAAGCTGAAATCAGGGCGCTCGCCGGCCATTACATCCGGGTTTTGCAGCGTACTGGACCATTGCGCCAGGCGCCCCAATGGCCGCACCAACCACCAGACCAACAGGGCGATAATGATCAGCGCCGGCACGAACACCGCCAGGCTGATGAACGCAACGCCCTGCAGTACCTGATCAAAGTAGGCATCGGACAGCGGCGTCTCGACCTCGCCGCCCTCTTCGTGGTCATGGTCGATGTCATACATATATAGGGTCTTGCCGTCACCCAGGGGTTGGGAGAGGACCGCCCGGACTTCAGCGTCTTCGTCATCGGAGTCGATATCACCGAACACCTGCACCGCGCCGAAGGACATGCTCGGCGGTGCCTTGAGCAGCTCGCGCACGCTTGCCGGCAAGGCTTCCTTGCCGATGACGGCCTCGAAGAAGTAGTTGTGCGGCGGCGGCGTGGTTGGGTCCTTCTTGTAGTG
The DNA here is from genome assembly GCF_012985695.1 of Pseudomonas sp. WS 5027. NCBI lineage: Bacteria > Pseudomonadati > Pseudomonadota > Gammaproteobacteria > Pseudomonadales > Pseudomonadaceae > Pseudomonas > Pseudomonas sp. WS 5027. The sequence goes on along the minus strand of NZ_JAAQWU010000004.1, from coordinate 305,914 downwards.
CCTGACAAAGTACTGGGCCTCTTCTTCCATCATCGCGCTAGCGGTGTAGAGCAGACCGCGGACGGTGTACACCGGCAACAGCTGGCTGTAGATCAGTAGCACCACGGCAATCAGCAACAGGAAGCTGCCGCTGATCACCCACTTCAGGCTCAGGCTATTACGCATGCGACTTCACCTGTATACCAACCCCGGGCAGGGTGTGGATCAGCGGCCGGCTGAAGGGTTTGTCTACGGCCTTGCGCAGCCGGTGCATGTGGACTTTGAGGGTATTGCTGTCCGGTGGCTCGTCGCCCCAGATGGTGGTTTCCAGGCGCTCCCGTGGGACGGGTTCAGGGCTGGCGCGCATCAGGTATTCCAGCAGGGTCCAGCAGATGGGCGACAGATGCAGCTCCTGCCCGGCACGGCTGACTTTGCGGGTGGTCAATTCCATCACCAGGTCGTCCACCTGCAGGCGGCTGCTCTGGCTGCTGCGGCGCATGCTCAGGGCACGAATCCTGGCCACCAGTTCGGCCAACTCGAATGGCTTGACCAGGTAGTCGTCGGCGCCCGCGGTAAAGCTGGCGAGCTTGTCCGAAAGGGCATCCAGTGAAGTGAGCATCAAGATCGGCGTCTGGCTGCCTTGCTGGCGTAGCCGTTCGCACACTTGCTGGCCGTCGAGGCGCGGCAGCATGATGTCCAGGAGAATCACGTCGTAATGCTGGTCGAGTGCCAGATTCAGACCGGCCTGGCCATTACTGACGTGGTCGCAGACCATGCCGCTGATTTCCAGGTATTCGATGATGGTGGTGGCCAGATCGAGGTTGTCCTCGACCAGCAGCAGGTGAATATGCACGGGAAGGTCCCCTCGGACAGGTGTTGCGCAGAGGTTTGAAGGATAACGGAAGTCGAGCGATTTCCCGCTGATGTTTACCTCGCGTTAACCCGGCACTCTCTAAGCTGGGGCTCCCATATCCAGAGGTCATCACCGTCATGAACCTTTACGCGATGGTCAAAAGAGTCCTGTTGGCCTTGATTCTCTTCGGCCTGATGGCCAGCATCCTGCCGTCTCGCGGGCAACTGGTAACCCTAGGAGGCGGGAGCCGGTTTCTGGTGGGCCAGAGTATTGAGCAGGCAGCTGCGTGCTGTGTCGCCAGTGCGTCGCGATAACGTGGGCGCCAGTTACACCTGGCAGTTACTGGTCTGCCTGGGCCTGATTATGGGTGTGTCGATTGCCATGGGGACCTATATCGTCCATCTGAACGCGCGCATTGATAAGCAGCGAGAACTGTCGCCGGTGTATCTGCATGAATGTGGCAACGGGCGCGGCGGTTTTATCGTCTACCCCGACGGCAGGCGCAGCAGCGACAATTGCTACCCACTCGATGAAGCTGAATCGACAGCCGCCGACCCGACACCTGCCCTGCCCGGCTCACACCGAACAGAATGGCTCAAATATGTACTACCCGCCATTGAGCCAACCCCAAGAGCGCCGAAGGTGCCGCGTACAGTCTGATCAGTACCTCCAGGCGCCAGCCCTACCCCCGGCACACCAGCCTGCAAGCGGTATCTGATACGCTTTTTTCTTTACCACCTGCATCTGTACCGAACAGACCATACCCCCGACAATGGCTTATCGGCAGGAACTCTCCCGCCGCCCTTGCGCCTTTTGGAGGCCCCATGGCTAAGATGGCATTTTTTCTTTTAGGGTTTCTGGCACTGACCGTTGGAATCGGCCTGCTGGCCACGATTTCACCGGTCTGAGCCCTGGTTCGTCAAAGCGTCGGCTCTATTAGCCGGCAAAAAACATCGGGTACAACGACAACACCAACAGCCCCGCCATCGACCAGTTGAATAGCTTCAACCAGCGCGGCTCACGCAAGACGTTGCGCAAAGCGGTGCCACACCCCGCCCACACGCACACACTCGGCAGGTTGACCACTGCAAACACCACGGCGATAACCAGCACGTTGGTGAAGTAACCTTGCGCCGGTGTGTAGGTGGTGATCGCCCCCAACGCCATGATCCAGGCCTTGGGGTTGACCCACTGGAACACCGCGGCGGCGAGAAAGGTCATGGGTTTGCTCTTGCGGTCGGTGTCGTCCGACATCGCGCTGGAAGTCGCAATTTTCCACGCCAGGTACAACAAGTATGCCGCCCCGATATAGCGCAGCGCGGTGTACGCCCAAGGTAACGCCTTGAACACTTCCCCCAGGCCCAGGCCAACTGAAATCACCAACACCATAAAGCCCACGCTGATCCCGAGGGCATGGGGAATCGAGCGGCGAAAACCGAAGTTCGCTCCCGATGCCAACAGCATGGTGTTATTGGGGCCAGGGGTAATCGAAGACACGAACGCAAACAGCGCGAAGGCTGAAAGCAGGCTGGTGGACATAAACATGGTGCGTCATCCGGCGAATTATTGTCGCCCTGACAGTAGAGGGTTCTGTGGCGCACCGCCCCGTACAGCTAGGGGCAGATCGAGAGATACAATTGGCGATCAAAGCGAGGTTGACCTGTGGCGAGGGCGCTGGCGCTTAAACCGGCATTGGCGCCTGACGATAGGTAACGGTTTGCCCCAGCGCGACGGCGCTGGCCTCAAGCCGCAGACGCTCCCCATCGAGAAAACCATGCAATACCTTGAGATGGCTGATCTTGAGTGCAATTTCTGCCATTTTTTCGGCCACCAACACTGCACCCTGAGCACAATCGATCGTACTTTGCCGTTTGGCCTGCAGGATCTCGCCGATTTCGGCCAAGGAAAATCCCATCTTCTGCGCCATCTGAATGAACTCCAGATCCAGTACCGTCTGCTCGCTGTAAGAGCGATAGTTATTGGCCCCCCGCTGCACAGCGATCAACCCTAGCTCCTCGTAGTAACGCAAGGTATGGCGCCCGAGGCCGCTCCTACGCTCCAGCTCTGCGACTTTCACGGTAAATTCTCCTTGACTGTAGAGGTAGCTCTACAGTTTAGCCTGCACCCCTTATCCAACCAAGGAGTGCGCAATGAGCGTGGAATGTTTTGTCACCGGCGGCAGCGGATTTATCGGCCAACACTTACTGGCGCGCCTGACCTTTTCGGGGCACAAGGTCTGGGTGCTGATGCGCCACGCTTCAAACCTTGAAACGCTCAGGCAGCAGGTTCGTCAACTGGGGGGAGAACCTTCGCGTATTCATGCCGTTCAGGGCGACCTTAATCAGCAGGAGCTGGGGCTCAATGTGGCGGACCGACAGCGTATAGCCTCGGCCAGCGTGGTATTTCACCTCGCCGCACAATTCGCCTGGGGCCTGCCTTTGGAACAAGCTCGCACGGTCAACGTAGACGGTGCCCTGGCAGTCGCCCGTTTGGCCGCAAGCCAGCGTAGCCGGCTGCTGATGGTCGGCGGCTATATGCTGCAGAACATCGCACACCTGAACAGTATTGGCATCGATCACCAACGGCCAGAAACCACCGACTGGCCCGCCGTGTACAAACGCGTGGGTGGCTACGAGGCGAGCAAGCTGGAGGCGCACTTTGCGGTTATCCGCTACATGCAGGCGCAGCAAGCCGACTGCACCATCGTGCACCCCGCAACGGTGTGTGGGCATAGCGAAAGCGGGCATATCCTCGCGGGCCAGCCGGTAGCCGAGCTGATTCGCGGCCTGGCGACAGGAAAGTTGACAGCGATTCCAGGGTCGCCACGCCACTGGCTGCCCTTGGTCAGTGTCGACTACTTGGTTGCGTTGATGGTCGCAGCAGCCTTCGACCCGGCAATGGCAAATCAACAAGCCTTGGCGTTGGACGAGCGCACCCCGAACCTGCAAGGCCTGCTCACGCATATCGCCGGCACCCTGCAAGTGCAAGCGCCCCGCCACCATCTGCCCCTGGGCCTGCTCAGATGGCTACTGAAAATACCGGGAGTGGCAACGCATTTGGGCACCAGCCCGGAGTCCCTGAACTTCATCCAGACCGCGCGATTCGATATGTCTCAGAGCCGGGAGCTGGAGAGCCGCTATCAGCTCAAGCATCCCGACCTGGAAATAACCCTGGAGAAAACCGCGCAATTCGTCAGGCGTGCACTGATGGTTTCGGCTGCGCCATAAATGCCATGAGCGCTATCCAGTACTGACGTAGAATCCTGCGAAAAGTCCAGCCATATCCAGGGAAATCCGGACAATGCTCTTCGAGAACCTCGCGTTGTTTCTATTGATTGTCGAAAAAGGCGGATTGTCGGCCGCAGGCCGCGAGGTCGGGCTTTCGCCTACGTCTGTGTCGGAACGGCTCGGGGCTTTGGAAAGGCATTACGGGGCAACATTGCTGACCCGTACCACACGCTCGATCAGCTTGACGGATGAAGGGCGGATGCTAGTGGACGGCGCACGGCGCCTGCTGGCAGAGGCGGAAGATATCGAGAGCAATATCAAACTAGGCACCGAGCGGATCTCGGGCCTGATACGCCTGAGCGCTCCCGTCGACCTGGGCCGTAACCGCATCGTGCCAATCCTTGATGATTTTCTGCAAGAGCATCCCAATGTAAGCCTCGACCTGAACCTGACCGATGGCTACCTGGATCTCGCGGGGCAAGGGATTGATTTCGCTATCCGGTATGGCGCCTTGTCCGACAGCACCCTGCGCGTCAGAAAACTCAGCGAGGGCCGTAGGGTCGTATGTGCATCCCCGGCCTACATTGAGGCCCACGGAACGCCCCAGCATCCATCCGACCTGGCACAGCAGCAGTGCATCCTGATGCGCTTTGGCAGCAACATCCACCGGGAATGGCAGTTCCGCGCCGATGGCCGTACGTTCAAGGTTCTGGTGTCGGGCAGGCGTGTTGCCAATGACGGCGATCAGGTGCGCCAGTGGTGCCTGGCAGGTCACGGCATCTGTATCAAGTCCTACATTGATGTGCGCGATGATTTACAGGCAGGTCGGCTGGTCGAGGTGCTGCAGAGCTACTCTCTGCAGGGTGTGGATTTGCAGATTGTTTACCCTTCCGGCCACGCAGTGCCGCGTCGGGTCAAACTGCTGATGGACGAAATCTCCTTGAAGCTGGCGACCTGAGCGCACTCCAAGGAGATGTTTGCGGATCTGGCCTATGGGTTTGCGCCCTACTGAGCCCAGGCGGAAAAATCCGAGTAACCGCGCTCGGTACCGCCAAACAACTCGGCGCCTTCCAGGCCGGCCAATGGGTACCCCTTTTCCAGCCGCAATGGCAGATCCGGGTTGGCTACAAACTTACGTCCGAATGCCACAAAGTCTGCGTAGCCTTTTTCCAGGACCCATTCTGCAAGTTCCACGTCGTACTTACCGGCCACCACAATCGCATTACGGAAGCGCTCGCGCACGGCTTGGCGGAAATCCTCGGGAAACTTGGGGGCATCGTCCCAGTCCGCTTCCACCAGGTGCAGGTAGGCAATGCCCTTGCCCTGCAGATAGCTGGTCGCTTCCAACAAGGTGGGCAGAATGTCCGGGCACGCCATGCCGCGGGCGGTAAGAAACGGCGCAACACGGATCGCCGTGCGGGCGGCTCCTACTTCATCAATCACCGCATCCATGACTTCCTTGAGAAAGCGCAGGCGGTTCTCGCGCGATCCGCCGTATTCATCCGTACGAACGTTAGAGGTGGTACGCAGGAACTGATCAATCAGGTAGCCGTTGGCTCCATGCACTTCAACACCGTCGAAGCCCGCCGTCATGGCATTACGCGCAGCCGTACGGTAGTCGTCGACAATCGCGCGGATTTCGTCGCGCTCCAGCGCCCGTGGTGTCGGGCATGGGGCCATGCTGCCAACACCGGACTCGGCATCGACCTTCCAGATGCTGCCATCGAAAGGAATCGCAGAAGGTGCGACAGGTAAATCGCCATTATGGAAGTCAGGGTGCGACATACGTCCTACGTGCCACAGCTGCAGGAAAATTCGCCCACCAGCGGCATGCACCGCATCGGTCACCAGGCGCCAGCCGGCGACCTGTTCGTCACTGTAAATTCCTGGGGTAAAGGAATAGCCCTTGCCCTGGGGCGAAATCTGCGTGGCCTCAGTAACAATGAACGCGGCCGACGTCCGCTGTGCGTAGTAGACCGCGTTCATGGCATTCGGCACATCGCCAGGCTGGGTGCTGCGGGACCGGGTCATGGGCGCCATGACCACGCGGTTGGGCGTGCTCAGTTGACCCACAACGCCTGGGGTAAAAAGTCTGGACATCAGTGTCGCCTCGTAGATAGTCGGTGGTTTCGATGACCACAGGATATCTACCAGGGATTTTTTGATAATCGCCCCGATCCGGGAAACATATTCCGGTTAATCCGGATAATGCGCAGTGCTATTTGTCTACTCGAAAGGGTGTCAGGCAAACCTTTTCTTATTGGGCATCAACGTCAGAACGATACCTACGGCCAACATCAGCATGGCAGACCCGTTGGTGTCCTTGTGCAACATGTAATACAACCAATAGGCCACAAGAAGCGGCCCGATGAGCTTGCTGTACTTGAATATGAAGTTGCCAAGTGGTGGGCAAACCTTACCTATCCAATGAAGGAAGAAGTAGCTGACCCCAACCATCACTAAGGTGAAGAGAAGTATCCCCAAGAAAAAGCCCTCCATGATTGCAAAGGGCCATCTTAACGCCATGAGCGCCTGCCAACCTAGGGCCACAGAGGCCGCACCACGCCAAGTAAACGCATAAATCCAAGCAGATTGAGCTGCTGTGGCGAGCGGGCTTGCCCCGCGCTGGGCTGCGAAGCAGACCCAGTAAGCCGAGTGCGCAGTATCAGATACACCGTAGCGGTTGGTTTTGGGGCTGCTTCGCAGCCCAGCGCGGGGCAAGCCCGCTCGCCACAGGGAAGTTCGTTAGTTTCTGAACGTTGTGTAGATACCTATGCTGCGATAAGCGTCGTACTCGACAGCACTTACCAACGCGCACGGGAGCTTTGCAAGGTGTGCTTCTCATAGAGTGATTACCGCCGCAGGATAAAAAAGCATATTGAGCACAAACAGAATCATCCAGAAGCCGATCTCCAGGGTTTCAGTAATAGGCTGGATACGTTTCAACGCGCCGTACACATGCACCACAAACATCAATAAGAAAACCACGAACAGAATATCGAAGGCATAACTAAAGCTGGTGCCCGTGGTTGCAGAGCGCAACATCGCCACTTCCACCACCAGAATAAACGCCCCGAGGCAGCGTCCAAAATAGATTGCCAGGTGCTGGTGTTCGGGAATCGTCCAGCGCATCGCCCGGGCCCAGGCAATCGGCGCGATAAAGATCGGCAAGGCAAAAAACAGGGAGGTGACGATCATCAGCGTCGTGATGTAGTACTGGCTGTATTGCGCGTAGTAACCGAGCATCAGGCGATTCCTTATCCTTGAGAATAACCCCTTGAGGGTAGAGCCCAAGAATCACAGCCGGGCATACCGGTGTCCAACTTAAGCAGGTCGCGGGATACCAAAGAGAATGGGCTTGGGTAAATGGGATTACTACCGAAGATGCAATGCGTAACCGCCTACTCTGCTAGGGTACGGTCATCTGAAAACCCGGCTGTTGCACAACAGCCCACAAGGAGTAGGTATGTTCAGCCACGTCACCGTCGGAACCAACGATCTGGACAAAGCCGCCGCATTCTACGACGCCATACTGATCCCACTGGGCCTGTGCCGCCGCCATGTGACCCCGGATGGCGGACCGTCTTCTGCATGCTGGATCACCCCAGGCAAGCCATTACCACGCTTCTATGTCTACGCCCCCTACGACCGCCAGGAAGCTACAGTGGGCAATGGCTGCATGCTGGCTTTCTCTGCACCCTCGCCAGATGCCGTCGATGTGGCCTATGCCGCTGGTGTGCTGGCTGGCGGAATCGACGACGGTGAGCCCGGCCCGCGCCCACATTATGGCGACGGTTACTACGGCGCCTATCTGCGCGACCCGGACGGCAACAAAGTGCATATCGTGCATCGCGGCGATATGTGGGCTGGGGACTAGGCGCTGCGCTGTCGCTGATCAATCATTATGGCAACCCCCGCCAGCACCAGCGCCAGGACGTAGGCAAACAACCCCATATTGATCCCCATGATCAATTTTTCTGACCCATCAGAAAGAACCATCGACCCGCCATAACCATCCCGCAGCCAATAGGCCAGTAAAAAACCACCGGTGACAAACAGCGTAAGCAAGCTTGCCAGCTTGAGATTGCCTCTACCCCACACCAGCCAGACGCTATAAAGGCCGATGGCCGTATTGGTAAATAACTGCCACACCTCATGCAACCTGGCATGAGGCTCCCATGCCGAGTTGAAAACATGGCTGCCGTTCACCTCCAATACCGGCACTACGACTGCGTAAAACACGATTCCAACGCTCACTGACAACTTCGCGATCACCGGCCACCTCCTTGTCGATAATTCCAATAAACGCCTCAGCCGCGACTTTAGCGCCAGGCTTTCGAGGCATCCAGCGTGGAGACAATGGCAGTCCCGCCAAATCCAGTACAAAACCTCAAACGTCAGTTGGTCATCCAAAGATGACAGAACCGACTCCCTTCCTGTGTAAATCCCCATTCAAGCAAGTATCAGCAGTATCCCGAAGCTCACCAGCAAGGCACCAAAAATTCGGCCCTGGACTGATATGCTAGTAGCGTGATGGTGATTACCGCTATCCCTTCACCCATGCTATCCACACAAGCCCAAGGTAATGAGGTGCGATTAGCGGGCGATAGCATCTACAGCGCTTCAAATATAGGATTGATGCAAAGCGATTCTGGAGATGCATATGGACTTGGCAACACTAGCGTTATTCCTGCCCGCATGCTTTGCGCTGAACATGGCGCCAGGGCCCAATAATCTGCTGTCCATCAGCAATGCAACACGCTACGGATATCGCACAGCCTGCATGGCAGGCGTAGGTCGTTTGCTGGCATTCGCGATCATGATCGCACTTGCCTCGGCGGGCTTGGCCGTCGTGTTGCAAACTTCAGAACTTGTCTTCTACGGGATCAAAATAGTCGGCGCGGCGTACCTCTTCTACCTGGCGTATCAACTGTGGAACGCCGCACCGCAAGCAGAAGCCGAATCAGTAAACGCTCGGGCGGGGCTGTGGGGGCTGGCTAGGCAGGAATTCCTGGTCGCGGCTGGCAACCCCAAAGCCATTCTGATCTTTACCGCGTTCTTGCCTCAATTCGTTGATCCAACTGCAGAGGTTGGCGAGCAATTCACGCTGCTTGGATTGCTGTTCCTGGCACTGGAGTGGATTGCGATTGGCATCTACGCGTACATCGGATTGCACATGCGCCGCTGGTTTACGCAGCCTCGCGGCAAGAAGATTTTTAATCGTTGCTGTGCCGGTTTGTTGTCCGCTGCGGCCTCGATGTTATTGATGGCGCGGCGCGCCTGATCATCATCAAAAAATACAAAAACGGACAACATGAGGGGCCGATTTACGCTCGGAGAGCGGGTCCCTTTTTAGATAAATAAATTTGTCCCTTTGTGCTCGATAAGCCCTGGCTCACTGCGGCCATTGCTCCAGCAGTATCGAGACGAATTTTTCCGCCGCTGGAGAAAGCGATGAGCCGCGGCGGTAGACCAAGCCCAAAGAGCGATTCACAACCGGCTCAATCAAAGGGACGCTGACCAAGGTTGGATGATCTTCAGCCGGCATGGCCAGGCTCGGCATCGCCGAAACCCCCAGACCAGCCTCCACCAGGCCCAGCGAAGTAGAGAGGTGCTGGACTTCGTAGAACCATTGCGGCCGCCAGCTCAAGCCCGACAAGGCGTGATCGAGCAACATACGGTTGCCGCTGAGGCGCCCTACCCCGATCAGACGGTAATCGCTCAACTCAGACCAGGTGACCGAACTGCGTCCAGCCAATTCATGATCACGCCGGCATGCCAATACAAAAGGCTCGCTGACCAATGGCACGAACTCAATGTCCGGATGCTGCCCACTCATCATGTTGATCCCAAAATCGGCTTCCCCCCGCAGTACCGCTTCAAGCCCCTCATTGGCACTCAAATCCAGCAGACGGATGCGGATTTTTGGGTAGCGTTCGTTATACAGGCGAATGACTGAAGGCAAGAAATAGAAGGCGGCAGTGGGGATACATGCCAGCGTTACCCGGCCAATCTGGCGTTCGGCCAGTTCACGGATATTGAGAATCGACTCATCGAAGTCATCCAGCAGCCGACGTGCCTTGGGAAGAAAATCACGCCCGACGCTCGTGAGGCTGACCTTGCGTGTGGTGCGGTCAAGCAAAGAAGTGCCCAACCCCTCCTCCAGTTTTTTTATCCGGCGACTGAGTGCAGGTTGGGACAGGTGCAAGGCATCAGCTGCTTCGTGAAAGCTGCCAAGTTCGGCGATTTTAACGAAAGATCGAATATCGTTCAGCTCATAGTCCATGTCTTGTCTCATCAGCAGAAGGCACCAGAAGAAAACTCAGCGTAAATTTATCATTCGCAAAACGCAATAATCTCTTCAATCTTTGCATTTGATAGATCTTTTAAAGCTTGAGACTCTTGCTCCAAGAACATCAATTACGTCGATTGATCAACAAGAGTCAGTATCATGCAAAGAATTCCCTGTGTGCTGATGCGCGGTGGCACCTCCAAAGGCCCAGTCTTTCTCGACTGGGATTTGCCGACAGCCATTGAGGCCCGTGACGAACTGCTGCTCAACCTGATGGGCTCCGGCCACGAGCTGGAGATCGACGGAATCGGCGGTGGCAGCCCACAAACCAGCAAGGTGGCGATTGTCAGCCCTTCGCTGCACCCGGACGCAGATGTCGACTACCTGTTCGTTCAAGTGATGGTTTCGCAACGCCGGGTCGACAGCGCGCCCAACTGCGGCAACATGCTGTGCGCCGTCGGCCCGTTCGCCATCGAACAGGGCCTGGTCAAAGGCACGCCGGACCGCACCCGTGTGCGCATTCGCAACGTAAACACAGGGACCTTTATCAACGCCGACGTGTACACACCGGATGCCAAGGTCAGTTACGAGGGCGACACCGCCATCGATGGTGTGCCGGGTACGGCAGCGCCGGTGCAACTGACGTTCCTCGACGCGGCCGGCAGCAAGACCGGCAAACTCTTCCCGACCGGCAATACACAAGACGTGATCGACGGCATTGCGGTGACCTGCATTGATATGGCAATGCCCATGGTGCTGATCGAGGCCAGCCAACTGGGCAAGCGTGGCGATGAAAGCCCGGCAGAACTGGACGCCGATAAAGACTTCCTGCGCCGCCTTGAGTCATTGCGGCTTCAGGCAGGCCGGGCCATGGGCCTGGGTGACGTCAGCGACAAAGTGATTCCAAAGCCGGTGCTGGTCTCGCCCGCCAAAGCCGGCGGTACGATCCAGGTGCGCTATTTCATGCCACATAACTGCCACCGCGCGCTGGCCATTACCGGCTCGATTGGTTTGGCCACCGCGTGCGTGGTAGAGGGCAGCATCGTCGCGCAGATGCTCGGCGGGATAAGTACGCCGCGCCTTGAAGCGGTGCGTATCGAACATCCTAGCGGCGGGATTGATGTCGTATTGTCCTACACCGGCGTCAACGGTGAGACAATTCAAGCGTCCGTCGTACGCACCGCACGCAGGCTTTTCTCTGGTTACGTCTACGCCACAGACTCTCAACGCCTCGCCGGATAATGCCGGTGGTCGTTGGCATTTTTGCATCCGCACAATTCTAAAAATGGGTGATGCCATGAAAGTTGTTAAATCGCTCTACTTCCAGATTCTCTGTGCCGTGGTGCTGGGCATCGTGGTCGGGCACTTCTGGGCCCAGCAGGCCATTGCACTCAAGCCGCTGGGCGATGCGTTCATCAAGCTCATCAAGATGATGATTGCCCCCGTGGTGTTCTGCACCATCGTCACCGGCATCGCGGGGATGAGCGACAAACGCTCGCTCGGCCGCCTGCTCAGCAAAACCATGCTGCTGTTTTTCGGCCTCACGGTGATCAGCCTGGTGATTGGCCTGGTGGCGGTGTACGTGTTCCAGCCGGGTGCCGGCATGAACATCGACCCCACCCAACTGAGCACCAAAGGCCTGGCCCAGTACACCGAGTCGGCGGCGAAGCTTGGGGTTGTGGAGTTTTTCATGCACATCATCCCGGACACCTTTATCGGTGCCTTCAGCAAAGGGGAAGTGCTGCCGGTGCTGTTTATCGCGGTGTTGTCCGGCTTTGCCTTGTCATCCCTGGGCGAACGTGGCAAGCCCGTGCTCGATGTACTCGAAGCCGCCTCGCACATGGTGTTCAAGATCTTCGCGTACCTGATGCGTTTTGCACCGATCGGCGCTTTCGGGGCCCTGGCGTTCACCGTCGGCCAGTACGGCATCACCTCGCTGGGCTCGCTGGCGAAACTGATCATGACCTTGTACATCGCCTGCGGCTTCTTCGTGTTCGTCGTATTGGGCGGTATTTGCCGCGCCAACGGTTTCAGCCTGTGGAAACTGCTGCGCTACTTTCGCGAAGAGTTCCTGGTGGTGCTCGGCACCTCCTCCACGGAACCGGTCATGCCGCGCATGCTGGAAAAACTCGAAGCGCTGGGCTGCAAAAAAGGCGTCGTGGGCCTGGTCTTGCCCACCGGCTACTCGTTCAACTTGGACGGCACGGCCATCTACCTGTCATTGGCGGCGATTTTCATTGCCCAGGCCTGCAACATTGACCTGAGCTTTACGCAAATCATCACCATGCTGGCGATCATGCTGCTGTCCTCCAAAGGCGCGGCCGGCGTGACTGGCAGCGGGTTCGTGGCACTGGCCTCGACCCTGACGGTCATTCACGACATCCCCCTGGCCGGCCTGGCGTTGCTGATCGGCGTTGACCGTTTCATGTCTGAAGCGCGGGCCCTGACCAGCCTGGCCAGCAACGCGGTCGCGACGGTGGTGATTTCGATGTCTGAAAACGCCTGCCACCGCGAAACACTGACGCGAATGCTCGACGCAAAACCCGATGCGGCGCAGGCAAACGCCTGGGAAGACCAGAAGGTCGCCAACCGCGTCTAGCGCAAACCACAAACACCTACCCCCGATTTGACTGAACCCCTTCCCCGCCAGGCGCCATTGTGCCGCCCGGCGGGTCAGGGCTCGTGCGCCTCGGCGTCAGCCATTCTTACGATAACAACAAGAGAATCGTCCTATGCTCGCTTTCCTTGGCTTGGCCATGGTGGTCGTATTCACCTTCCTCATCATGACCAAGCGCTTGTCGCCAATCGTCGCACTCACCGTGGTGCCTATCGTCTTCGCCGTTATTGGCGGCTTCGGCGGCACCACCGGCAAAATGATGCTCGACGGCCTGAAAATGGTTGCACCGTCTGCCGCCTTGCTGCTGTTTGCCATCTTGTTCTTTGGCCTGATGATCGATGCGGGGTTGTTCGACCCGCTGATCCGCAAGATCCTCAAGCGCGTCAATGGCGACCCGATGAAAATCGCGGTGGGGACGGCCCTGCTGTCATTGCTGGTCGCACTCGACGGCGACGGCACCACCACCTACATGATTACCTGCGCGGCGATGCTGCCGTTGTATAAACGCATCGGCATGAACCCAATGATCCTGGCGACCATCTCCATGCTGTCGTTGAGCATCATGAGCGGCATGACCCCTTGGGGTGGCCCCGCGACCCGGGCCATCGCCGCACTGGGCCTGGATGCCGGCGAATACTTTGTGCCGTTGCTGCCGACCATGATCGGCGGCGCCCTGTGGGTGGTCTTCACGGCCTTCATACTGGGGCGTGCCGAACGCAAGCGGATCGGCAACGTGCAACTGCAAAGCGGCGGCGGAGATTGCTACATCAACGCGATTCTTGAAGACACCCCGCACAAACGTCCGAAGCTGGCCTACGTCAACCTGGTGCTGGTGATTGCGGTATTGATCGCCTTGGTGATGGGCCTGATGCACTCGGCGATCCTGTTCCTGATCGGCTTTGTGCTGGCGCTGATGATCAACTACCCGCAATTGGACATTCAGAAAGAACGCATCCTCGCGCACTCGGGCAACGCTATGACGGTCGTGCTGCTGGTATTCGCCGCAGGGATTTTTGCCGGGATTTTTTCCGGCACCAAAATGGTCGACGCCCTGGCGCAGACCCTGGTCGACTGGATCCCGCCGTCTTGGGGCCACCTGTTCCCACTGGTGGTGGCAGTCACCAGCATGCCGCTGACCTTCGTGCTGTCCAATGACGCCTACTACTTCGGCGTGGTGCCGATCCTGGCCAATGCCGCTGCGGCTTACGGCATCGATCCGGTGGAAATCGCTCGAGCTTCGATCCTCGGGCAGCCGGTACACCTGATGAGCCCGCTAGTGGCCTCGACCCTGCTGCTGGTGGGCATGGTCGACCGTGACATCGGCGACTTTCAGAAAGCCACCGTCAAATGGGCGGTACTGACGTCCCTGGTCGTTACCGCACTGGCCCTGCTGACCGGGGCTATCAGCCTGTTCACCTGATTCATCTTCCTGCTGCGTTCCAACGCGACTCGCTCACGGGCCGCGTGCTGCCCTGCACGCCAAATAACAACAACGAGACGTTTGCCATGAACCCTATGTATACCCGCCGGGCCCTTTTTTGCGCGTTCGGCCTGCTACCCATCGCCGGTGCCAATGCCGAAGGCTTTATTGATGACAGCAAACTCAAGCTGCAACTGCGCAATGTGTATTTCAACGAGAACTTTCGCGATGAGCACGGCATGAGTGCACGCGCCGCGAGAACGGCAAAAAGCGAGCGCACCGAGTGGGCCCAGGGCTTCCTGCTCGACTATCAGTCCGGGTTTACCGCAGGCACCCTCGGCTTCGGCGTGGATGCCCTGGGGCTCTATGGCGTCAAACTCGACTCCGGGCGCGGTCGCAGCGGCACCGGGCTGATGCCGGTGCATGACGACGGCCGCGCAGCCGGCGAATTTGCCAGCGCTGGCGCCACCGCAAAAGCGAGGTTCGCCAAAACCACCGTCAAGTACGGCACCCTGCTGCCTAAAACACCGGTGCTGATTTACAACGACGCACGCCTGTTGCCCCAGACCTACCAGGGCACTCAGATCAGCAGCAACGACATCGAAAACCTGACCGTCACCGGCGGGCACCTGGACCGTTTCAAATTGCGCGATTCCACCAACAGCGTGCCGATCGTACCTGACGGCTACAGCGGGGAAAAATCCGGGGACTTCAACTATGCCGGTGCCGAGTACAAATGGGGAAAAAACACCCGCTTGAGTTATTACTACGGGGAACTGGAGAACTTTTACCGGCAGAACTTCGCCGGCATCCAGCACGACCTGCCGCTGGCCGGTGGCGTGCTGACCGGCGACCTGCGTTACTTCAACAGCGTAGATAGCGGCTCTGCCTACGCAGGCAAAATCGATAACGACATGCTCAGCGGCCAACTGTCCTACGCGATCGCTGGACACACCGTCGGCGGCGGCTACCAGACCCTGCGCGGTGATGCCGGCTTGCCGTACATCAGCGGCGCCACCGTGTACTCGTTCAGCAACGCCGGCATTGGCAAGTTCATCGAGGAAGACGAAAAGACCTGGATGCTCAACTACGGCTTCAACTTTACCGCCATCGGCGTGCCCGGCCTGACCTTCTCTGCACGCTACCTGAGCGGCAATGACGGCAAGTCCTCGAGCACGGTCAAGGAATGGGAGCGTGATACCGAACTGGCCTACGTGGTACAGACCGGCACGCTCAAGGGGCTGGGTGTGCGCATGCGCAACTATGTCTACCGCTCTGACTTCTCCCGCGGGCGCGACAGCAACCGCCTCTACCTCACCTATGACATTGCCCTCTGGTAGGTCGACGATCGCGGCCCTTGCGGCCGCTTTCCAAAAGGTTCAGGTAAGGACAACCCAACATGCTGTTCAAGAACAAAGTACTGATCCTGGTGCTGGCCCCCGTGGTGCTGTTGTCCACGGTGCTGGCACTGACAACAAGCGCCACCCTGCTGGCGAGCGCCGAGCAGGAAGTCACGCAGACCCGCGAGCGTTTGCTCGATGAAAGCCGGGAACGCTTGAAGGACTACGCCTCCCTTGCACAAACCTCGGTGGCGGACCTTTATGCGCAGGCCCAGACGGGCGACAAGGCAACACGTGCGCTGGCGATCGCACGACTGTCCAAGATGAAGTACGGCGACGACGGCTATTTTATCGGTTACGACAGCCAGGTCGTGCGCCTGTTTCGTGGCGACAGCAGCGAAGGCGTCGGCACCAACATGAGTGACCGCAAAGACAGGAACGGGGTTTACCTGAACCGGGAAATGGTCGCCGCAGCGAAGAACGGCAGCCACTTCGTCACGTATTCAGGGGCCTTGATCAATACCGACAAGGTGGTCCCAAAACTGGCCTACAGTTTTTACCTACCCACCTGGGACATGGTGGTGGTCACCGCGATCAACCTCGACAGCATCGAAAGCCAGGTCGCCCAGGTGCGCGCAGAAATCCATCAACGGGTGCGCAGCCTCGTCTATGGGATAACCGTCATCGCCTTGATTGCACTGGGCATCATCGGCGTGCTGGGCTGGGTATTGGTGAAAAACAGCCTGCGTCCCCTGTCGCGGATCCGCGAGCACCTCGATGAAATCGCCGCTGGCGAAGGCGATCTGACGCGGCGCCTACCCACCAGCCACGATGAGTTCGGACAGGTAGCCGTGTCTTTCAATGCCTTTTGCGACAAGATTCATGGGCTGGTCAGCCAGATCGTCAGCATGGCCCGAGAGTTGAATGAGTCCGTCACCCAAGTGGCCGAACAGAGCAAGTGCATCGATCACGTCATGGAGCAGCAACGCCAGGAAACCGATCAGGTCGCCGCCGCAATCAATCAAATGTCATCCGCTGCGCATGAGGTGGCCGTAAGTGCCCAGAGCGCTTCAGATGCAGCCGCCGAAACCGATATGCAGGCCCAGCACGCCAGGCAGGTCGTCAATGAAAGCATCGCCCGTTTGGGCACGCTGACTGCGGACCTGTCCACGGGCGGCGTGTCGTTGAAAAGCCTGCAAGGCGATGTAGAAGGCATTGTCACCGTGCTGGATGTCATCCGCTCGATCGCCGAGCAGACCAACCTGCTGGCACTCAATGCCGCGATCGAAGCGGCACGGGCCGGGGACGCAGGGCGCGGGTTTGCCGTGGTGGCCGATGAAGTACGCGCATTGGCCAGCCGGACGCAACTCAGCACCCAGGAAATCCAGGCCATGATCGAGCGGCTCAACCAGGCCACCACCAAGGTCGTGACCGCGATGAGCCACTCCGGCGAAGCGGGCAATGGCGCCAGCCTGCACGCGGAACAGGCTGGCCAGTCGCTGGGCAAAGCGGTCGAACTGATCGTTACCATCAATGCAATGAACGCGCACATTGCCAGCGCCGCGCAGGAGCAGACGTCAGTGGCCGAGGAAATCAACCGAAGCGTCCATCAAATAGCCCGCACGATTGAAAGCGTCGCGGATCAGACCCAAAACGGCGTGCAAACCGTCGACGAGCTATACGCCATAGGTCACCGCCTTGAAGGTCTGTTGAAGCAATTCAAGATTTAACCCCACGGCACCACGGGACTGTAGGACGCACAAACCCAGTGGGCAGATTGGCTAAAAGTGGTCAAGGCCCTATTTCGCTAGCGCGATTCGTAAACCAAAACGGCTTCAGCCAGCGTCATGTCGCTGGCTGTGGCCGTCTCATCCCCAATACGCAAAACCTCGAACGCCGCCTCCAGGCTCGCGCCTCTAATAACCCCATCACTCGCGACGAAAGCGGCAGCATCATTGCGAGCGGCAACTATCTTGGAATCGCCTCCCTTTGAGCTATTGCGGCTACTTCCTTGGCTATCTTCAGTCAGCGTGACAGGGAAAAGAGTCACAGCAAGACTCGACGAAACAACCGCGCCAAAGGCCGAGACCTCTACCGCCCTGCCATCACCCGCGATTACCGGAAAACTGCACGGGAACCCGAGCATGAGCACCACAATCAGTTTGCGCAAAATTCTACTCCACGGGGGGTGAGTCATCCTTTAGAGGCTGAATCTAACGTGTTCCTGGCCGGGCATCCAGGCTTGCCAGCCAGGGAAAATGATTTGAATCCAGCGCGCGCTTTCTAGACAATCCCCGCCTTTGGCTCGAAAGGATGCGTGCGATGAAGTTCGAAGGGACTTTCCAATACATGGGCAATCACGGGATCGTGTTCAACGTCTCGCAGATCACCCTCACCGACAGCGAACGCGGACGCCTGCGCGAGCTGCATTTTGGCGAGGCGAAAAGCGCCCACTAGGAATGAAACCCTGCCCACCTATCATGCAGGCGACGTACTGGTGAGCATTGAGGCGCAGGTGAATGGCGGCATCGGCCCGCAACGCACCGCCTCGACACTGATCATCAAGACCTGACGGGAGAAACACATGTCTGACATTACCCAACTGGTCGTTGCGCTGGTGCTGTTCTTTCTGCTCGATCGGTTTCTCAAGTCATACCCCCTTCGCAAATGGTTAGGGGTACTGCTGATCGCGATAGGTGCCGTCGGCTGCGTTGCAGCGAGCCAAATCCGCTTGTTTGGGCTGGACCTGGGGTTGCTGTCGATCTTTGCCGTTGCACTGGGAGTGGGGTTGTTCCTGAAGCGGCGGCGGTTCGAACACGTGGGTTGAAGCTGGCTGGGGTCTTCGCTGATTGGCGCTCCAAAACCCAGCAGTAAGAAGGGGACGGATTTATTTGAAAATAGATCCGTCCCCTTTTCCGTTAGCACGCTTATCGGGCTCTTCTCACCTATCTATTTGGATCGCATGCCATGTAGATAGCATTTATGTAAATGCTTCTTGGAATGCCCCCATATATGCTCAATTAGTTCCTTGGCTTTATTCTGATAACTCAATGCCCACTGAACCTCCTCTTCAGAGCCTGGCTTCTCTTCTTGATAAATATGCCGAAGCATAAATGATATAGCGCCTAACCTGTAGTCAAGAGGTGGGTGTGTACTAGAATCCGAGAAGTCATCATCACTCCCTGAGCGCATAATTGACCTACCACGCATTACGCAATCTAGCACTGTCAAAATAATAACCGCCCCAATATTGAACATCGCACTGAAGTTCAATCCTCGATTATTTTGAGCACCTAATGCCATGCATATGTGAGCTCCAATCAAGTCAGCTTGACACTCTTTCCCTTTTGCCAATTCATATTCCTCTCCCTGCGCTCCGGCAACTCCGCCAAGCGAGTGTTGCATAATGTGATGCCCATACTCATGACTTAGTACGAACCACTCCATTGATTCGCACAGATCAAATATCAAGTGTGCCTCATCGCTGCTCTCGACTTTACGCGCTTCGCCTATGGAAGGACAATTAGGATCAAGAGAGTAATCCACAAAGAAAAAGTCCCAATCTTGCTGCAATTGCTTGTCTGCGTAGAGCACCTCGTTTATTTCGTCGAGCGCCCAAATTATACTTTTACTTCCATCCGCATCAACACTCTGGGGCAGAGTTCTGGCCAACAATTTGGCCAGGCGATAGATCAACGTGCCTAGATGCCTGGTCATAAAGATCACACTTGCTTCAGTGAGCATAACCTTTTGCTGTTTCGCGCTAACGCCCTCCCCATAAATGATGCCTGCCGACACCCCGCCATGAAGGTTATATCCAATATTTTTTGCTACCCGTTCAATTTCAGATCGCGACTCTTCCATATCAAACTCACTACGAGTCGCACCTGCGGCACTAAGATCGGCTAGATTGGACTTCAAATCGACATCTGTAAAATCCAACCCTGGATACTGGCCTTTTATAAAATCAACTGCCTCATCAAGACGCTCTACTGGAAGCACATAGAATCTGGGATCATCAGTATTTAATCGCTCTAACAGCTGATTTCTATAGTCATGCGCTGCTTCTAAATCACTAACTACTTCTTCCGACACCCTTAACCCCCACGAAAAAATTAACGTATATAAACTTAAGCAAGAATATCTAACAAACAAGCACGAGCAATAATCCTTTCGAATTCACCTCAACATCAATGCGCAACACTAGCCATTATCCCTAAGAGCAGCAATTAAATTACACCAACGCCTGCGTGGCGTATGCGTTAAGAAAGCAGCGATAGCTAGGTAATATATTCGCCGTTTTTTTGGCGAGCCCGGCAAGAGAACGAGTTAACTATATGTGCTTTTATGTATCGCGATGATAGTAGCGCACTGCTATTAACGCCGCAATCGCAAAGAGATTGATGCAATGTTCTCGGTTTGAAGCCTGGGCCTCCAGCACATGCCGTAGACAACCCGAACGGCCGCTTTGGCCTGGATGGTCCTTTTGCCACTGCCGGTTAGGGGCGACTCCGGTCTTGCGCGACTGACTACAATCGACCCAAAGCGGACGCCGGAGCAGGTTATCTACCAGCAGGTTTGTTTGCAGGTGCGTATTGTTTAACTTGCCGCTGCCTTCCTGGGAAATCACGCTATAAGGACAATGCACATGACCATCACCTTTCATGATGTAGCGTTCAGGTTTTGGAGCCCTCGAGTAGAGAGATGACAAACATCTCGGGGTCGGCAAAACGGTGGTTTTCTCGAATTCTCCAGGCTGCTCGGTATTACTCGCGTTATACCTTAAAATAGCCGCTTGCCGAAAAAGCTGTCATGGCCATCGCCATGACGGGCTTCCATCCTTTTACAAATAAGCGTGATGAAGACGAACAAGTCTTTCATTTCGCTGTGCCCTGAAATTACTCGGGCACATGCACATGCGCTTACGCTGATGGATTGGTTGGCACTGAGCCGAGTGCATGAGCTGCAGGCTTATCCCCTGACAATCGAGTGGCCTGAGGTGCCAAACATCCCGCCAAACTCAGCAGGTTGAAACCAAATAGGCAGTGCCAATCATCGTGCAATGCAATGCCAAATCCGGCGCGTTTACACCTTACGTAAAAAGGGCACGGATTTATTTGAAAATAGATCCGTCCCCTTTTCCGTACCCAATGGGAGACCTCGCCGCTCAAGCGCGCAAGGTCACCGTCAAGCCAATTAACTTTGTACCATCGTACCTAAAGCTCTTCCTTACCAAGCCGATAGCCCGACGAAGCTCTAATAAAGCCGCGTCGATAATAAACGCTTCGTAAGGACGACCTCCATGCCCACACTGCGCTCCATCCAAACCCGCTATACCCTGTTCCTGGTGCTGTTCGTCCTAGTGTTATCGGTACTCACCGTCGTGGGCATCGGCCAGTTGGTCGCCCCCACGTTAAAACACACTGAAGAACAGGTGGTGCTCAACCGCATCGCCGAGGTGGCTGTGCAGATCCAGGGCGAACTCAACAAGGTTCAAGCCCAGCAACGCAGCATCACCCAAACCATCCCGCTGCTCGACAGTGACGCCATCGACAAGGTGCTGCCCGGCCTGGTGGATCAGTATGGCGAGCTGAAAGTCTTCGGCGGCGGTATCTGGCCGCTGCCCAACCAGCGCACGCCGGGGCGCAACAAGCACAGCACGTTCTGGCACCGCGATGCCTCGGGCAAGCTGGCGGTGAATACGTTCTGGAACAGCGACGCCGCACCCAATTATTACGACCAGAGCTGGTACAAAGGCGGCCTCGCCTCGCCGCGTGGCCAATGCGCCTGGGCCGCCGCCTACAAGGACGACGCCAGCCAGGAGCCGCGCACCAACTGCGCCATGGCGATCCAGCGGGACGGCGCGGCCTACGGCGTTGCCACCATCGACGTGACCCTGGGCTTTTTCAATGAGCTGGTGGCCAGCAAGGAAAAAGACATCGGCGGCCAGATGCTGATCGTCGAAGGCGACGGCAAGATCATCAGCAACAGCACGCGCATCAACAGCCCGGTGGTGCTCAAGAACATCAGCGAACTGACCGGCACCTCGGCGTTTGCCGCCCAGGTCAGCAAGGCCCTTGCCCATCGCGACCAGGCGCTGCAGCGCGGTGAGTTCGACAACCAGGGCGTGGCCAGCACCTTTTACATGCGCCCAATCGAGGGCACCCCGTGGTTCCTCGCCACTGCCCTGCCCACCTCGCTGATCACCGCCCAGCGTGACGATGTGCTCGGCAGCCTGGCGCTGTTGCAAATCCCGATGGTATTGCTGCTGGTGCTGCTGGCGTTCTATGCGATTCGCAAGCTGGTGCAGCGCATGAAGTCGCTGCGCACCAATATCGACGCGTTGTCTGCCGGCGATGCCGACCTGACCAAGCGCATCACCATCCGTGCCGAGGATGAAATGGGCGCCATCGGCCACTCGGTGAACCGCTTTATCATCTACCTGCAGAACATGATCGGCGAAGTAACCCAAGCCACGGGCGCCATGGCCTCGGGGCTTGAGCAATTGCAGCAGACCTCGGCGCAGACCAACCGGATTCTGGTGCGCCACGCCTCGGAAACCGATCAGACGGTCACGGCCATCACCGAAATGAGCTCCACCGCCGACACTGTCGCGCAAAACGCCGCTGAAACCGCCTCGTTCACCCAGCGCGCCAACGAACACGCCGACCGCTCCCGCGTGGTGGTGGGCGAAGCCTCGACCAGCGTCAGCGCTCTGATCGGCGAAGTGGCCAGCGCCACCCACACCGTGGAAAACATGCGCCAGGACGCCGCGCGTATCACCGAAACCCTCGGCGTGATCGGCGCGATTGCCGGCCAGACCAACCTGTTGGCACTCAACGCGGCCATTGAAGCGGCGC
Source organism: Pseudomonas sp. WS 5027 (assembly GCF_012985695.1). NCBI lineage: Bacteria > Pseudomonadati > Pseudomonadota > Gammaproteobacteria > Pseudomonadales > Pseudomonadaceae > Pseudomonas > Pseudomonas sp. WS 5027. Next base: position 283,326 of record NZ_JAAQWU010000004.1, on the reverse strand, counting down.
GCGCTGGCGAGCAAGGCCGAGGGTTTGCGGTGGTCGCCGACGAAGTCCGGGCGTTGGCCGCACGCACTCAGGCCAGCACCTCGCAGATCAACGAGATGTTGGCGCGCCTGACCACTGGCGTGAGTTCGTCGGTGACGGCAATGGAAAACACCCAGGCCAGTTGCCAGTCGGCGGCGGATGCCACGGCACGCGTCAACACGGGCTTGGACGAAATGGCCGGCTCGGTCAGCCATATCAACAACCTCAGCACCCAGATCGCCACCGCCGCCGAGCAGCAAAGTGCGGTGACCGAGGAGATCAACCGCAGCATGGTGCAGATCCGACATATGGTCGAAGAGCTGGTGGAAAGTGGCCATGCCACTGAAACCAATACGCAAAGCCTGTTGGATGCCAATGGCCGGGTGATTACGTTGATGAACCGTTTCAAGGTGCGCTGATAAATGAGTGAAACACTCCCGTGCAAAACACGGGAGTGGGACTATCCTGGCAGCTCCCAGTGCAAGATCTCGCCACACAGGAGGTGTTTCATACTCGCTGCTGAGCATTCTCTCCGTTTGGAGCGGATCCTTTAGTCGTCTACGACTACGTGCCCCAACCTGACCGCTGGCACAAGTGGCATCCCACGGGCAATGACACAGCCATCATGGTTGCTCAGTACTACGATGATCACCCTTGCTAAGCCTGGCCGGAACACACGCTCGCAACTGGCGTAAAAGCTGTTTGTCTGCGTGAACGCCCGCAGCGATAGATGGCGTTGACGAAATTTATGGGGTAAAGATGGCGCTTCAATTCGCAATGATCTGAAGGAGCCAGCATGCTTATGCGACTTTCACCCATCGCCGCCGCCCTCTCGTTTTCATTCTTATCCTGTACCGCATTCGCTACCGATTTGGCCCCCCAATTACTGAAAAAAGCCGAGGCCGAACAAAAATCCTATCTTGCCACCGTCAAAGAGCTGGTGGACATTGATACCGGAACCGGCCAGGCGCTCGGCCTGAAAACCGTCAGCGCGATGCTGGTTGAGCGGCTCAAGGGGTTGGGTGCTGAAGTCACCACGACACCTGCGACCCCCTCCGCTGGCGACAACATCGTGGGCACTTTCAAAGGCACTGGCAGCAAGAACTTTCTGCTGATGGTCCACTACGACACGGTGTTCGGGCCAGGTACAGCGGCGAAACGCCCGTTCAAGCTCGACGGCGAGCGCGCCTATGGTCCCGGTGTTGCTGACGCCAAAGGTGGCGTCGCGATGATTCTGCATTCATTGCAGCTGCTGCAGGATCAGAAGTTCAATGATTTCGGTACCCTGACAGTGCTATTCAATCCCGATGAAGAAACCGGCTCTGCTGGTTCGAAAAAAATCATCGCCGAGCTCGCTCGTCAGCAGGACTACGTGTTCTCGTACGAGCCACCGGACACAGACGCGGTAACCGTCGCTACCAACGGCATAAACGGCGTGTTTCTCGACGTGAAGGGCAAGTCTTCGCATGCAGGTTCTGCACCTGAAGCCGGGCGCAACGCGGCCATGGAACTCGCGCACCAGATGTTGCAACTCAAGGACCTTGGCGATCCGGCCAAAGGCACCACGGTCAACTGGACGTTGGTAAAAAGCGGCGAGAAACGCAACATCATTCCTTCCAGCGCCTCGGCCGAGGCTGATATGCGTTACGCCGATCTGAGTGAAACTGACCGCGTACTCGCCGACGCCCAACGCATCACTGCGAAAAAACTCATCGATGGCACTGAAGTGACATTGCGCCTGGAAAAGGGTCGCCCACCGCTGGCCAAGAATCCGGGCTCCGAAGAACTGGCGAAAGTCGCGCAAGCTCTTTACCGAAAAATAGGCCGCAACATTGAGCCTATCGCCATGCGCTTTGGCACCGATGCGGGCTACGCATACATGCCTGGGAGCGCGAAACCGGCTGTGCTGGAGACAATGGGTGTCGTCGGTGCCGGATTGCACGCCGATGACGAATACATCGAGCTGTCGAGCATTGCTCCGAGGCTTTACCTTACTGTGGCACTGATCACCCGGCTGTCCGGCGCTGACGCAGCACCGTAACTACGACGGTTTGCGCAACCTCAGGCTACAAAATGCTTGTGGACGGCCGGGGAGCTCCGTTTTTTGGCAAAGACGAATGCCCACCGGCCAATACCAGTTTCATGACCTCGATCTTCAGGGCTGATTCTGAGGACGGCAAACGGCCGTGCGTTGTCATCGCACCCGACGCTAAACGGTGTCGGTCACGGTAGGATTGCCCGATGCCCCACTGATGAAGTTTGGACAGTGGAGCGCCCTGGTGATCGCACAATGCTGCGGCGCGCAGATGGCAGCTGTCTCGCTGCCGCGAAGTGATCGAGGAAAAGTTGAATCGCCCAAGAATTCCTAGACGCATTTGATTGCCTTCTTTTTAATCGTGGTCTACCCCCCAATACCTACGGCCTGCTAGTAGTAAGGTCTGTTGCCGTTTCACTCGCTGGTGTTGCAGGACTCGGACCATTACCTGCGTCCTGCGCCTAACCGGGGGCCATTTCTCGCAGCAACGCGGCTCGCGATGAAACGGCAACAGCCCCTAGAGCTGAAAGCGCGAAATGTTCTCTCGCAATGTCACGCTGGTGCGTGCCAGTCCTTCGCTTTCCCGCTGAGCGCTGCGGAAGGCTGCAGCGGATTGCTCGGCGCTTTCGCTGACGGTCACGATGCCCCGGCTGATCTGCTCGGCAACGGTACTCTGCTGCTCGGCGGCAGCGGCGATTTGGTGGTTCATGCCGTTGATCCGCTCGATCATGCTGACGATCGTGCTTACCGCGTCACCGGCCTCGGAAACGCCGGACACCGACTGCGCACTGGAGCGCTTGCAGCGTTGCATATGCTGCGAGGTCTCGTCGGCAATGTTCTGCAGACTGGCGATCAGCCCCTCAATCTCTGAGGTGGCCTTCTGGGTACGCTGTGCCAGGCTGCGCACCTCGTCAGCTACCACCGCGAAGCCGCGTCCGGCCTCGCCAGCACGGGCAGCTTCGATGGCTGCATTGAGGGCCAGCAGGTTGGTCTGGTCGGCCACCGACTTGATCACTTCAAGCACGCCGCCGATATTGCCGGTTTCATTCTTCAGCCGGCCCATGGCCATGTTGGACTGTTCGATTGTATCGGCCAGCTCGCCGATCATGTTGACGGCATCTTTGGCCTTCTGCTGGCTGCACAGGGCCGCGCTATCGGCCTCGCTGGCGGCACTGGCGGCGGATTCGGCATTGCGCGCGACATCCTGCACGGTGGCGGCCATTTGGTGAACGGCGGTGACGATCTGCTCGACCTCGCACTGTGCCATGGCCACGCTTTCGGCGTTTCTCAGGCTCGATTGGCTAAGCTCCTGGCTGGATTCGGCCACGGTCTGTGAAGACAGGTTTATGCCCTTGGTCATGTCCCGCAGGTTCTCCTGCATGCTCAGCAGGGCGGCCATTATGCTGGCTTGTGGTGGCTCAATCGTGCGCTCGCTAGCGCGCAAATCGCCCTGGGCAACCCGCTGGGCGAGCTGGTTGAGTTCACTCGGTTCGGCTCCCAGCGCGCGCAGCAGGTTGCGGCTGATGACGTAGCCCAGTACCGCTGCTAGTAAGACGGCCAGCGCAGTAATGGCGAGTAGCAGGTTGCGTTGTGACAGATAGTTTGCGTCATTTTCGCTGACCTGCAGGTCTGCCTTCTGGTTGGTGTAGCGCACGTATTCGCCAATTGCCTGGGTCAGCTCGGCCAGTAATGGTGTGCACTGCTCGCTGACCATGCGCAGGGCCTCGTCGTTTTCACCCTTGAACAGGTGTTCGGCAATGGTTTGCGCTACCGGTTTGTAGCGGCTCTCGACCTGCTCGATGGTTGAGAACAGTTCACGTGCTTTGGGCGACACATCATCATGGTTATCAATTGCCTGGCGTAGCGCGGCGAGGCTGCTGGTCACCATTTGTTCGTTGACGGCAATCGCGCCCCGCTGCTGCCCTCTCGCGGTGACATTGCTGTTCAAGGCGATGTTACGCAGGGCAATCGCGCGCTGGGCAGCGGCGTCGTTCAGTGTGTTGGCCATGCGGGTGCGTGCATCAACGCCATTAACGTAGAGAAAAAAGTCCTTATTGCTGTTAGCCAGGGCGTACAGCGAGATGGCGGCGATCAGCAACATAAACGCGACTAGGCTGGCATAGCCGGCATAGAGACTGGTCCGTGTAGAGAGTCGGGTAGTGTGCGATGGCATGATGTACCTGCGTAATGGGAGGAGCAATTTAGGGACACCTGCAAGGGTATGTATTCGCCCTTCGTCCGCATCCTGCGCAGGTATTCTTTTGTTCGACGGCAACGAGTAGTGGCGTTATTTCCTGGCCGACCAAACCTGTACAAGGTTTTACGCTTGTACAAGTCTTGTACAGCTATATCGGCATGATGTCGTCATGACATCATTCAATCCCGATGAACGGTTAGTAACCTCCAGTTTCTGGCAGGCGTGAGAAATAGAGGCCTGGCTGTCGGGCTGACTACTGATTGGCGGCGATACAGCCCAAGCCTATCTTTGGGCCAATAGAACCCTGCGAGCGCTGTAAAGTTGCTGTTTCATCGCGAGCCGCGTTGCTGCGAGAAATGGCGTTGACTGCACTACTTGCGGGACATTTTGGTGGCCAGCGCCTCCTTGATCGGCGGCAACTCGGTTAGGCGCTTACCGAACATCCGGCTGCAGCAGATCTCCGGCTTCGGTGGGTCGGGCTCGTCCAGCTCCAGGCATGACGTGCCGGCCAACTCCCGGGCGGTCTTCTCAATCACGATGCTGAACTTCTTGCGCAGCACCCAGTCGCGCTTGGCCGGATCGGTGATGCTCACCACGCCACCGGTCCGGGCCTGCAACCGCTTCGCCGTGTGGTTGGCAAGCTTGGCCAGGGTCTTTGTAGTTGCGATGCCTACGCCAACCGCAATACCAGTACCGCGCAGCACCTGGGCGCGAATCTTCCGCCCGAGGGCATCCAGGCCATCAATGACAGTCAAATCGGCGAATGCTTCATCGCCGCGCTCGCAGCTCGCAGCTCGCATAGAAGCTGTTGCAGTCGATCACTAGCAGGATGAAACCCTGCACGCAGACCTGGTGCTTTGGGGTTGGCGGCCGCACTGGGCCAAGGACCGCGCTGCGCCGATAAACGCTCGAGTCGAGAAAGTGGCCCGCGGCCCATTCTTCCGGGCGATCTGGCCACATCGGGCAATCACACCCGTGGTCAACTGGTTCGAATGGGTTGATTAGGGCGGACCGAAAAAACAGCCTGACTTGATCCGACGCCAGGATGGTCACCCTTCGCTGTGAGCCAGTATTGGCCAGTTCAGCGCAGCGACCGGACAGCTCGGCGTCGAACTTAACGAGCATGATGGGTTCGTCATCATTACCGCCGACAGTGCAGGCGGCATGGTCGATGTGCACGATCGGCGGTCGGTGGTGCTCGCCCACGACCTGGCCCAGGAATGATTGGACCCCGCCACAACAAAGGAGCAGGCGGAACAATTGGCGCTGAACCTGGGCGAGCCCTCAGAGGCCTTGGAGTGGTATCGGGTGAGCACAGCTGTTGGTAATGTGCGCGTTCAAGGTCCTGATCCATCCGATTCAATGATGAGTCGCGCCCTCGTCGCTTAGGCCTTTGTGTTGCCACTCCCGAACCGACTCGACCAGAGACCCAGCCTCTAGCCACAAACGCACCGCCTCTTCTGTGGAGACTAGAGAACTTCGCCCCCCCTGTTAGTTAGTCAAGGCAGTTTAGCTCGCTTCGCACACAGTACCTGCCGTGGAAATTTTGTCGACAGCCCGAAATAGGGAATCGCGGAACTTTATAGAAACTCATAAGAAGTATCGTCATTCTTAAATTTAGTGCGAAAGACAGGAGCTTCCCACGGCGCACGACCTCATTAAAGTGCAAAGCGAAACTTCTTCACTCTCCCGAACAAGAAACAAATTGCAACAAAGACCTATTGAAATATTTTAAACACCAAGAAACCAACATTTACTGAGCAAAAATGCGAAGCCTTGCCTTTTATAGCTGGATGGAAACCCAGTTCAATAAAACTACCCCCGATGGTAACGTATGCTTTCGCATCGCTCAGAATAATAAAAACATGAGCAAATTTGTTGATTGAATAAAGGATTAAAGAATGACTATCGAGCGAGAGATTTTCTCGGCCCTTATCGCGCAGAACGCATTTCAAGGTGAAAAACCAAGCGTACAAAGCTTCGCCCAGCTAGCTGTAGACAAGGGCTTTAGAGCGCTTTCGTCAAGGCAGCAGGCGGTGGTAAGCCCCTTCCTGAAAAAACAATGCGAGGGGATAAAAGAACCAAATGAAAAGCATAACAACTGCCAAAACAGCATAGGCGGTCGTGATTTGGTTACAGCGCTTGAGAAATCCGAAAGTTATAAGGGATGGCGCTGCGAGAGCTGCCGAAGCGTATCTTAAAAACAATAAATCAACATAAGAGAGTAGCAACCTAATAATCTACAAAAACAAAAAACGCTATTGCTCTCGCTACTCCTGAATGTTCCTGCAGCAGGCCACCACGGCCTGCTTGCAGGTCTTTCTTTTCTTTAAGCCCTGATCAGCCCACCATCAAATCGCCGCTCACTCGTCACGCACCTGAGCGCTTCGGAAAAATATTGCACGATGCAGCCAAATCCTTCTGCGCATCTAATTTTTCAGAGAGAAAATAGTGCCCATATATCAGATAGCACTACTGTTTTTTTTCGGTATCGCCACACTCTGGTTGGGCTACCAATCGGATAAGAAGAACCGTCAAAAAGAGCTGGCCGCAAAAAGACAAAGCGAAACCCGGGCCTCCTAGGGTCGCTGGCAGACATCCCTGATATACGTCTGCGCCGCCCTCAAGGCTGCTTGGCCGGCAATGATCCCTGCCCTGATATCGAAAACACGTTAGAAAAATAAATCTGTCTCCTTTTCATACTTTTCATAGGCCGCCACCTCTCACTCAAGTGCGTAGATCGAGCCGGCATATTGCGCTCTGCGCACTACTGCAAAACGGCAGCTGAACTCGTACCTTAAATGTCCGCTATTGGCTGATAGCAGCCTCTCCGGACGGTCAACTTTCTCCCAGTCGCAGTCGTTGATAACACCCCTGTCGATTGACGTGGAAGAGCATTTAAGCATTGAAAGCAAGTGCCAAGAGCGGGGTGCCGCCAGCAACCACGGTTCGCCAGTTCACAAAAGCTGCACACTCTACAAGCGCTTCAAATTGTTCAGGACAGCGGCGCTTGAAGCTCTGAGCATTGTCGATGACTAATGCAAGCGTTTGACCACTTTGAACGTGGATAGAGGACATTTCTGCGCTGGGGTCATCGAGGTATGAAAGACAATCAACAGCGCCGGCAGCAACAACGCCAACGCAACCCAGGGAATAACGCTTGCCCCCCAGGTTTCCAAGAGAACGCCGCCGATCACACCACTGCCTGCAAACGCCAGGTTAAAGACGGTGACCAGCATTGATTGCGCAATATCAGCGCCGTCACCGGCAACATCAGCCAAGGCGGTTTGCAATAAGGTTGGCGCACCACCGAAGCTCATCCCCCACAAGACGATGCTGATGTAGATCGCAGTGACGGGCAGGTCACCCAGCCCAAGGGCAAACGAAACCAGGGTGAATGCTGTCAGGCTGAGCAAGACCAGACGCCGAAGCCTGCCATCAATCAACGTGCCGATCATCCATAGACCGAACAAGGCCGCAATACCGAATGAAAGAAGGCCCAGATCCACCTGATCGGCCAATCCAACAGAAGCCAGGAACGCAGCAATATAGGTATAGAGGGTGTAATGGGCCAGGATCCAGAGCATGACCACCGCCAGCACGGGCCGCACACCAGGGGTTTGCAAGACCCTGCGTAGCGGCAGGCGTCGATCGGAACGTTGTCCGGGATAATCAGGCACTTTCAGATATATCCAGGCCATCAGCAAAAGGCTGAGTCCTGAGAGAGTTCCGAACACGCAACGCCATCCCAGCAGTTTGCCGAGCCAGGCACCTAGCGGTACGCCTAGGGCAAGTGCCAACGGGATGCCGAGCATGGCCAGCGCCATAGCGCGACCTTGCAGTTGTGGGGCGACCAACCGTCTGGCGTAGCCGGCCAGCAGACTCCAGGCCAGACCGGTTGCAATACCCACCATAAAGCGAGCAGCCAGCGTCAATGAAAACCAGGGCGACAGGGCGGTCACCGCATTACAAGCGCAAAACACCCCGACGGCCAGTAATAGCACCAAGCGCCGACGCCAACCTTGCAACGCGAGGGTCAATGGAATAGCCGCCAACCCTGAGCCCAGTGCACATAGTGTCACCATCTGACCTGCCCACGCTTGCGACACACCAAATGCCTCGGCGATTTGCGGCAAAAGTCCTGCTGGCACCGTTTCGTTGGCGGTGGCGATAAAGCTCCCCATTGTCAGCGCCAACAGAGCCGCCAGTGGGAGACGCCCGGTAGTCAGGTATTCGGTATTGCCCGATGTCGTGAAAGAGCCATTTTCAAAGTGTGATTTGCCGGTCATGACCTGTGCTCAACGGGATGGGAGACATAAGTGTGATGAATTGCCTCTGATTTGATAATTGGCCTACCATTTGATGGACTATCAAATTGGAATTGAATGTGGCCACTGACCGATTGGGTGATATGCGCTTGTTTGTCGAAGCGGCAGCACTCGGCAGCTTGTCTGCCGCAGGACGCAAACTGGCGCTGTCGCCAGCCGCGGCCAGCGCGCGCCTTATCAAGCTTGAGGCGGCGCTGCGCACCAAATTGTTTGATCGCACAACGCGTCAGTTGCGCCTCACGGAAGAAGGTCGGTTTTATTTGCAAAAGTGCTGGGTCGCATTGCAGGCTATCGATGAGGCGGAAGCGGGGCTTCAAGCCAGTCAAACTGAGGTGCGTGGCAAGGTACGAATATCCGCGTCTGCCGATTTTGGCCGCAATCTTTTGAATGACTGGCTTGAGGCATTCAGTACATTGCACCCAGAACTGTACGTGGCGCTGACGTTGTCGGATTCGGTGTCGAATCTGGTGCAGGACGATGTCGATCTGGCAATCCGGTTTGGACAGCCACATGAAAGCTCGATGGTCGCCAGGCAGTTGGCTCCCAACTGGCGAGTACTGTGCGCTTCGCCTGACTATCTGGCGCGCTACGGTACCCCCCAGACCCCTGCTGACTTGGTTAACCACAAGTTCATCGTGCTGGTGACTTGCGCAGGTCCATTGAACACCTTTCACTTTGTGGTGGATGGTCAGGAATGGAACCACACCGTACCCATGAGCCAGGCATGGGAAACAAATGATGGCGCACTCGCCCGCGCATGGGCATTGGCCGGGCATGGCATCGCACGTAAGACCATTTGGGATGCGGCAGCCGATATCCGTGCTGGACGGCTGAAAGTCCTGTTGCCTGAATTTTGTGTCCGAGAGGCCGGCGTCTACGCGGTATTACACGGCAGTCGTTACCGGGTTCCCCGCGTGCGTGTACTGCTGGATTTCCTTATCGAGCATTTCGATCGCGCAACCGATGAGTTGTTGTTCGACCTTAAAGTACCTAATGCTAGGAGGTCGTAAGCCACGTTACCAGCTAAGAGTCGCCGTCAAGTGCCCAATGAGGTTGCTTGAGTCGGGTGCGGACAATTTCCAGCAAATTGAATAGCCCCTGGTCTCGTGGACAAATCTGACTGGCTGCCGGAGTGTTCGCTTTGGGTCGTTTGTAGCCCTTCGAGACAGGCAGTAACCGCCCACAGCAGACGGCCACGACCGAGCGCTTATGACCGTCAGTGGACAGCCGACGCAATCCAGCATCGGGTGTGGGTTCCATCTAAGACGCAGGACACTAAAAATTAACGCTTCAAGCTAGCGTTAGAAGAGCTAGCTGTGGAAGTGATCGTCAAATCCCAGGCAATAAAAAACCCCGTAGACGTTAATCTACGGGGCTTTCAAGAGTGGAGGCCGAGGTCGGAATCGAACCGGCGTAGGCGGATTTGCAATCCACAAATAAACCTTTATTTATCATAAAGTTATTCACCATTCAGTTCCGCACCTACTAACAATTTTTCTCTCTTGAGGTCAATATTTCCAGGGTAGCTGAATCTGGTTGCGGAATAGATTTCGGGGCAAAAGCTTCTGTTCCCGGCCACCAATCGCCGTGGCTTGCACGCCAAGATAAAGGGCTGGAGAATGATGCCTGCCGTAAAACCAATAGGGTGCGTAATGATTGATCCTTTGAGACACGCGAAATCGAATCTGATTGCCGCTGAACAAGCCTATGTTGCTATGTCCCAATCAACAACATTCGAAGAGTATGAGTCGGAGTGGAGAGACTTTCTTACTCACCTTGAGAAGGTATGGATCAAGACAGAGCGAGCCTGCGTTCATCTTCAGCCGAAATTTCAACCATGGCAGGGAAAATATCTAGCGTTGCGAAGGAAGGACATGCTGCTACGCTACCTCAAGGCAGCACGCGATGCAGACAATCACTCTATTCAGGATCTGGCCATAATCAAGGACGGATCAACATCAGTAAACTTTGCAAAGGATGAAGGGGTACGATCCTGCGTAATAACTTTCAAGGACGGCGAAATGGTTATTGAGTCTGATGATCCACTGGTCATAACAAACACCCCTCCACATCCGGCGGCTCTCCCAGTAAAGAACCATGGAGACTGGTACAACCCTCCAACTTCGCACATTGGTCAGATGCTAACTAATCGACACCCAACTGAATTCGCCTTGCTTGGTTTGAATTTTTATAAAAATTTCGTAAATGACGTTGAAAATACATTTTTTACGAAACTCTAACAGGAGAACCGTTTTCCCCGCCCCTCTGTTTTGCTGCAGATCATCGGTGTATCGAGTCGTAAATTCTCTCACACGCCAAACCGGCTATTCTGGCTCGGTCATACGCCGCTGCCAGCTCTCCCGCTCTTTTGTCAGCCCGCTGGAACAGTTCGGAGAGCACCATGGCGGCGCGGGTGGCTGACGCGCCTCGCTTGGCAGCTCCGGGGTCACCGGCGCAGGCACTGGCGGCAAACTTTTTGGCGTCGACATGCAGCCGCTCACCAGCAGCATCAGCGGTGCCAGCAGCCACAGCAGCAGCCTGGTTTTGTTCTCGCACATCACTCGCCTCCTTATTCACTGCCGATTGGCGGCGCTGCTCTTCTTGGCGCGCCGTATTACCAGCCTCTGTGAGGGCGAGCGCCTGGGCCTCGCCGATTTCTGCCAGTTGCTTTCCGTAGCGCCAGTCCTGCACCTGCCAGGTGCTGGCGCCACTGATAGCCATCGCCAGCAGAATTGCCACCAAGATCTGCCCAGGCGTCATTCCAGCACCTTCTGCGCCTGGGCGTACAGCCGCTGGCGATCCTCAAGGCCATTCAATCCACCATTAACCCGCCGGGTGATTTTCACGAACTCGCCTTTGTCAGCCAGGGTATTCAGGCTCTTCGTCGACCAGAACCACGCCGCCGACATCGAGGCGTGCTGCGGCTGCTCCAGCAACTCCGGGTGATTGATCAAGTCCAGGGCCAGCGCTTCGCCGCACGCAGCGTAATTAGCCCGCCCGGTAATCTGGATCAGCCCCCGGCCACGGTACTTGGAGCCGTCCCCCGTCACGGTATTGCCCAAATCAGCGCGGCCCTCGTATCCGGCCTGCTGTGCAGTAGGCCCCCAGATCTCGCGCACGTAGCGCAACTGGCCTGACTCGTGCCCGACCTGGGCGATGAATGCGGCGATACGCAGCGTGGTCACGATCCCGTACTTGCCCATAGCGGCGTTCAGCACAGGAACAAAAACGCCGGCTTGGCGGCCGGCGTTCGGGAGAATCTGCAGCAACTGTTGCTCGGTTATCGGCATAGCTTTCTCCAGACGAAAAAAAACCGCTCAATAGCGGCCCGAATTTGTGATTTATTCAGATGGCTGCGGTGGCCAGACTATCGTGTGAGGATAAGCTGCCTGGTCAGTAACGCGATTCACTAATACCCGGTACTTCTTCCAGTTCTTCAAACTGGCGATGTCTGCCTCGGTAGCCTCCTCCAAATCCACTGCATCTTGCAGCGGGTTGACTCGAAGCGTGGCAAAGGTCAACAACATGTCCCGATGACTGTTTGCAGCAGCAAGAATCTCTTCTGGCGAAGCTATTGGAATAGGTGGGGTATCTTGCGAAAACTCTTCGGTTTCATAATCAGGATAGATCCAGTCTTTGTTTTCCGGATCAGCTTCTGAGCCATCAACCGAACGCCACCCCTGCCCATCTTTCCGAACTGCGTATCCGCCATAAATCATAAGTTATCCTCCCAACCCATACATTGAAGAATAGATGTGGCGCCCGTGGCGCAGTACATAACCGACAGACTTCTCAAGTTAATCGTACCAACGGCTGTTGGAACCGGGCTAGACGCGTTATACCCACCAGCAAATGGAAATCCATTGGGCTGGGATGGGCTCAGGTATCCCGCACCAGGCGTCGAAACAAACCCGCCGGCAGGGGCGAATCCAATGTAACCGCCGTTCGCCGTCCCCCCTACCAAGTGCGCATACTTTGCTGTCGGCGGCACCAAGCTTGCTAGGGATACGGTGATTGCAGTACTGGCTGCGCCCGTTGCTACAGTCGGGAATGAAGGAACATTACCACCAAGGTCGTAGTGGGCCCTCTTTCCAAACTGGGAGAAGCGAAGCGGATAAAGACTTGCATCTGTTCTGATCCACCCGATGCGTGCTTTGTGGGTATACCCTGCAGGCAATGCAGGTAAGTTGACGTTAATAGATAGAAGCCCTGCCACGACACTCCCTGTCGCATTACTAATGGCCCAAACGCTATACCACGTGGACGCCGTGGCCGAACCAGAGTCCAGGCCATTAGCGCCGGATGCTGTCGTATCTATCGTCAGCGAGATGTTACTCAACTTTAAGAAAACGCCACTAGTATCTTCCACCAACAACTCATCAATAGCCGCTGACACATAACGGTCAGACCCGCCAGAAGACAATGTAAGGTTCTTAAAAGAGCCTTGGATACCGATAAGGTTGCTTTTGGATGTTACATACGCGGCCAGTTTTTTTGGGGTTACGCCCACGCCGTCACTCACGCCGTCATTCGTTTCCGTCTGCGTTGCAACGCGGATAAGTCCGGCAGATGACTCCGTTGCAGCCGTTAAAGAATTCGATACAAACAAAGCAAGCTTTTTCGGAGTAACTACAGTCGCATCGCTAGTACCTGCATTTGTCTGTGCCTGCGTTGCAATCCTTACAAGTCCATAAGCTGATTCTGTTGCGGAGGTCAAAGAATTAGAGACAAACGCGGCCAGTTTTTTTGGAGTTACGGCCACGCCGTCATTCACGCCGCCATTCGTTTCCGCCTGCGTTGCAACGCGGATAAGTCCGGCAGATGACTCCGTTGCAGCCGTTAAGGAATTCGATACAAATGCGGCCAGTTTCTTTGGGGTGATAACCACATCATCCGTTGCACCTGTGTTCGTCTGTGCCTGCGTTGCAATCCTTACAAGTCCATAAGCGGACTCCGTTGCCGCTGTCAACGCAGCAGTAATTGCCTGAGCCACGCGAAGTGGACTCATCACTTTAACCTCGTTCACTCCACCCACCGCCTCCGCCTGGCTGGCAAACTCAAGCGCCACGCCCTCGACAAGACTCGAAATAGCGGCCAAGAGCTGGGCGTTGTCATCCTCGTCTGGAACCAGACCTGCCGCCTGGAGTACATTTAAAATTTCTAAAGTAACTGCGTTGCCCCACGCAGAAGGGATGAGCGATCCAGGAGTGCCTGACAGAGCGTCCTCATCAATAAATTTGCCATCTACCAACCCAACGCTGGGCACACTTTTCGGAAAATCCACGGTTTTACCCCTCAGTCGTAATTGATATGCACAACGGTGTGCGCCGGCGCCGGCCTACGGATCAAGCACTCAAGCGCGTCACCTGGATTGGTACCGAACCGCTCCCCCCAGAAGCTCGCGCCGAATCGTCGGCCTGCACGCTGACGCCCACCGGTGTTCAGCACCCAAATAAACTGGGCACCCCAGGTTCCGAAGTGCGCAGCGCCAAAACGAGAACGCCCCATACGGGGCGCTCGATATTCAGTGATAGTTGCGCCGGGGTATCCCTGGCTAACGGCGATCTCAATGAAGTACGCACGGCTCTGTCCACCGACCTCCACCAAACGCCGGCGAACCGCCAGGCGCCGATCCTCAAACGCTGGGTTCGGACCCAGGCATTCGTCTGGCAGACCCATTACCTTTTCCCAGTCGGGCACCAACTCGCTCACACCACCCAGGTCCATCTCATTGAGCATGTCCGACGCCCTGCCCTCCAGCCTTGCAAACTCCAGCGATACCCCCGATAGAATCAGCCGGACCTCGGGGACCAGCTCCGGATCCCATGCAGGACCAGCGGGTAGCAGTGCTTGCAGTTGGGCACGGTATTGCTCGGCGGTCCTTAATCCAGCCATAGGCAACCCCCGAAAGTCAGCAGTTGATTGCTGGCGGCTGCAACGTCAGTCGTTGGCGCTACCAGCTCATGATCGGTCTCCCCGACGGCGCTGCTGATCGATTCGCGAATGTGGCTGATCAGCAACTTATCGCCCAACCCTGCCTCACGGCTGTGCAGGTCCTGCAGCTGCACTGCGACAGCCGCACGAACGGCACTGGTGTCTGGCGTAAGGCGAATCTGGTACACCACCGGCACCTGCACCGGGGCAAGCACGTACAGCTCGGCTGTGACGGGCCGCAACGGCTCGATATAGGCCTTCACCTCCGCGAGCTGCGCGGCATCAGGGATCGGATTGGCGTCTTCGTCGCTCATGACAAACAGCCCGACGGTACCAGGCCCTAGGAAGTTTCGTCGGCACCAGGCGCGAGTTACACCGGGCACCTCCAATGCCCAGGTTTCGTAGTCGTCCGCCGAGCCGCCGCGGGGTATCACGCGATACGATCGCACCACCCGCGCACGTAGCGACTCGACGCTTTCCTGGGCGATACCGCCGATTAACCCAGGGGCCAACACCGTGAAGGTGCTGGCAAGCCCCTCGACGGGCTGAATTAACGTCAATACCGTACCGGATTCGATGTTGCTCAGCGTGCCCGCATCCAACGCTTCCAGCTTGGCGGTATTGGTACCCGCGACCGTTGGCACGCTTTCGGTAACGCGATAGGCCCGGCCGTCATTCGATTGCATCACCGTATCGACATCCACCACCCGGCCAGCGGCAGCCGTGAAGCTGGCAGTACCTTCTGCCGCCTGGGCTGCCTTACGCGGTTGACTCAAGCGCAGGCTGGCAATGCGCTCCAAAGTTTCTTCATCCGCTGTGTCGGGCAAGATCTGTTCGGCAATCCAGTCCAAGTAGCCATACAGCCCATAGACTGCGCCACTCAATGCTCGCGACAACACTTGCGCATCGGAGCGTCGCAGCGCGTCCCCGGCCAAGTCACTCTGGGTACGGTTGACCAGCACCGGGAGCGAAGGAGTATCAAACGGCATAGATCACCTGCCAAAGTTGGCTTGAGTTGATTTGCAGACGGGCGCCGCTGGGTACCGTGAGAATCACGCGCAGGTTGAGGCGGTGACTGTCAGCGCGTTCAGTGAGCACCTCGACCTCCAACACCTGCTGATCATCGAGCAGCCATTGCAGCGCTTCCCGTGCGTAGAATTCGGCATCACGCTGGGTGTCAGCCGTGAGCTTGACTCGCCGCAGGAGCCAAAGACGCGAGCCGATACGGTCGTCGGCAATAGTGGGATAGCTGTCGCCCCACCAGCCGAAGCGCTCATCGTCGTCCACCGGGTCATCGGTCGCGGCGCGGCGCCAGGTGAACAGGCTGATCACCACGGCGCGGATCAGTGAAGCCTCTAGGCTGGGCTCGATAATCATCCGCCACCCCCTATCGGAGCCCCAGACTGATCAGGCCCCCGTAGTACGCCACCGTGAGGGTGATTGATTTGACTAACACCGCCGGCGATCTGGTCGCCATCCGAGACGATCTTGCCGGTCTGGTTGATCACCGGCGTATCAATGTTTACCGCCTTGCTGGCCTTGATGTTCAAGGTGTCGGTTTCGATATCGATGATGCGGCCGCGCTTGAAGTGCACTTTGTCCCCTTCGTCCGTGTAGATGGCCACCTCCCCCGGCTCCAAACCCTGAATCCGGTACCGACGATCTGCCACCACCAGCAGCACCCCGTGGGAGCGGTCACCACCGATGAACGCGGCGATCCCCTCGGCACCCGCCAGCGGGTTGCTGGTGAAGCCATAAGGCTCAAAATGTTCTAGGCCGTCCTTGACCTCCCCAGCAGTGAGGCGCATCTGTAGGGCTTGCAGCTTTCTGGCCGAGTCCACCAGCACCACGGTGCCGCGCACCAGCATTCGGTTGAGTAGGCTCATTCGGTGGGTTTCCAATCAGCAGGCAGCAGGTATTCGAAGTTGTCGGCCTTGCCGCCCTTCTTGAGTTTTCTGTCTTTGTGCGGGTCATGCGGTTCGGGCTCAAACCCATCCGGCGGCCCCACCAGCATGGTGGTGATGGTACCTTCAGGGCCCAGGGAGTAAGTCACCTCGGCGATCAGCATGTCGCGGTCGAAGCCGATCACCGGATCGACAACACGCACCAGCATGTTGTGCCGCCACAGCGCGCCGTTCGATTGCCGCCAACCCTGCACCGTGTAGGTGGTACCCAGCGCCTTGCCCATTCGTTGGCCGCGCTCCCAGTTGGCCCGGCTCTGGGCCAGGGTAGAGGTCATTTGCCCACTCTCGTGGATGATCAACACGCGCTTGCGTGTGGTGCGGTCATCGCTGACCGTTGCCGTCACCTCGGCGGCCTGTTCACCGAACTCATCATCGGTACCGCTGCGCTGACCCAACACCCGGTACTCGGAAAACACCGTGGAGAAGTCCAGTTCTGCATTGGCCTTCAGTACGTTCTTGCCCAGCTCCAGGGCGTCCACTGCCCTGCCCTCACTTCCAGGCTTGGCCAACACCACCATGCCCTTGGCATCGTCGGTGGAGAACACCCGAAACAGAGTCAACAGCCGGTCGATGGATTCAAACGCGGTCTCACCCGGCTCAATGGTGTGATCCGAGAGCTTGCCGGTTTCGGCGATCTCGCTGCGCACGGCCAACCCATAGGGCGCCGCCAGGGCCTTGACGATGCTGAGGACGCCTTGATTCTTCCACTGCCCTGGCTTGTTCACGGCCGCGCAGTCCACTAGGTCAGCGGTCAGGGACCGGCCGGAGATCGACAGAGTGATTTGTTTATCGTCGTAGCTGATCGGCGTGGCGAACACCCAGCCAGTAAGAATCAAATCCCCACCAATACGCACCATGCATTTGGCACCCTGGCGGATGGGGATCGAAACCGCCTGCCCTGGCCAGCGCCAGGTGATCGCCAGATTGAAGTCACGGGCCTGACGTTCCAGGCCCGCCGATATCGACACCGATTTCCAGCCGCCATAATCCAGGCCGTCAACGGTCAGGCTGACGGCATTCGCGGTATCAAGCATGGGTTACTCCTGAGCGATTTTCAGCGGTACCGCCGGTACAAAGCCCGGGTGTTGAATGCGATTGCGCTGGACCACCTCACCGGCGCGCGTGGCGTCACCGAAGCGGCGGTAGGCCAGCACCAGGGCCGGCAAGGTTTCAGCCGGCGTGATATCCACCAGCCGCACACCCGAAGCCGCTACAGCGGTCAGGTGCCTGACCAGAGCCTGGCGCAGCGTGTTGAGCGCCTGGTAGTGCTCCGGATCTGCCTTGAGGGAGGCTTCCCAGATGGCCTCACTCAGGGCGTCACGCAGCTCGATCACGTCATCAGCCACCGGCACTTCGGGCCGCTCGACCGGCTGCACCGCCTGATGGTCAATCGACGGTGTTGACTCCACCGTCACTGGTTGGGTGGCCACCGGCATTTCGCTGATGATCAAGGCCACCTGTACCAGCAGTGCATCCTGTACCAGATCGGCCACCGCCTGGCCTGCGTCGGTGGTGTCCACCCCACCGCCCTGTTGGACTGTATTGATACTGGTCACTGCATCGGCGTGCTGCGAAGCCACCGCGACCAAGTTGCGGTAACTCGGAGCAGTCACCGCGCCGGCTCCGCTTGTGCCCTGCCCGCTGGAGCTGCTGGAGCGACTGACGCCAGTGCGGAACAGCCCCGACGTGGAGAAGTCGCTGAAGTAGCTGGAAAACAACGTACTCAACGCCGATGGAGAGTTCACCAGCGACTGGATAAACCCGCTGAGGTTGGTGAACAGCCCCAGGAACGGCGTAAATTGCCGCTGGATGATCGCGTAGACATTCGACAATCCATTGCGCAGGCCGATCATATTGATCCGTGCCTTGTCCACCAGCGCCATCGCCGCCTTGTAACGGCGTAGCGCCGATTGCAGCATCGTCTCCGACGACTTGACCACCTGCTGCTGGGTGTTCGCCGTGCCCGTGGGAAACTTGCGCGGCTTGCTGGGGTAGAACGTCAGCTCCAACCGTGCCATGCCGCCTTCGGGCCGGCTGTGGGATAGGTCACACTCGCCCACATCGACCTGCATCCGGCCCAACCACGGGTGTACCAGCTCGCCGGGGCCTTCCTTCTCAAGCGCTTCCAGCAGCTTGTCACGACGCTCAAAACAGTCGTCGCCGATGACGAACGCGCTGACCTTGTGCACCTGGGATTGCTTGCCCAGCGATTCAAAAAACGGCTCATCGCGCTGGGGGTATTCGTGTAACTGGCCTTTGCGGCCAACCGGGACCGTTGCCTGCTCGATCAGGAATTTGATCCCCCTGAAGGATGCAGGCAACAAGTCGTCGCGCCAGGTCTTTGTCACTGCGTTCCTCCAGAGCCCAGTGTGCGATAGCCCACGCTGGGCTTGACGCTCAGACCGGGCTGATTGGTTTTAGGCGGATCCACCCGTAACCCGGGTGGTGCGTCAGTGAAGCGGATGTTCATCTCACCGTTCAACTGCGTGCGGTTGTTTTGCGCGGTTTGCTGCGGCAGGCTGCCAGGCGCAGTCAGCGGACCAGGGCGGGTCAATAACGAACCGGGAGCACCCGGTGCAAGCAGGCTGACCGGCGGAGGCTGGTCAGGCCGGCGAAGCAGTTTCGACACATCCGCGCCGCCCTGGGTGACGTTCCGGAACGTCTGCTTGTTTTTCACGGTCTGCGCGGCATTGGCCTGGAGAAACTCTCCAGTACCGCCACCTTCACCTGCGTTACGGATCCGCTGCGCTTCGGCGAAGTCATTCGCCTTTGCCGTGGCGGTTTTGATCAGGCCATCACCGCCCTCGCCACCACCGAAGAACTTCATCATCGGCTCGATGATTGGCCGGAGCTTCTCCCACAAGCTTTTGAACCAAGCACTGATAGGCTCCCAGTTCTTAACAATGAACCCAAGTGGCGACCAATCGAACATCGTCTTAAGAAAGTCCATGGTTGGCGCAGCCAACGCCACCGTCACACCCCAAAGAGCTTTGAAGAATTCTGTCAGAGGCCCCCAGTTCTCAATGATGGCGGCCATGGGAGTGTAGGAGGCGAACACCTTGAACAGCTCCCAGGCTGCCATGGTAGGACCCTTGATCTTGTCCCATAACAACTGGAAGTACGGGGCGACTGTTGACCAATTGGCTATCAGCAACCCGGCCGCCAGAGCGATCCCTCGAATCACCAAACCAACAATTGACTTCTTCGTCACTCCATCGAACAGCGCCATCGCCGCAGTGCTAGCTACTACAGCAAGCCGCAGTACACCGTATGCCATGGCCGCACCGATCACGCCCTTTATCACAGCAGGGTTTGCAGCGGCCAACGCCGACAACTGCGTTACCATAGGCCCAATAATTTCCAAAACATCGTTGAGCGGTGGCAAAAGTACATTGCCCACCTCAATGCCCAGACGGGTGAATCGGCTCTGTAGCAGAACGAGCGCGTTCTCTGTCGTTGCCGCCCGAGTTTTGAATTCCTGCTCCATCGACTTCGCGTAAATCTTTGCATCCCCCACAGCAGCGAAGTTGGTCTTGAGGATATCGAGACTTGTAACAAGCTGGGAGATTGGACGAATCGATTCCTTACCGAACAACTGTGTAAGCAGCCCCGCCTGTTTCGAGGGGTCCACCTTCGAAATCCGATTCAGAACATCCTCAATGGTGCCCCTAGCATCTTTCTGCATTCCCTTGGCAAGCTCCCGGGTATCGAGCCGCAATGCCTTAAACGCTAACTGCTGCTGCTTGGTTGCAGCAGCACCAGCAGTCAGGGTCAGCATGAAATTTTGCAATCCGGTGCCAGCTACATCCTGGGATACACCAACCTTATCGAGGGTCGCTGCCATCGCCGCCACCTGGCCCGCCGCCAAACCGGCCACGCCACCCAAAGCACCGACAGATGTTACGATGTTTGCGACAGTTCCCGCCTTTGCTCCGGTGTTGCCCAGATAGTTAATCTGGTCTGCTAGGTTGACAACTTCGGCCTGATTCATCTTGAAGGCCGCACGCCATTTGGCCATCATCCCGCCCGACTGGTCAGCCGTCTGATCAAATGCAATCCCCATTTTCACTGCGTCAGCAGCAAATGCCATCAGCTCTTCGCGAGGGATTTTCGACTGACCACCCGCCGCGACAATGGCAGCAATACCATCAGCCGCCACTGGCAGCTTTTCAGACAGATCGAGCACATCCTTACTCATCTGCTGGAACTGCTCAGGTGTATCAAAGTCCACGACTTTTCTGACGTCGGCCATCGCCGACTCATATTTGATCGCTGCCTTGGCCCCTGCAATGAAGGGCGCCGCAAATGCCCCCCCCTGCAATACATCCTTGAAGCCAATGTTGCCCAGCCCGGTGCTGTTCAACTGCTTGCGAAATCCCGCAACGTTTTTGCGAACACCAGCCAGCGTCGGCGACAGCTTGTCAACGCCGGTGATCAACGCCTTGAGCTGAAATTTATCTGCCATTGCTATTCCTGCTGGGATCGATTGATTCGCTGCGCGTGCTCCAAAGACTCAACGAGCACATCTAAAGGTCGACACATCATTACCTCGGGGTCGACCCTCCAAAACCACGCCAGGTCATATGCGACGGCAATCAGCCCGGGGAGCTCAGCGATGCCGCAGTCATGAAAAAACCTGCGACTGTCCAGCTCAGGGCATTGAGATCTGCGAGATCTAATTGGTTGACCGACGACGGAGGGATACCCGCACATACCGCGATGTACTTCGCAGCCACATCCATGTCGAGGCTGACCTCTTCATCCTTGCCGATACGATACGGCAGGGCTTTTATAGCCCGCACTTCAGTTACCGTTGGTCGACGAAGACTCAATTCAGTCAACGTTCCGCCATGTGCTTCGATTGGCAGTTGCAGCTTCACAATATCGCTCATTGCCAAGCCCCCTTGATCCCATCAAATTGCAGCTCAATGCTGCCGTCGTCACCCTTAGAGCTGGGCTCGTCCACCAGGTACGCACCAGCCAGCACGTAGACCTTGCCGTTCTTAAACTCAACGGTCACCGTCATGTCCGTGCCGTTGACCAGCTTCTTGATGTCCAGGTCCGACGTATGCACCGCCGTGAACTTGACCCAAGGCGCCACGTCTTCTTCCTTGAAGAATCCAGGCACCACCGTCTCGCGCTTGACCTCCATCAGCGGGGCCTCGGCGCCACCGTTGATAGTCAACTGGGAGCCGTCTACTTTGACGTAGGCGGTACCCGCTACTTTTTGTCCCATGGTTTATCTCCGCGCATAAAAATGCCCGCACTGGGCGGGCCTGGTGTTCAGGGGCAACATTACGCCGCAGCGTCGTACTGCAATCGGAACTGGTTGAGCAACGCGAAGACGCGTAAACCGTTGATGTAATCCGGCGGAAACAGCACGTTGACCCGGCTCGGGTCATTGCCATCACGCTCGACAACCAGGTGCTGGGCGAACAGTTCGGAGTTCTCCACATGCCCTTCCAGCTCCAATTTTGCGTACTGGGCAATCAGTTCGCCGCGGATAGTGCTCGGCGTCACGATGGGCGCCCCAGCACCGAAGCGGGTGCCGTCGTTCGCCAGCTTATGGCGGCCGTACTTGCTGGTGATCACACCTTGGAGCCGGCGAATGATGAACGCCGACTGATGCATGGTCTCGCTGTCCAGATAGGAGTTGTCCGGCTGCCCATAGGCGTTCTTCTGGTAGGTGGTGATCGACCGCTGGATGCGAACGTAACCACCCTCAAAGTACGCCGTCGCCATGCCGTAACTGAGCAACGATTGACGCTCGGTCAGGGTGAAACGCTCACTGGCAGGTGCTGGATCCAACCCCGGCATGCTGCCGCTCTGGGTCGGACGACTGGGGTCTGCCGAGATAAATACCGCTGTGCGGGCCGCCAACGAGGCGGCCTGCACCCAGAACGGTTGCGGCACACCTGCTTCCATGGACTGGATGGTCATGTGCTGGTCATTGCGTGCCTGGCCCGCCGCCACCAGCGTACCGAGGGTGCCACGTTTGGCATTGTAGACGTGGCCGAACAACTGCTTGGCCCAGCTCCAGCGGCCAACGCTGTCGTCCATCGCTGCCTTCCAGGCGTTGAGGCTGGTGGTGTCGGACCAGGGCATGCAGATGAATTCGAAAGGTTCGTCGCCCATGGCCGCAAGCGCCGCTACTTGATCGGGGGCCCCCGCACCAGCTGCCATAGGGGTAACTACAGCGGTCAGGCCGGCGGGCACTGCTTCACCATTGGTTTTGCCGAGACGATTTAGCTGCAAGCTGATGTCGTTGCCACTCTCGCCCTTCCATTTACAGGTCAGGGTGACAACCGCCTCGCCCGCCGCAGCGGTGACCGGCAAGTCGGGGGTCGCGTTGATTCGCACAGCCAGCGCAGCGGCCGCCTGCGTGGCGGTTGCGGCACTGGTAATCGTTGTCTGGACCCGAACGCCCGCGACATACAGAGTCAGCAAACCTGCCTCCGTGGCAGCGCCGGTCAGTGTAACGGTGGACTTGGCTGCTGCGCCTTCGGCACTCTGCAACGGTAAACACCAGACCTCACCTACAGGATCGACCTTGCGCCACGCCTCGTACATCGCCGCCAGCATCGAACCTTGACCGCCAATGGTCTTGGCCAGGGCCAGACTGGGCACCAACACCAGGGAACCAACGTCGGCACTTTCGGCCCCTTCATTGACCTGACCGACGATCAGCCGGCGCATGGTCGACGACGCACTGTTGGCCGCTGAGTTGTCCATCTCCGCATAGAACAGCGGCACGCGCAGATCGGCCGGGATATTGCTGAATCCGATGGACATTATTTAGCCCCCTCTTGTTTCGCCGTCTTGGCGGATTTGGTTGTTACGTCGCCATCTGCCAAACGGCGACGCCACCAGGCATTGTCTGGAACTTCACGCCCAGAAGCAGGCAACAAGTCGCCCGCCTCAGGATCAGGTACGGCCCGGCCAGCGGCCGGCGCCACAGTGATGCGCTTGGTCATGGTGTTACATCTCCTGAGAATTTCGCTTCGATACGCCCATCCGGGCCGGGGGATTGCAAGTTGGGGTCTGCCGGGTCGATGCAGTCCATGTTGATGGTCATGCCGGTGAACGGCGGTAAGCCGTCAAGCTCGTACTCGTGCCAGGTCTCGGCGGGCTGAGCTGAGCTGTTGCGCCCTAACTGGAAGTCCGAGGCGAAGGTGAAACGGTAGATGGTGCGATTGCGGTTGATCGAGATCAATTCGCCGCCTTCGTACTCGATCAAGTCGTATTCGGGTCCGGGTTTCCAGCCGACCAAGGCTCGCCATAGTTCGGCGCGGAACACATGCACTAGGTCAGCAGCTTCCTGGCCCCGCTCGTCATGGACATCGATGACAAGCACCACATCGAACTTGTCACTAATGCCTTGCCGCACGCCTGTTTCGATGTCGTTCTCGCTGGCCTTGTCCCCGATGGGGATCACATAAGCCGAAGGACGACTCAGCTTTGCACTCGCAGCAACGGCCTCAAAATCAATCCCGCCCGCCACGCGCTGCGCGAAGCTAGGGCAGTACTCGCGCAGGTGCGCAACGATCGGGCTTACTTTCATGGGCAAAAATCCGGGCAATAAAAAACCCCGCTAGAGCGAGGTTGTTTAATTCAGTGGAAAGCTACTCTTCGAACTTGAGCTGCTTAATAGTCCAGTTTCTCATTTCAATATCTTCGCCAGATCGGTATTGAATGTCGCACAGGTACCAAGTACGTATTTCCGCTCCGAATGCATTTTTAGCATCAACGTAGGAGCGAATTTTGTAACGCTGTTCACCAAGGCGCTGGATACCGCCCTCAGCCTGACCAAATGGAAAGTCCGCGCTTTTAGGCGATTTCAACGACTGTTCCACATAATTAGTGCAAATGATGGCAGCCATGGTCGAACGGTCCTTATTCTTTTCCTCATCCAGCTTTTTCTGCGCAGCGATCGCCTCTTCTTTGGCCTTAGCTGCTGCCTTATCACGCCGCGACGTTTCTTGGGCTACGAGCTCTTCCTCCGTTGGCTTTGGTGCCGTAACGCCCAGAATAATGGTCGCAACGACAAACCCAACGATTGCCCCCAAGACGTTGCTGAGGAAAAGCCCTCGTCCGACCCGTTTTTTGACAAACCAGAACCAGATGGCCGGCCAAACCAAAAACGCTACTACTGTAAAAAATCCGTGCATCGCTCAAGCTCCATGCTTAAAACGTTGAGCGTACAACAACTAATAGCCCAATAACATCAACTGAATTATCCGAGCGCATCAGCAAAAGCCCGAGACAGAATAGCCCGAACATCCGAACTGGAGTCCTGCAATGCATCGCTCATGTAGTTGGCTCGCGGCTCAATCCGCCACCCATTGCTCTTGCGCTTAGAAACCAATGCCGCCCGAGCACCACTGCGACGCCGATTGCTTTTGCCCCTCCCCTCACCCGGTGCTAGTTTCTTGATTCGGCTACCCAGACGTACTCCGTAGTGCAAATACGCAGGGTAGTACTCGCCCATCGAGCTGGTCATGTAAGGCGCAACTTTCACCATGAAACCGGAACGGGACACCTTGAAGTTGATCGACCCCAGCAACTCGCCCGTCCGATTCACCGGATAGCTGTCTTGGCCTCGGGCCAGGGCAATGTTCATTTGCGCTCGTTGCCGCACCAGCTTGCCGGCCTTACGCATTGCTGCGCGGATCTTCTTCTTGTCGAAGGCTTCACGCTCAAACTTTTCGAAGCCTTCGATGTGGATGTAGCCGTCAACTCCAACTGAGTTAGCCATAGATACTATCTCCCGTATGGGTCGCGCCCAGTTCTTCGACCTCCAGCAACGTGAAGCGGTGAGCACCATTCATATCCGCAACCCGCCGAACGCGGTAAATCGACCCACCGTGCACAACCTCATGTGCATCACTCATGCCTTTGAGGTAATAAAAGATCACCCGGTGAGTGATCCTCACCTCGGTCTGAACCCCATTGGCGTACACAGCAGTTCCAACTGGTTCAATCTTTGCCCACCGCTTTTTCTGGTTGGTAAACAGTGAGTCGAGCCCCAAGTCCGAAGCGGGAACATCCGCCCGCAGCCGCAGCGTGATACGCCGGTCGAGTTCACCGGCACTCGGTTCGCGCATGGCCATATTTAGAACCTCGGCGGCACGGTGATCTCAGCCACCAGGTGATCGAGAAAGGTAGATGGAAGTTCGGCCAGCGACTGCCCAACAAGGAATATTTCCGGGTGGCGGTAGATGGTCGCTGCCGCCATCAAGAGCCAGTTGCGCACGCCGGGGTATAGGTCTATGTCAAGCTTGGCTTTGTATTTGATCCGGAGCCGACCAGCTGGCCGAACTGCGGGGAAGTGCAGGAAGCTTTCCCGCTGATCCTGACGCAGGTCAAAGGGACCTACCTGCTCCACCCAACCGCCACTGGCTTGCTGGGAAAGCACCGAGACAATCTCGGTAGCCTGGCCAACATCCAGCGCATGACCACTTGGCCGATCCGCTGGCCACTCTTCCTCATAGACGGCGCCCCTGATCGCCGCCCCCGTCTTCGACTCGCATTGAGCAGTGACGCCGGGGATGATGATTTGCTCGATTAGCTCCGGCGCCATGTCCTCCGGTTCGACACGGCACTGGAACGCCACCTGCTCAAGCGTCAGGACCGGATCACCGAAGTACTCAATTCGACGGGCCATGACTTACGGCTTCTCGTCGATTTCTTCGTTTTCCTGCTCTTCCTGTTGCTCCTGCTCCTGCTGCTCCTGCTGCTCCTGCTGCTCCTGCTGCTCCTGCTGCTCTTGCTCCTCCTGCTCTGGCAGCTCTTCTTCCAGCGGATTTAATGGCTTCTGATCAGCGGGCTTTTGGGCCGAATTCTTTTTGCCGGCACCCTTCTTGCCGGCAGGCGGGGTGACTACCTTTTCAGTGGAAGCTTTTTCCACATAAAGTCTTGCCCGGCCCGCGTCGATCAGAGCATCCGCAGCAGCAGGATCAAAGCCGGCGGTTTCCCCGATTGCGTAGCCGCGCCATTCCTTCTTGAAGGTGACGATTTTCATATCGGTCATATTGTTACCTGCTCAAGTAGTTGGCCCCACCAAAGGCAGGGCCAGGGGATTACATACCGGCGCCCCAGGTAATACCTGTGCCCACGGAAATCGACTCGACGTGACGCGGGCCGAAGTCGTGCTTGCTGATCACGCGGATCAAGGTCTGATCACGCTGGAACGCGCTGACGGTGTTACCGGCGCCATCCTTGTAGGAAGCCTCGGTGCTGATCGCAATCGCCAGAGTGGTGTCTTCACCGATGTAGCAGTCGGCGAAGTTCACGAAATAGATCTCGGACTCGTTACCGCCGGCGCCCAGGTTGACCGGCACTTGAGTGGTCAGAGCCACTGGATAGCCCTTCAACATACCGCCGTCGATTTCCGGGTAAGCCTTATTACCGTTGCCGTCGCGCAAAGATTGCAGCCAACGGATGGTGCGCGGTGCCATGATCCAGCCACAGCCAGCCAGGTCCACGTTGGCGCCTTCAAGGCGAAGCATCATGCCGCCCAGGTACAGATCAACAATCGCGAGCGTTGCACCGGCAGGCGCCCCCATCACGTTGCCAGGCAGGGCCCAGTAACGCAGGCCCTTCGGCAGCGAGCCAGTGCCAGCGCCACGGATGAAGTGAAGATCTTCCGACAGGCCCATGCTGACCGCGAGATCACTGCTGACCTGGGAGTCGATACGCGGGTTAACGCCCGCATACGCCAACAGATCATTGGAGATCGGCACAATCGCCGCCGCCTTCTTGGCGGACAGCTTGAGGTCGCCGAACTGCATATCGGTGATTGCAATGTCTTCCTCGGTGCCCAGGTAGGTCACTTGCGTGTTACCCAGCACGCGAGGCATGGTCAGGTTACCGTTGTTCAACGGCAGGCTGATTGCACCCATCTTGCGTACTACGGATTTAGGCCGCAGAGACTCAATGACACTGGTGCTGAAATTCTCTGGCACCAGCACGCCGCCGGAACCCGGGGTAACAGTAGAGAGCGCCATGTGTACATCGACGCCGTAACCGCCCGTCTTGGCCATTTCAGCTGCGACCTGCTGATTGCCGCCGGCCTGGACCATCAGGCGCACCATTTGTGCCATCGCGACACCTGGCTTGGTTGGTTCGCTATGAGTGCTGATATGGGTGGGGGATCCTTTGTTGCCCTGCGCGCTTTCCTCGACAGGCACCGCAGCGGCAGCCGCGATACGTTCGGCGCTTTCGGCGCGAGTGATCTTCGCGGTCATTTCGTTGATCTGGGTTTCCAGCTGCGCAAACTGCGCGAGCTGCTCGACGGTAAGACTAGCGCCACCGGCCTCGATCTGGGCAAGTGCCTGGACCTGGGCCACCAGTTGGGCGCGTTCGCTACGCATTTGAAGTACAAGGGACATGGTGCCTCCTGGGCATTAAAAAACCCGCACAGGGCGGGCTTCGACGACTGCCGCGAACGCGGTCAGATCAGTGTTTGAAGATTCAGTGCAGAAGCACGAACGGCGATACGGCTGCCCTGGCGGTTCGCCCGACTTACCGCAACGGAATTGGAAAGGTCATCAACAGCCTGTTGCGGGCTCTGCATGCGGTCGGCCAAGCCGGCACTGATGCCCGCCTCCCCGCGATACAACCCCGCCTCAGTCGCCATCACTTGCTGTACAGACAACCCCCGGTATTCAGCAACGGCATTGACGAAGAGCTGATAGCTCTCTTGCACAACGTCGTTGAGGTACTTAAGCGACTGATCGCTCAAGGGTTCGTGAGGGCTAAGATCGTTTTTGTGGGCCCCGGCAAACACCGTGGTCACCTTGACGCCCATACCCTCTTCCATCTTGGAGCGGTCCATATGACTGGCGATGACACCGATGGAGCCAACGCCACTCGTCTGGCTCACTACCAGCTCGCTACAGGCCGAACCAAGTAGGTAGCCGCCGCTGTATGCCATGAAGTTGACGATACCGGTGATGGGCTTCTGCTGGGCCATCGCCCGGATATCTGCCGCCAGCTCAAAAGCGCCAACGGCAGAACCGCCGGGGCTATCGATGTCCAGCACGATGCGCTCGACCATTGGGTCAGCAACGGCGTTTCGGATCTGCGCCCGCAGTTGCTCATAGCTGGTCATCGTCTCGCACATGCCGATATGGCTGCCGCGACTCACCAACACACCGCTGACCGGAATCACCTCGATACCGGTGCGGGCAATCGCAGTGCGGCGCTCTTCTTCGCGCTGGGCGATGCGGTCCATACCGTCATCCGACCAGAGACCGGCAGCACCCGGGGCGCCGATGTTGACGATGTTCAAGCTCATCACCTGGTTGGCCCAGCGTACGCCGAGGTCCAACATGTCAGGCATAACCAACAGCGGCTGATTGAACAGCAGGCTGGAGGCTCGCAGGTAGTTTTTCATTGCGCCAGAATCCTCTCAATTTCAGCGTGCTGCATTTCGAGTTGTGCGCGCACGGCGGGGTTGGTCAGGTCGGCGCCGCCCTTGCCTGCATCAACCATGTTAAGTGGTTGCAGGTAGATCTCACCGCCCGGTACCGGCGGCATGTTCTCCAGCCGCCGAATGTCATTGACACTGAGCCAGCCCCACTGCCGTCCAATGGCATAGGCTTCATAACGGCTCTTCTGATCACCACGCAGCAACCCAGACAGGTTGAACTCGATGAAGTAGTTGCGTCGGTCACCGGGCAGCAGGAAGTCACGCATCATCGACTGCTCGTGACGCTTGACCCAGGGCAACAGCGCAAACACCACAAACTGAATCATCAGTTGCTCAAGGGTGTTGTAGTTGGACTTCTCCAGGTCGTTGACCATGGGCAACGGGATCTTGTAGATCCGGGCGATATCGGTACCGGTGGTTTTGAGAATCCCCAGCACCTCGGCATCGACGTTGTTCATGGACACCGGCTTGAAGGTCATGCCCTCTTGCAACAAGGCCACCTTCTTGGCGTTATCCATGCCGCCGAACTTCTTGCCCCACTGGTCAACGATTTTATCAATGCTGCCCTGATCCTTGATCGCGGGAGCTTCACGTGGTCGCTCAATCACGCCAGAGACCGTCACGCCGTTGGCGAAGCTCTTACCGGTGTACTGCCGAACAGCCTGAGCCAGACCAAGCGAATCGGCATGCACCTCAATCGGCGACAACCCGACGTAGTGATTCGTGCTGAACCACCGCACGTGGTGAACCATGCGCATCGGCAGCGCTTCTCCGCCAGCGATCCGGTAGTACGGCAGCATGTCGCCGCCCTTGAGCACCTGCACCTTGTCATTGCACAGCGGCCAAAGCGCCACGACGTTCCCGTCTTCACGACGGTCGATGAAACTGTAACCGTTGCCCCGCAGGCCGGCGGCACCTTGCATGCACTCCATGAACTCATACGGAGTCTGGAAGCCGTTCGGCTGGTACCGAAGCACGTCATACGCAGGATGGTTGATCGCCGGCTCACGCTGGCCCTTGTCCATGCGCTTGTACATCTCACAGGGCAACTGCCCCATGGTTTCGGCCAGCAGCGTGACGCAGTTCTGCAGGATTGGCAGACCCAGCGCCGATTCCGGCGTGACCTTTACACCGGAGCTGTTGCGGCCACTGCCAATCAGGCCGCGCCAGAAGCCGCTCCCCGTTTCCGTGAGGTTGCCGCGCCCTTCGCCGAGCACGCTTGAAAAGAACATGCTCAGCCTCCTTTGGGTTTCATTGCGGCAGCTGCGCGATCCGCCAGCCAGGACCAGGCCATAAGCCCGACGCCCGCGACGACACACGCGGCGGGGACGTGAACCATCGCCACGCCGCCGACCAGCAGGCAGAAGCCCAGCAGGCCGGCCAGCCAGGACACGATGACCAATTTCATATACCGACCCCTTCGTCGTAGATGGATGTGCCACCGGCTCCGGCGGCTTTACCGCTTATGCCAGTGGCCATGATGGCGGCGACAATGCCGTCGATACGGCCCGTCGCCTTGGCCTTGTCGGCCTTACGGTTGTTGGCTGGGTCAGAAACGATTACCGCGTTGCCGGCGTTCCAGGTCATCACGGGGTTACCGTCATGTCGCAGGGTTTCGACTGTTTCGCTTTCGACCAACTCCCACTCGCTGGGATCGAGGTCGATCACACCGTCACCCTCAGTCTCGGGAGCGCGGCCAAGCAGGCGCCGTTCAAACTCGTCAACGGCGGGGCCCATGTCCTTGAAACCTTGGCCGAAGCCCACCATCTCGGGCAGCGTGATGTCGTATTCCGACATCAGCTGCAAGAGGTCTTCGATCCGCCAACGGTCGTAGGCGATGCGCTCCACCCCGAAGTACGCGGTGATCGTGACCAGGCGCCGCAGCACATGGAGCTTGCTGATGGCCCGCCCTGGTGTTGTTTCAAGGTGCCCCGCCTTGACCCACATTGCGTAGGGCACCTTGTCGCGATCCTCTCGGCCTTGCAGGTCGTCGTCCGGGATCCAGAAATACGGCAGCACCCGCCAGTGCGGATCGTGCGGCGCGGGCCAGAACAACAGAACGAACGCGGTCAGATCCGTAGTGCTCGCCAAGTCCAGCCCGCCGACACAGCGCCGGTTGCGCAACATCCGCATAGGCACGCGCTCTTCTGCCTGCTTCCAAACAGCCCAGGAAATCCACGGGGCGTCAGCCTGGGTCCACTCACAGAAGTTGAGGCGCCGCACCACGGACTCTTGAGCCGGCAGCCCTCGGGCAGCTTTGACCTGCTCACGCAAGTACTTGCGACCCGGGATGCCATCGGCTTGGCCCTCGGCGATGTGGTCAAGCGAAGGATTGACCTTCGCCCAGCAGGTTTCATCCTTGAACGGATCGTCATCGGCATCGAGCGAACAGATGAAGGCGAAGAAGCTGTCGTCATCCTCGATGCCCGCGCAGATCCGCACGCCCAGGTCGTGGTACTGACCGCACACCGTTTTCTTGTCGGAGCCACTGTTGGTGATCATCACCACCATGGCCTTGCGGCGGTTCTTGGTACCGGCGCGCATCATATTCACGGTGGCGGCGGTTTTGTGTTCGTGTACCTCATCGAGCAAGCCGATGTGTGGCCGTGGGCCGGACTTGCCCTCGTCGGCACTGATCGGCCGAAAGAACGAATTGGTGTTGGGGTAGAACAGGTTCCACACCTTTTCGTCACGGCCCGACTGCACAAGACGTGATCGGAGTTTGGTGGACATGTCGACCATCGACACGGCGTCACGAAACAGGATCATTGCCTGGTCACGCTTGGTCGCAGCGGCATAGATCTCGGCGCGTTGCTCGCCATCTGACACCAAGCCATACAGACCAATACCAGCCACCAGCGGGCTTTTTCCCGAGCCCTTACCGGTTTCGATGTAGCCCAAGCGGAAGCGGCGGAACCCGTCCACCGTCATCCAGCCGAACAGGCTGCCGATGACAAACGCTTGCCACGGGGCCAGCAGGAACGGCATGCCTTCGTAGTCGCCACCATTGAGGCAAAGCACCTCTTCGAAAAAACCTATGGCTCGGTTGGCCTTGCCAAGATCCCAGATCAAACCACGTGCTGGCCCGTGTTTCAGGTCTTGCAGGTGCCGCTTGCAGGCGTTACGGACATCGGGACCGGCGACGATATCGCCGGCCAACACTGCTAGTGCAAAGGCGCTGACGCGATCATCAGTTGAAGTACTTGTCTGCGGCGTCTCGTTGCTCATTGGGGAATAGCTCACCTTGCGGCGCCGGCGACGTTTTCAGATTGCGCCGGGACATAGGCGACAGGCCGAACTGGGCACCGGCGGCATTGGCGCGCTTTTCGGCGTCATTCGCGAGCTGGCGAAGGACGTGCATTTGCTGCGCGCCGGTTTTGAAGGTCTGGATGTCGCCGCCCAGGGCATCGTCGGAGTCGGCGTTGCGCTTCGTGATCAGTCGCTGGTACCGGCGCCAATCAGCTGTGGCCTGGCAATAGGTGGCCAGCGCCATCGCGTCCAATTTAGAAACGATGCCCAGGGAGATTAGCGCCGGGACCAACTGCTCCCACTCGGCGATAGCATCAGCCGAAAGGACATCGGGCATCGGCGGTGCGCCAACCGGTACCGGCGGCGCCGCAACCTGTGCCAATAGATCGCTGACGTTTTCGCGCCCCCGATTCCCTTGCAACAATTTCAACGCCGCCGGTGTTCCAGGGCGACCCGAGTTTCCGTTTCCGGCCATAAATACCCCTGCCTATTGATACCCCCCCTCCCTCATTTATCCCGACGTTGCGCACGAAGGGGGGCGAGCGGTCTAGAAGAAATTCGCAAAAAGGTTTTTCACCCCCCCTACCCTCCGGGGTGCGCTTTTTTGGTGCGTTTTCGGGCCGAGGTCACCGATTCCAGTGATGCCCTGGATCCACCGGACGGCCGTCAGCGTTGCAGCCAGGGACCGTGCCGGTCCGCTCCATCCGCTGCTTCGTCGAGTCGTGGCAGAACTTACAGAGGCTCGCCCAGTTCGCAGGATTCCAGAACAGCTTCCATGCAGCTTTGAGCCGCACCGGGTCTGCGCTGTCCTTAGCCTCTTTCAGCTTGGGCGGGATCTTGTGGTCGACGATTGTCGCGGCAACGGGCCGCTGATCCGACGAGCACATGGTGCAATACGGATGTTCCCGCAGGTGACCGTCGCGAGACTTCTGCCATTTGTATCCGTAACCACGCTGAGTGCTGCTGCCCCGCCGATCATCCGACACCTTGCTCATCAGCCAACTCTCCACACCCGGGCTAGGTTGCCCGAACTCTGGCACACCGACCCAACGAACACGGCCAGCAGTACCACCAGCGGCCACGAGTTGCGCGGCATGATCAGTTGGCCCTTGCCGATGTAAACGATCACCGCACCAGAAGCCACCATCACCAACCAGGCAAGGCAGCTCATGTCTCGACGGAAGCGTGCGCCCCGGCGCCGGAAGGTGAACAGGCGAACGAACAACGCCACACACAACCAGAACGTGGCCTGGGTTAGGACTTCCTGCATCAGGTGACTATCCATCCTGCCTCCCCTGCTGTTCAGCATCGAGACCGCGACGTTTGATAATGGCGAGCGCAACCGTGACAACCAACACCGATGCACCGAATGCCGCCGGGCCGGAGTACTTGAACGGACGAGTGCCCCACAACTCCAACTCAGCCATGCCTGGGGCAAACAGATAACCCATCACGAACGAGACCAGCAGGAAGACAACTCGCTTCCACACCGGTAACTCTTCGGTGGTGGTGAAGAACACCAAGGCACCAGCAAGAGCACCGATCACGGCGAGCCCATCAATACCGGTCAGCAAACCCGTTACAGCAGCACCGGCACCGCCGGCCACGACAACAGTTGCAGCCGTGCTAGCTGGCTCGCCCATGCTGATAACTCCATTGCAGACACCCATCGGGCAGAAAAAGAAAACCCCGCCGAAGCGGGGTTAAGTGACCGGTCTAGGGAAACCGGGTGAAGCGTGCACAGCACGTGCGAGGTCAGCACCGAGGCGCAAATTCCATATCGTGGGGACTTTTTACCCCCTGAGTACGGAACCGAAAAGGGGGCAATTTCGGTTAACTGACTCGACGCAACTTTGACGCAGCTTTGAGGAGACTTTGAGGCAAAGCGCCCTGACCAGCGGTAAGCCACTTACGAGCCCCAGACCGATCAGCCAACGCCTGTAGCAGTCGCAGGTGAAGGCTATGCACCCAGTCATAGTAGGTCTGCTTCGCTCGGGACTGAGACCCGACCAGGTGCAACTGCATCAACCACGTCGGCGCCGAGTCATCGGTATAACGCAGCACCGCCAGACGCCCCAGCATTTGACCACGTTCATCCTGACGGCTCACCTCAGCCAGCGCCGCCGCGACTTCTTGCGCAACAGCATCAATGCCAGCGCCGCCATCAAGAAGGATCCGCGACCCAGGCGTGCCACGCGGCGCGCATCCACCCCACTCCATGATCGTCGCCATCGGGCTGCCCAAACCACCGGCAGAGCCACAGCGCCTCGTTTGCTCGCCCCAATGCTTCAACAGAGTTTCCATTTCTTCGATCATCGCCCCGCTCCCACGCTCAAAACCCAACCCGACACAAAAAACGCCATACCCAACACAAACCCAACACACCTAAAACCCTTTAAATTCAATAGCTTTAAATCAAATGTGTTGAGTGTGTTGGGTGTGTTGGGTTTAACGGTTCTCGCATAAGAAAAAAATGTTGCTGCCATGGATTCAAATAACGTCGCCCATGCGCGTGCGCGACGCCAAACCCAACACACCCAACACACAAGGCGGAAAGCCGCGAAATAGAAGGCTTCAAACTGTGTGGGGTATCGAAAACCAACCCAACACACACCCAACACACCCAACACACTTTTTGTCGGACTCATGCTGCAGCCGCCTTGATATGGTCCCAATTGTCGACGTTCCAGCCCGCTAGGCGCGCAGCCGCCCGCCAAGCAACCACCGCCTTGCCCAGGTCGGCCGAACTGACTGATGGGGGCTGGGAAGCCTGGTCATCACGCGGAAAGAAGAACGCCCCGAACTTGCGATTACTGCCGTCAGTCCAGGGGATGGCGCGGGTCTTATCCACCTCCGAGCTGATGAACAATGAGAACTTCGTCTGACTCATCACATGCTCTTTGTTGCGATGACACCACTCCAGAAACATCGCATAGAGGTCGGTCGACAAACAGGCGCCCCACATACCGCGCCCAAGCTCGCCGTATTGCCAGAGGAACAGGAAAGTCTGCCAACTGGCCCGACTCAACGCTACCAACCGCTCGCGCGCATCAGTGCTGGGTGGCCTGGTGCGCTGGTCAAAGTCCCCCAGGTTAATGGACAACAACCATGCGTACAGCGCCTCGACACCACCATTCAGCAGCTCACGGCCCACGGCCTTTTGACGCTCAACCGGCAGTGTCTCCATCGGCCACAGCACTAACATGCGCCGATCACTGGGCGCGATCGGCCAGGGCATAATCTCGTTGCTGAGGAACGCAGCATTCATGTGGTTGGCTTCCTCCCAACCGTTGATGAACTTCGACTCCATCCGCACCGTCTTGCCGGTGACCAGGTGCTTGATCTTGCCGACCTGGTTGTAACGCTGGTCGCGGCTTACGACTTCCTCAAACACTGACCACAGCTTGCGGCTTTGCCACGCGTTGAAGTTGCTTTCGAGCTGAGTCTGCCCGACCGTGGCGGCGTACTGACCGTAAAGCAGCCCGAACGCATCGGCGAACAGCAGGCTTTTGCCCGAGCCCTCCATGGTCGAGTGAGCCAGCACCGCCGTATCCATCTTGGCACCCAGGTGCTGCAACGGGTAAGCCAACCACTTCACTAGCCAATCCCGCGACGACTGATCATGGTTGCACAGGAACGAAATCAACCACCGCAGGTTCTCGCACGCCGCGTCATCGCGGTTGGGCTCCATCGGCAATCCGTCGAAGGTGTTGATATAGACGTTGGGATCCTTGGTCATCGTCGGGTCGAACACGATGTTCTCCACGTCGACCACGCGCCGCTCCGGACTGTTCAACCACATGCCGTACATATCGCCGAGGGCCATCTTTACCGCACCCTCGGCAACGCGTCGCTTTTTTTCACGGTCCCAAACATCCTTGGTCCCATCGATATATACGTAGCGCTCAATCGGCTCCAGGTTCAGCGCACCGCCCTTCTTGCCCGCCATCTTTCGGGCCTGCTCGATCTCCTTAACCTTGTCATCAGAGATCAGCTTTTTGAGGGTGTCGTCCATCCACTGTTTCGCCAACGGCTTACCGACACGGGCCTCAAACGCGGTTTTCTTCATCACTCGGGCTTTGTCGAGGTCCCACACCTGCGTGGTGCCCTCGACCAACACGTACCGCCGGAGTACTTGCTCATAGGTCAGCTGTTCCCCCGCACCCCCGTCAGCAGCAGGAGCGGCCTCACTGGGCGTGGCGACTGAGTCCTGCTCGCCCGCATCCGCCGATGGGGACGGGGGAAGATCTTGTGGGGCTGGGCGCGTGGAATGCTGCATCCCCAACATCCGAGCGGCGTCCTTCACCGCCTTCGACTGGTCACCATCGTGATCCAGCAGGCAAAACACCTCAAAGGCGTCATTCTGGTGACCATTGGCCAACGGATCCGCGCCGTGGTGCGAATAGACCTTGCGGTCGGTGACCGTCACACCTGGCAGCCCAGTGCTGCTGTGGGGATACAGCCATTTGTTACCGCGCTTGATGTAATCGTGGGCACGCAACAGCTCTTCCACATCGTGGCACCGGTTGAACTCATCAATCACCGAGGGTTTGCCGTCAGCAGCTGGAGCACGCTTGATAGGTTTCGCGGCGGGCTTCTTCGGTTTCGGCGCCCAAGGGCACGCGGCCTCGGCGTTGCGCTTGAAGACGTCCCAATTCTGCCAAATGTTCAAAAGCTCGTTGGTAAGCACCGGCAGACCATCAGCAGCATTCGGCGGAGTACGCCAGGTGTACGGCTTGCCAGTACCCGGATGGATCGATGGCGGGAATACGTCCTGCACCAGGCCCGCACGCAACTCAAACACCGTGAAGCGTTTATATTCCTCAGCCTCGGCTTTCGCTGCGGCCTCATCAGCAGTATCGCCCTGCTCTTTCGCCGCCTTCGCCCGAGCCATCAACGCCTTGTGAATCGATCCATCAGGGTCATTCTCATTGGGCCAGGAAAGCGAGTGGCGTGTCAGCTCGATGTCATCTGGCATTTTGAACAGCACGCGGAACCGTAGAGGATTGCCAACGATGGTCGGATAGACCACCGCCATCGCATCCAGATCGAGGCCCATCTGGTCAAACAGCACAAACCGCGTCCACTGCACATCGTCAACGTCCAATGAGCAAACACGGCTTGGCCCGAGCACTACGCCCAGGTTGTGGTTGGGGTTGCGTTGCCAGAATGTTTCCGCTGCAGCCGGGTCGGTGATGTAGCCGCCCGGCTTGTTCCAGCCCATGCCCTTCGGTGCCTTTTCGCCCGGGTCAATTGGGACCAGGGCAAGGTTAAAGGTTTCGATGTAGCGGCGAGCCCAGGACGCTATCGCTGTGCTGGTGGATTGCTCACTCATCGCCGCCGCTCCCGCAACCCCTGACAACTAACGCAGGTTGCACAACCCTGGATCGTCTGTTGACGAAGTAACGGGATAGGCTCGTCGCAATCCTCACAGAATTGCGCGCTGACGGAGCACGTCGGGCGCGGACGGCGCGCCAGTGCGAGCTGGCGGAAATATTCGGCTGCATCGTTGGCGATATCGATATCATCAGACATTGTCAGCGCCCTCCATCGCCTTGCGCGCACCAGCCATGATGCCCAGTACCTCACGGATAACATCCATGCCGCGCTGCTCCAGCAGGAGGACTTCGTGGGGCTCCCAGATGTTGTCGGCGGCGCCGTCGTGCATGCAGGCCACGAACTGGCCTGACTCCTCGAGCATCTTGCCGACGGCCTTCAGCGCGTCGGCAGTTGCCGGTACCGGTATTGGCTTGTACCAAACCGCACCTGCCGGCCTGACCAGCGCATCCAGTAGGCAAGGATCGCCGGTCAGCCTGATCACCTCTTCCAACTCATCAGGGTCCAGCCAGCGACGCTCTTCGTCGTGCTTAACTTTCTTCTGCAGGCTGTCGTAATCGAGCACCATATCAAGAGCCAAAGCAGTCACGCCGCCCCGGTAATCATGGGCCGCGCGGTAGATCGCTTTGCGGAGAGAAAGAACCGGCCCAGCGGCCGGTGATTGATCTGTTCGACTCATAACCGTAAATACTCCATTTACGGCCTAGCCATAGAAACGGGCACGCCCTATCCTACGACCACGACCGATGTGCATGTGCTGTGTGTCGTCGTAGCCGGTCTGGGGGATCTTTGGTGAGAGGCCCCAGACCGGCACCCTTTATGCGCTTTTCAATCGATCTGACTCGACTTCCTGCGTATAAAAATTCTCAATGGCTTTGCCCAATTCGTATCTAACGTCCGCACCATTGACAGCCCGAAAAATGGTTGGCTGTGTGGTGCCAATCTGGACGGCAATACCGCGCTGGGTATGTCCTCGGCTCAGAAGCTCTTTCAGCATTTTTTGGATATTCATCGTGGCTGCCAATGCGTTTATTCGTTTCGAATCATACGCACACGTATACACCCATGCAATAGAATACGGTCGTGTATTTTTAATGAGGGTGCCCAGATGCTTCGCAAACGAATAGCCGACCGCATGACCGAACTTGGTCTATCGCAAACGGAACTCGGGCGCCTCTCAGGCGTTCCGCAACCGACCATTCATCGCATAATGTCGGGCGAGTCGCAGAGCCCA
Organism: Pseudomonas sp. WS 5027; assembly: GCF_012985695.1. Taxonomy (NCBI): domain Bacteria; kingdom Pseudomonadati; phylum Pseudomonadota; class Gammaproteobacteria; order Pseudomonadales; family Pseudomonadaceae; genus Pseudomonas; species Pseudomonas sp. WS 5027. Next base: position 244,597 of record NZ_JAAQWU010000004.1, on the reverse strand, counting down.
CGACAGCAGAATGTCGAAAAGATAGCCAAGGCGCTGTCCGTCACCGCAACCTGGTTATGGACCGGTAGGCAGGACTCAGTACTCATACCTCGAGAATCGATAAACACCAATGACGACAGCGTTGCTATCGCGGCCAAACGCCCGCCCAGCAAGGCAAACAAGCCAAGAACCAAGCTGGAAATTAAGGTTGTCGACGATGTAGGGAGTAAAACCTTTACGTCTCTTGAGCAAGAAAAGCTGCTCGTTCAAGCTCTCCAAGGTTTCATCCAGCAATACGTTTACGAGATCTACGACGACCAACCTGAGCTTATCGAACTGATCAGCACGTATCGCCTCTCTGAACTGAAATTCCTATTTGTCGGCCCGGCGAAGTAAATATTAGACGTCATAATTCACTCACGAAACCCTGCGTGGCCCGCCAAAACTGCCACCTACTAACTGCCCGCCTTAACCCCCTCCAAAAGAGTCAAGACCCACAACCATTCCGAAACGTATATTTTATTCGCTAACGTATTGACTGAGTCGAAACGTATGTATAGCCTCGCTCGTACTCCTCTCACCAAAGAGTACGAACCATGCAAACGACACAGCACAGCAACACCCGCTGCCCGGTCTACCTTCACCCGGCGGCGGCAACCAGCCCCGCCGCTGTAGAACGCATCCAGCGCAGCACCGGCCTTCTGGTCATCGTCAATCTGGGTCGCGCCACCGTTGCACGCGCCCCTGCAGCGGTTGCCAGCGATGACCAGGGCCCATGGGGAGGCGACGCAGCATGAAGCCTCTTCTGATTGGCCTCACTGGCCGTGCCCGCTCCGGCAAGTCGACCGCCGCCGAGCACCTGGTTGGCACTTACCTGCTGGAGCACTACGCATTCGCTGATCCGCTCCGCGATGGGCTGATGGCGATTTTCAACCTCGACCCTTCAGACTTCGAAGGCGACCGCAAGGAGCAGCCACTGGCCTGGCTGGAACGTTCGCCGCGCCAACTGATGCAGTCGATGGGCACCGAGTGGGCACGCAACACCGTGCACCCAGATGTCTGGGTGAAGCTCGCCGAACAGAACCTCGACTACATGATGAAGGCGTTGGGCGCGGTAATCGGTTTCGTCGTCAGCGACGTGCGCTTCGAAAATGAGGCCCACCTCATTCGACGCCGGGGCGGCACCGTCATCCACATCGGCCGCAACGCCGCGCAAGCGGTGAGCCCACACATCAGCGAGGCCGGGGTAACCGTTCGCCAGAACGATCTGATCCTGCGCAACAACGGCACAGTTGATGAGTTCCTGCGCTCGCTGGACGAGGTGTTCCTCATGATTCGCGAGCGCCACCAGCGCGCCGATCAGCTCTCAGCCTGAGGCCAGCAGCCATGAACCGCACCCTGGATCAAACAGCCGCTTTGCTCGGGCTCAAGCCCCGCGCCTTCCGCACCAGGTTGCGGGAACTCGGCGTGATCAATTCATCCGGCGACCTGGCCGCAGCTCACCGCGAGCGCGGCTACCTGTTTTCCGACCCGCGCAGCCGCTGGAATCCAACACTCTGCAACTACACCCACTACTCCGTAGTAATGGTCAAGGAAGCGGGTGTTGAGTGGATCGCCAAGAAGCTGGACATCTCCATCACCAAGAAGGACGCAGCAGCATGAAGACGCCGAACGCCATCAATTCCGCTGTAGGCGCCTTGAAACTGGTGCCGATGTACCTCAACCACCCAACGGTGATCAGCCGCGCCACGCTGATTGGTGCCTCGGCCGAAGCTGTCGCGCTGCTGGAGTCATTGCCCTGCGTGTCGGTCGAGTTGGCCGAAGTGTTCCGCTGCGTCGACGCAGTGATTTCTGACGGTCAAGTCGCCTACGTGACCCCGGTGAAGTGCCCGGAATACCCATACGGCGCCGTCGTCGCAGACGCCGAGGGCAACGTCCTGGCAGCGGCCAAGGGCAAGAGCAAAGAAGGTCTCGCCGAACTGATCCGCCTCAAGCTGGTGCCCCGAAAGGAGGGGCATGGGGAGGAGCGCGCGTGACCACCACCCTGGAACAACTCCGGCGCCAGTTCGCCACGCCGTGCCCAACCTTGACCGCTGTACGTGAACAGTACTTTACGCACATCCGCACCGACCGCTACCTGCTGAGCGAAATCAAGGCCGGTCGGATCGCCCTAGTGGTCAAGCGCCTGCACTGCTCGGCCCGAGCCAAGCCAGTCGTTTACCTGCACGACCTGGCCGACTACCTCGACGCCCAAGCGACGAAGCAAGCGGCCTGATTCAAACGGTAGCCCCTGCCGACCAGGGGCAAACAGCAACTCACCAATGAGGCACAGCACATGAAAGCTACCAACACCGCCGAGTTTATTGGCGAACTCAATGCCGGCGTCTTCGCCAGTCAAATCGGTCACGCCCTCTCGGAAGTCGCGGCCGGTGTCGTCGACAACAAGAAGGTCGGCACGGTCACGCTCACCTTCACCATGAAGCAGATCGCCGACAGCCATCAGGTCACCGTCAACCACAAGCTCGCCTACAAGGTACCGACCAAGCGCGGCAGCCGCAGCGAAGACACCACCCTCGACACGCCTATGCATGTCGGCTCGGGCGGCTGTCTTACGCTGTTCCCCGAAACACCTCATGCCGATCAGATGTTTTCTCGCGAAGACGCACCGATTCACGCCAAGTAGTAACGCTTCACCGCTCCATACCTCTCACCAAAACAGGAATAGATCCAATGGAAGCTCGTGCAATTCAACTCATTCAAGACACCGCCCTGCTCGCCCACGCCAAATCGTTGGGCACCTTCACGCCAGTTCTGGCGCTGCCGGCCGACGTCAAGATCCACAGTATTGAAAAGTTTCAGGAGCTGCGCAGCCGCTTCCGTGGCTCGCTGGCCACCCACTCGTTGAAAGACTTTGCGGACTATGTGATCTCCGCCAAAGGTCCAGCAGTCGCGGGCTTTGTAGACGGTGATTCGATGGCCTGTACCGTGTACTTCAACCTCGGCACCGCAACGGAGCCGGGCCATGGTGACTACACCGCAACCCTCGGCCTGAAAAAGACTGCTGCGTTCCTCGCACTTGAATGTGCAGCACAACGCCAGCACGCCCAGAAGGATCTTAGCGACTGGATCGAGGACTGGGCACCGAACCTGAAAGCCCTGGACGCTGACAACAAAGAGATTGACCTGCGCAAGGCTGCCGGCGCGATTCGCTCCATTAGCATCGAACAAGCGCGCAAGAGCGAACACGTAGTTGGCGACATGAGCGCTTCCCGTTCGGCGATGGACCAGATCGAGGCCAAGTCGTCCGAAGGTCTGCCGGCTGAATTCCTGTTCACTGTGGCCCCTTACGAAGGGCTGATCGCACGCACCATCCGCTTGCGCGTAGCCGTGCTGACTGGCGGCGATAAGCCCGCACTCCGCCTGCGCTGGATTGGCGAAGCTCAGCTGCGCGAAGACCTGGCGCAAGAGTTCAAACAAGTCGTTCAAAAAGAAGTCGGCGGTTCCGCGACCTTGACGATCGGCACCTTCAACCTGGGTTAACCACCTGCAACACCCCGCCGCCGTCCTCTCACCAAAACTGTCCGGCGGCGGGCTCTAACGAGGCATACAGCACATGCAAATCGAAACTTACATCATCGTCGCCGGCCTGCTCGCGGGCTGGATTGCAACCGCTTTCTTCCTGGTCAAAACGAGCAAGAAAGCCTTTGCGCGCGGCTTTGATCGTGGCGTCAACCTGGCCCGCGAGCAGCATGCCGCTTCGCCAGCCTGCACCATCGCGGACCACGAACTGATGACGAAGATCACCACGTCGCTGGGACTGGCCGTGGAAACCTGGCAAGCGTTCCCCGGGACAGAAATCATGGTCGCCAGGGTGAACAAGCAACGCCGACAGCTGACCGCCTTCGCCGCGAAGATGTGGTTAGCGGCCTATCCTGCACCACTCAATGCGGAGGATGCAGCATGACCTGGATCCTCACCCAAAGCGGCCAGCAGTTCGACCTGCTGCGTCCGACCGCATCCATGATCAAGCCGGTGGATATCGCGCACGCCCTGTCGCGCTTGTGCCGATTCAACGGGCACACCCGCGCTCACTACAGCGTGGCGCAGCACAGCCTGATTGTTGCCAGCCTGGTACCTGTCGAACACCAGCTGGTGGCGCTGCTGCACGACGCGACCGAGGCCTACATCGGTGACATGACGCGCCCGCTCAAAGCGGTGATGCCTGAATACCAGTACGTCGAACATCAAATCTGGCTCGCGGTTTGCGATCGCTTCGACATTCAGATCGATCTGCCTGCCTGCGTTAAAGAAGCTGACATGGTGGCCCTAGCCACCGAGCGACGCGACCTGATGCCAGAGCACCCCGGCGAGTGGAATTGCCTGCGCGGCATAGAGCCAATGGCGGATGCCATCGTCCCACTGCCAGCGGAATACGCCTCAGCGGCGTTCTTCTCGCGCCTGATGGAACTGATGCAGAGCAATCATCGCCGGAGGCACGCGGCATGACCATGAACTGCTCAGCCCTACAGGTCGCACGACACTACTCATTATCAGGCGCCACTGTGGTTAGTTTCTCAGGCGGACGCACCAGCGCTTACATGCTTCACCAGGTGCTGGAGAACAACCACGACTTGAGCGATCTGGTCGTCACCTTCGCCAACACCGGGAAGGAACACCCAGCCACCCTTGAGTTCGTTCGGGAATGCGCCGAGCGTTGGGCGGTGTCGATTGTCTGGCTCGAGTTCCGCGACGATGACGCGGGGTTTGCGGTGGTGGATTACGCCACCGCCAGCCGCCAAGGTGAGCCTTTCGAGGCGCTGATACGCAAACGGAAATACCTTCCAAACCCGGTCACCCGGTTCTGCACCATCGACCTCAAGATCAGAATAATCCACAAGTACCTGCGCAGCCTGGGCCTTTCAACCGAGGAGGCCCCGATAGACATGATGACAGGCATCCGTGCCGACGAGCCGCGCCGGGTGGTGAAGATCCGGCACCGCAAAAGCACCACCGAAAGCAAGTGGGCCACGATGGTTATGCCTCTTGCTGATGCTGGTGTCGGCGTACAGGACGTGACTGGCTTCTGGGCAAGCCAGCCGTTCGACCTGATGTTGCCGACTATCAACGGCCGAACCCTTGAAGGTAACTGCGACCTTTGCTTCCTCAAGGGTGCCAAGCAGGTCTATTCGATCATAGCCAGCGACCGCCACAAAGCCGCTTGGTGGGCTCGGATGGAAAGCGAAGTGGTATCCGGCGGCAAGTTCACCGGTGACGGCGCCCGCTTCCGCTTCGACCGACCCGGCTATCAGCAAATGATCGACTACTCCGACACTCAATTCGACATGTTCGCCGACCACGACGAAGCGATCGCCTGCTTCTGTGGCGACTGAGGGACTTGCCATGAACAACAGTACTTCCCACAACAAGATGGAATTCCAAAGCGAGACCCTGGCCGACGAAGAGCTGGCCACCATCACCGGCTATCAAATCCCGTCCAAGCAAATTCAGTGGTTGACCGAAAACCAATGGGAGCATGTTCTGACCGGTTCCCGTCGCCCGATCGTGGGCCGGGTGTATGCCCGAATGAAGTTGGCTGGTGTCACCCCGTCTGCAGTCAATCCAACGGCCGAAACCTGGTCGCTTGATCTTGCGAACGTGAGCTGATCAATGCGCCGGAAAAATGCAGCCAACCTGGATCTACCACCGCGGATGATCCGCCGTAACGCCGTCCTCAAGAGCGGAAAAATTTGGACGGGGTATTACTACAATGGCAGGGACGCCAACGGCAAGCGCAAAGAGATTCCACTGGGCGGCGATCTAGACCAGGCCAAAGTGGAATGGGCCAGGCTGGAGCGGCGAGCGCCCCCGAAGCCCTGCCATCTGTTGGGCTCTCTGTTCGACAGGTACGTGAAAGAGATCATCCCTACTAAGGGCTTGCGCACCCAGTCCGACAACATGAAGGAACTCAAACAGCTCAGGAAAGCGTTTGAAAAAGCCCCCATTGATTCGATCACACCCCAGGTGGTTGCGCAGTACCGGGACGCCAGGACAGCAAAAGTCAGGGCCAACCGTGAAATCGCGCTGCTATCGCACATGTTCACGATCGCCCGCGAATGGGGTCTGACTAACAACGCCAACCCGTGCTTCGGTGTTCGGCGCAACAAGGAAAAACCTCGGGACTATTACGCCGGCGATATTGTCTGGAATGCGGTGTACACCGAAGCCGTGCAGGAACTCAAGGACGCCATGGACCTGGCCTATCTGACAGGACAGCGCCCGGCCGATGTGCTCAAGGTAGCCACCACCGACCTGAACGCCGGCTTCTTGATGATCAAGCAGGGAAAAACCGAAAAGAAACTACGCCTTCGCCTGGAAGACGCCGGCGTGCAATCCGCGCTGAGCGCCTTCATCGATGACCTGCAGGAACGTCGCGCGCTCAACGGCATAAAAACATCTAGGCTGATCACAAATACGTCCGGTCTACGGATGAGCCAGCAGATGCTGCGTAACCGCTGGGATGAAGCTCGCGAGAAAGCCGCTATCAAAGCAGGCGCCGACGGAGACTCGGCTTTGGCCATACTGATCCGCCAGTTCCAGTTCAAGGACATCCGGCCTAAAGCCGCCAGCGAGATCGAACTTACGCACGCCAGCCGCTTACTCGGCCACTCCACTGAGGAGATGACCAAGAAGGTATATCGAAGGGTAGGCGAAATTGTAAATCCCACGATGTGAAGAGTGCACCGCGCTGACGTATAAGCGAGTACGTTAAATTGTCAGCATCGCGTGCATTCTTTTCACGATCATAACAATAGTTAGCAAGAGATTAGCCGTCACAAATATAACTAAAGGCGTGATCAGATACTTAGCATAACTAAAGTGAATAACTGCATCCCCGGCTCCGAATTCGTGCACCAGTTTAAACACTACGGAATGCACAAAACACAATGCCACTAGCACTATAGAACTCAATATTGAAAAACAGATATTGTAGTACAACTGACCAAGAAGCTCTTTTTTTGGAGAATACAAAGTATCCGTTTGCTTATTCGCCTCCAACTTGCTTTCCTGATCATATACAAGCACCAATACCGACAACAGCAACGCGGTGAAAATCGCACCAAAATTTACAAGCATAGAGGATACATCTTTATTTAAATTATAGCCTGCTAACAAACCAAGTCCCGCAACTAAACCAGGCACAAGAAAAAAGGTAATATAATCGCCTATCGATCTTTTACCCTCCGGATCAGAAAGAGTTGCAATATGCCCTAAAAAAATTTCGGTGACATTGACTTTGCTACTCATACTTTCACCCCCATCTTAGGATAAAGCGCGTCTGCCAGGTCCTGCAAAACTATAGTACACCATTTATGCAGAGAGCTTCCGACAGGGTTCCCTGCAATGAAATCCACATCCTCTTCGTCGATGGCAATTTCGCAAACCTGCTCGTCTGCCGGTCGACCAATCGTGAAAGTCCGGCGCTTACCTCCCAGCTCAACCACTACCTTCACGTGTGCGCACATTGGTGACAGGTACTCCACAACCTTATACTTATCGCTATTGGGATCTAAGTAATCCTTGAACAGACCTAAGGATGAACGACTTGGCGGCTTAATAATTAATTGTTGCTCTTTGTGTCCTAATTTTTTTATCTGATCAGTCAGATCACTCATGCCTTCAAATTTCGTCAGTCTTATCTCTTTCGCCGCAGCTTTTTCCCAGCTTACAAACGCTTTCTTGTAGGCTAAAGGATTCATTTGTAAATTTAGCTTAGTAATTCTTACAAACTCAACACGAAGCAATTCATGAAGAAGCGTTTTTATTCCCGCTCCTTTGAAGCTATGAAGCAGGGCGATACCCTCATTAAAACCAGAGGGTACAAAAAATCTAACGTAGTGCCTTATTATCTCCGCATTCTCTTGCGTCTTCTGGTAGTCCACGTTGCCTGTTTTTATATCTATAATATCATTTTTGACACCATAGCTTCCGACTTCGAACCAGCCAGCGACTTGCCGCTTTGCCGGATCCGCCGCCATGCCTTTGAATCTGTAAACCTGTTTGGTATCTTCTGCAATTACAAACTTATCATCAACCCTCTTGAAATAGTCCTCTAGAATTTTAAAGGCATCATAGGCACCAACTTTATCAAGTTTAGAATATCTATCCTCGATCTTAATAGCGGTGCTGTTCGGGTCAAAAAAACGTATGGAGTATGGAGCGATTGCATGCATAACTGACATCCCTGTTTATGTCCGCTCTGTGGCAGGATCAATTTCAATAAGCCTAACTACAACCCTGTTCCGTCCGTGTGGCCCGCGCTCTCACGTCTAGACAAAGGGGCATTGATGCTGCCGCGTGAGCTTATGCTGGCACTGTGACTACCGCAACATGAATCAATCTTCAAGCACGCATCAGGAGCAAGTCAGTCGCCACTGACCTCCTCCAAAATGATTGTCGGCAATGCCTGTGCCAGACTCGGCGGAAGCTGGCTTATCACCTACCGAAAACACACAGGTTGCGGAAACGATCCTAAAAGTTGCGGAAACGATCCCAAATCACAGGCAATAAAAAACCCCGTAGACCATTGATCTACGGGGCTTTAAGAGTGGAGGCCGAGGTCGGAATCGAACCGGCGTAGGCGGATTTGCAATCCGCTGCATAACCATTTTGCTACTCGGCCTCAAACGATCAATGCCAACACAACCGACATTCACCGCATATAAACTTGAGTGGGCTATGTGAAGCTTGCCTCTACTCTATCTCATTGAAAACATTGAAGTTTTTTATGACTCAGTGCGTTCAATGGCGGCAATTATGTACTCATTTGCCGAGGCTGGCAACCCCTTGATTTCAAAAAATATTCTTCTGTGAAGCAGAGCAGAGGCGGCTGGCCCCTGCCCTGTCTACGCTTAGTAGCCCAATGACAGCCCGGTATTGCGCCGTGGGTCGTTGGCGCCGTAGAAACGGTTGTTGCCCACGGGTTTGCCGTCCAGGGATGGGGCGCCGACGAGGATGGCGGCCAGGTGGTTGGCGTCTTGGGGGCCGGCGAATTTGTGGCCCCAGCTTTCGAGGATTTTCTGGGTGTCGGGGCTCAGGGCGAAGGTCTCGAGGTTGGTGCTGTCGGGCATCCACTGTTGGTGGAAGCGCGGGGCGTTGACGGCTTCCTGGATGTTCATTTTGTAGTCGATGACGTTGAGGATGGTCAGCAAGGTGGCGGTGATGATGCGGCTGCCGCCCGGTGTGCCGATGACCATCACGGCCTTGCCGTCTTTGGTGACGATGGTCGGGCTCATGGACGACAGTGGCGCCTTGCCTGGAGCAATGGCGTTGGCTTCGCCCTGGACCAGCCCGTACATGTTGGGCACGCCGACTTTGACGGTGAAGTCATCCATTTCGTCGTTGAGGATCACCCCTGTCTTGCTGGCCATGACGCCAGCGCCGAACCAGTCGTTGAGGGTGTAGGTCACCGACACCGCGTTGCCCCATTTGTCGACGATGGAGTAATGGGTGGTGTTGCTGCCTTCATGGGGCGCGACGCCGGGCTTGATGGCCATGGAGTCGCCAGCCTTTTGCGGCTCGATGGCGGCGCGCAGTTTGGCGGCGTAGTTCTTGTCCAGCAGGTGTTCCACTGGGTTCTGTACAAAGTCCGGGTCGCCCAGGTAGCTGTTGCGGTCGACGTAGGCATGGCGCATGGCTTCGATCTGGTAATGGGTGCCCTGGGCCGAGCCGTAGCCCAGTTCGGCCATGGGGTAGCCTTCGAGGATGTTCATGATCTGGCAGATCACCAGGCCGCCCGAACTGGGTGGCGGCGCCGAGACTACGTGGTAGCCGCGATAGTCACACTCGATAGGCGCCAGTTCGCGGGTCTGGTATTTGTCCAGGTCGGCCTGGGCGATGATGCCCTTGCCTGCCTGGCTGGAGTCGACGATGGCCTTGGCCACCCAACCTTTGTAGAAGCCATCGGTGCCTTTGGCGGAAATTTCCCGCAGGGTGCGGGCCAGGTCTTTTTGCACCAGTTTCTGCCCGACCTGCAGTGGCTCACCCTTGTTGAGGAAGATGCCACGCAGGTCCTGGTCTTTTTTGAACTCTTCGGTGGCGCTGTGCAGCATGTCGATATCGCCCTGATCGAGGGCAAAACCGTCTTCCGCCAGCTTGATCGCCGGCGCAATCACTTGGGCGCGCTTGAGGGTCCCGTATTTGCTCAGAGCCAGTTCCATGCCGGAGACGGTGCCGGGCACGCCGACTGCCAGGTGGCCCTTGGCGCTCAGGCCAGGGACGACGTTGCCGTCCTTGTCCAGGTACATGTCGGCGGTGGCCGCCAAGGGGGCTTTTTCGCGGAAGTCGAGGAAGGTCTTGCGCCCGTCCGCCAGTTGCACGGTCATGAACCCACCGCCCCCCAGGTTGCCCGCTGCCGGATAGACCACCGCCAGGGCGTAACCCACGGCGACGGCCGCATCCACGGCGTTGCCGCCGGCCTTCAACACATCGACACCCACATGGGTCGCCAAATGCTGGGCCGTCACCACCATGCCGTTTTCACCGGCCACCGGGGCCTGGGAGGCCGCCTGCACACCGCTGAATGTCAGGACCAGGGCCGTCGCGATCAAGGTTCGGGTAAAGGGTTGGTAGTTCATCCGTGGATACTCTGTTTTATTAGAAGCGTTAAACGTAGCTTCTTTCGCACACCAACCCCAGTCAGTTGGCGCGTTTCAGACAGAGCTTGTCGGTGACGGAATGCTATATTCGCCCCGCCCAACTCAATGCCCATGAGACTCACCGATGCCCACGGTCGCCGACCCGATCCACGCGCTGTACCGCAAGATCACCTGGAAGTTGATTCCCTTCCTGTGTTTCTGCTACCTGGCCGCCTATCTGGACCGGATCAACATCGGTTTTGCCAAGTTGCAAATGCAAGACCAGTTGCAGTTCAGCGAAACCGCCTTCGGCCTGGGCGCCGGCCTGTTTTTTGTCGGCTATATCCTGTTTGAAGTGCCGAGCAACCTGATCCTGGAGCGTGTCGGCGCGCGGATCTGGATTGCCCGCATCATGATCACCTGGGGCCTGCTCTCGGCCTGCACGTTGCTGGTCACCTCCACCACCCAGTTCTATGTCCTGCGGTTTTTGCTGGGCGTCGCCGAGGCCGGGTTCCTGCCGGGGGTGTTGTATTACCTGACCACCTGGTTCCCCACCCATCGCCGGGGGCGGGTGATTGCGCTCTTTATGATCGGCCTGCCGCTGTCCAGTGTGATTGGCGGGCCGTTGTCCGGCTGGATCATGAGTCACTTCGACCAACTGGGCGGCCTGCGTGGCTGGCAATGGCTGTTCCTGCTTGAAGCACTGCCCAGCGTGCTGTTGGGAGTGCTGGCGTTTTGGGCGCTGCCCAATACCTATCACCAGGCCAAATGGTTGTCTGGCGCTGAAAAGACCTTGCTGCAACAGCAACTGCACGCCGATGCCAGCCAGGCCAGCCACAGCCCGCGGCGCTTTCGTGATGGGTTCTTCAACCTCAAGGTGTGGATGCTCGGCGGGATCGATTTTTCGATCCTGCTCAGTGCCTATGCCATGGGTTTCTGGATGCCGACCCTGATCCGCAACGCGGGGATCAGCGACACCTTCCATATCGGCCTGCTCACCGCCCTGCCCAGCATCGCCGCGCTGGCCGGCATGCTGCTGATCGGCGCCAGTTCCGACAAATACCGTGAGCGCCGCTGGCACATTATCGTGCCGTTTCTGGTGGGCGCCGTGGCCATGGCCAGCAGCACGTTCTTCACCCATAACGTGGTCGCCACCGTGGCCCTGTTTGCCGTGGCTTCGGCGGCGATCCTTGGCGCGGTGCCGGTGTTTTTCGCCTTGCCGGCAACCTTCCTCACCGGCACCGCGGCAGCCACCGGTTTTGCTCTGGCCTGCTCCCTGGCGAACATCGCCGGTTTGGTCAGCAACTCGTTGATGGGCCTGGCTATCGACGTGACTGGCAGCAGCGCCGGGGCGATGTGGTTCTTTGCCGCCAGCCTGGTGCTCAGTTGTTTGCTGGTGATCGCCTTGCCGGCGAAGTTGGTCAACCGTTAAGGCAGTACCGCACGTCCCTATATGAGCTGACGAACTCCCCCTGTGGCGAGCGGGCTTGCCCCGCGTTGGGCTGCGAAGCAGCCCCAATAAGCCCGCCGCATTTCTCCAGATAAACCGCGATGGCCGGGTTTAGGGCTGCTTCGCAACCCAACGCGGGGCAAGCCCGCTCGCCACAACAGCCGTATCTGCTCACAACAGCGGTATTTGCTTGGGTTGGGATCAGTATCAATGTCCGCTATGGGACATGCCTGCCGGCTGTTGTAGCAACGCCAGGTCGATCTCCTCAAAGCGCAGCACCCGCCCGCCGGTATCCGCCGCGACTTTCTGTGCCACCGCCTGCTCGGCAAACGTGGCCAGCACCACGCCCATGGCGCCCTTGAGCCCGGTGCCGAGCACGTAGTACGCCGTCCTGGCGTCGATCAGATGGGCATCATCCGGGGTGTCCCAATGACTGCGCCCCATGTCATGCACATACAGCTTTGACTGGGCGTGATGGTTTTCCGGCTGCAACCACCAGCCGAGCATTTCTGCGGTCGAGCAAAACTTCTGTGCCGCGCCCTGCTCCACCACCTGGCCCTTGGGCCCTGGGAATTCGCTGATCACCATCCCGCACACATGGCATTCATCGGCTGGATGAAACGCCACCGGCCCATCACCTACGCCCGCCTCCACCGGCTTGTCACACCCGACCAACAGCAGGCTCAACAGCAATACCAACCCGATTTTCATGCTCATCTGCTCCACTAATAAAAACTCAGGCTGCGCGCCGCCCAAACAGCCAATAGGCCCAGGCCAGCGGCCCTACGACCCATAAAGCCAGGCACAACCACAACACCGCCGTCGGCACTGCCAGGTCGCCCGCCAACGCCATCACGCCCACCGACGCCGGGCCGGTATCGAAGCCCGACAGGTTGATCAGCCGGTACACATCCGCCGGGTTGAACAGCAATAGCCAGGGCAGCAGCGTCGGGCTGAACTGGCCCTCGCTGATGACCAGCAGCGCCAGCAACGCCAGGTCGAACACCAGGACAAAAAAGAACCACACGCCCAGGGCCAGCCCGGCCGCCGTGGACTTCTCTGCCGAAACGCTGCTCAACACATACGCCAGCCCCAGAAAGCCCCAGCCGAGCAAGGTCGACGTCAGCATGAATCGACCAAAGGCCCAAAGCAGCAGGCTGAACTCGACGTGATCCACCAGCAACGCAATGGCGAGCATGGCGCAACCAAATCCAATAAAGGTCGCCAGGGCCAGGATCAACCCATGCCCCACGAATTTGCCCAGCAGGATCTGCCCGCGCCCCAGGGGGTAGGTGAGCAACAGCAGCAAGGTGCCGCTTTCGTCCTCGCCGACAATCGCGTCATAGGCCAGCAACAACGCAATCAACGGCATCAGAAAGGTCGCCAGGCTCGCCAGGCTGGCGATGGTCGCCGGGATCGAGGTAAAGCCCAGTTGCCCGGACGCCGCCGCACCTAGCCAGGCAATGCCGATGGCCAACACCGCAAACAACAGGCTGATCGCTAACAACCAGCGATTGCGCAGGCCATCGCTGAATTCCTTGCGGGCAATGTTCCAGATCGGCGTCATAGGGCACGCTCCGCAGGGCTGTCCATGTAATGGCGGTACAGGTCTTCCAGGGACGGCACGACGATTTCCACATCGCTGGGGCTTTCCTGGTCGAGCAACTGACGCAACAGGTCCAGCTTGTTGCCATTGAACGCAGCCACTTGCAGGCCCTCCGCGCCCCAGCGCCGGGTCACGTGGCCGGCCTCGCTCCAGCGTTTTTGCAAGAGCGCCGCGCGTTGCAGGCCACTGCTGCGGATCAGGGTCGGCAGCCCGGCTTCTTCGCGCAACGCCGCCAGGGTGCCGAGGGCCAGCAGGCGGCCCTGGGTGAGGATCGCGGCGCGGTTGATATGTGCTTCCACGCCCGGCAGCACATGGGAGCAAAGGATGATGCTGGTGCCCTGCCCGCGCAGGCGGTCGAGCAAGCGATACAAATCCTGGGTGGCGATCGGGTCGAGGCCCACGGTGGGCTCGTCCAGCAGCAGCAAGCGTGGTTCGCCAAGCAGCGCCTGGGCCAGGCCGAGGCGCTGGCGCATGCCCTTGGAATAGGTCTTGACCCGCCGCCGCGCCGCCGCTGTCAGGCCAACATCTTCCAGCAGCGTCGCGACCTGGCTCATCGGCGCGCCCTTGAGCCGGGCAAAATGCTGCAAGGTCTCCAGGCCGCTGAGTTGCGGGTAGAAGGTCACGTTTTCCGGTAGATACCCGAGCATCTGCCGCACTTGGGGATCGCTGGGCGCCCGGCCAAACACCCGCACCTGGCCGCTGCTTGCCTGCAACAAACCAAGGATCAGCTTCATGCTGGTGGTCTTGCCCGCGCCGTTATGGCCGAACAGGCCCAGCACCTCTCCCGGCGCCAGGCTCAGGTGCAAGTCATGCAGCACAGTGGCGTGCCCATAACGCTGGGTCACGCCTTGGATTTCGACGACAGGCATCATGCGGGCTCCTTGAGCAGGGAAAGCGTGGGGTCTTTCATCAGCGGATGGCTGTCCATTACCCCCGGCGACTTGATCACCGGAAACGCCCGTTGCACCCAGCGCAGCAACTCGATGCCGGGGCTGTTCATCAACAGGCGCACCTGGGGATACAGCCACAGCAGGCGGTCGACGTTATCGTTGGGCTCGTAGGCCACATCCCCCAGGCCATCGCTGTTGCGGTCCCAGCCCAGGTAGTCGCTCCAGTAATTGCCCCGGCCATCCGCCGACCACTCCTGCAAACGTGTGGCCACGTACTTGACCTGGCGCTGGTTGCCGACAAAGGCGTTGCCGGCAATCCGGTTGTCTTCGGAGCCGGCCGTGAGGTGAATGCCCACCGCACTGCGCCCGAAGTGGTTGTGTTCGATGCTGTTGAACAGCGAGTTATAGATAAACAGTGCCTTGCCTTCGGCACCGGTGATCATGGTGTCGCCCGTGGTGCCGTCGCGCACATCGTTGACCACGTTGTCGCGCAGGGTGGAATAGGTGATGTAGTTCATCAGGATCCCGTAGTTCTGGTCCTCTTCCGAGCGATTGCCGATCACCGTCAGCTTGCGGCTTTGCATCAAGGCGTAGCCGGTACGGGTGCGGCGGGTGATGTTGTCGAGCACCTGGTTGTCGTTGGCGAACATGTAGTGGATGCCATAGCGCAGGTCTTCCAGCGTGTTGCCTTGCAGCAGGTTGCCATTGGAGGTGTCGATGTAGATGCCGTCGCGGGCGTCGCGCACCTGGTTGCCAATCACCCGCGCGCCCTTGACCGCATACAGGTGGATGCCATTGCCCCGGTCCTGGGAGCGCATGGTGGGGTCGCCCTGGATCTGGTTGTCGATCACGCTCACATCCTCCGTGCCATCGACCCACACGCCAAAACCCTGGCCGCGCATGTCGTTGCCCTTGATCAAGGTGCCGTGGGCCTTGGGTTGGATGAAGATCGCCGCGTTCATTGCGGTGAGGTCATGGCCCCAGTCGAGGAAGGTGCAGCCCTCGACGGTGACGTCGGCAGCGCTGATCAGCAAGCCGTTGCCCAAGCCCTGGCTGTGGATCACCGCACCGGGTTCGCAGGTGATTTGCAGGGGTTGGTCGATGCTGAAAGAGCCCTGGTAATCGCCGGCGGGCAGGCGCCAGTGCTGCGGGCCTGCGGCTACCAACGGTAAGTCGGTGATGGGCAGTAAAGCGGCGCTGGCGGTGGCCGAAAATAGCAGCCACACACACCCGATCAATAACGTGCGGGGTCGAGCCACGGAGTATTCCTTTTGATCAAAACAGATCCCCTGTGAAAGCGGGCTTATTGTGGCGAGCGGGCTGCTGTGGCGAGCGGGCTTGCCCCGCGCTGGGCTGCGAAGCAGCCCCCAACAAGCCCGCTGCGGTTCTTCAGATAGGCCGCGGCCGCCGGGTTTGGGGCTGCTCCGCAGCCCAGCGCGGGCAAGCCCGCTCGCCACACTTTTGGTGGGTGCCCGCCGTTAAGCGCGCTCCACCAACATGCGCCCTACCATCTCCATATGCAGCGCATGGCAGAACCAGCTGCAGTAGTACCAATGCAGCCCCGGTTTGTCGGCGATGAAGGTGATGGAAGACGTTTGCTGCGGGCTGATTTCCATGCTCACGCCATGGTTGGTCATGACAAAGCCGTGGGTCACGTCCTCGATCTGGTCGATGTTGGTAATGGTCACCGTGACCTCATCGCCCTGCTTGACGGTAAATTCGGTGAGGCCGTAAGTCGGCGCCATGGAGGTCATGTACACCCGCACTTTCTTGCCGTCGCGGATCACCTTGTTATCGGTCTCCAGCTTGATGCCGTCCTTGGCGGCGATGGCCACGGTTTCGGCAAAGAACGGGTCGTTACGCTCCCAGATTTTCTTGGTCTTGATCTGGTCACGCCGCGCCATTACGCAGTCATGGGGTTCGGCGAAGGTCGGGCCGTCGTGGACCAGTTTCATTTCATCGCCCGAGATATCGATCAACTGATCGTTTTCCGGGTGCAACGGGCCGGTGGGCAGGAAGCGGTCCTTGGAGAACTTGCTGAGCACCACCAGCCATTGGCCGTCGGCATCCCGGGTTTCGGTCAACGACGCATGGTTGTGGCCCGGTTGGTAGTGCACATCGAGCTTCTGCTTGATGTAGTTGACCTTCTCGCCGCCATAGGCGCGGATGGCTTCGGCGATGTTCCACTTCACCACCTGACTGTCGATAAACAGCGTGGTATAGGCAAAACCCCGCCCATCGTAGGTGGTGTGCAACGGGCCCAGGCCCAGCTCCGGCTCGCCGACGACCACGCCGCGTGGGTCCTTGATCTTGTCGCTGAACAGGTCGTCGAGCTTGTCGATGGCGATGATGGTGCAGGTCGGCGACAGCTTGCCGTTGGCGATAAAGTACTTGCCGTCCGGCGAGGTGTTGCAGCCATGGGGGTTCTTCGGCACCGGGATATAGCGGGTGAATTCGCTGTCCTTGCCATCGTCGCCCTTGCGCCCGTCCACCACCGGCACCTTGACGCCGTCGAGGTTGATGAACTTGCCGGCCTTGATCGCCGCCTCGATGCGCGGGATGTTGAACACCACCACCCAGTCGCGCTCATTGCGCATCATGCCGCCCAGGTCGGAGGCCTTTTCCGAGTTGTAGCACGTGGCCGCCGCGTATTTACCGGTGTAGTCCATGTCGGCGTTGTCGAGGTTGCCGTCGACGATGACCTGGAAGGCCATTTCCATTTTTTCCGCATCGATAGCGTTGAACATGGTGAAGCTGTTTTTGTCTTGCAGGTCGAAGGTGTGGCCGTCATTGGGGTGCGGAATGATGAACTCGGCGTTGCAGAACACGTACTTGGTGTACGGCACCTTTTGCAGGCGCAGGCCGTGGATCGCCTGGGCGTTGGGCACGGTGACGATCTTGTCGCACTTCATGATGTCCAGGCGGATCCGCGCGACGCGGGTGTTGGCCTTGTCGTTGATAAACAGGTATTTGCCGTCGTAGCGGCCATCGGTGGTGGACAAGTGTGGGTGATGGCAATCACCATTCTGGTACTTGGCGCCCTCGCCGAGGATGCGCTTGCTCTCGTTGGTCAGGCCCCAGCCGGTGGCCGAATCGACGTTGAACACCGGGATGCGCATCAGCTCGCGCATCGACGGTACACCCAGCACGCGCACTTCGCCTTGGTGGCCGCCGCTCCAGAAACCGTAGTACTGGTCCAGCTCACCCGGGCCCACATGAATCTTCGACTTCGCTTCCTTGGCCGCCGCCGCAAAAGACTCGCGGGTGAACACCGTACCGCCAATGGCCGAGGCCCCTGCCAGCACCGCCCCAGTCACGGCGCCGGTGCCGAGGAAGCCACGCCGGCTCATGCCTTCAGGTTGCGCAGTGGCCCCGGTTTTTTTCGATTCGCTGTCGTTCATGATGTGCTCCAGATGGGAAAAGTGGGTGCCCAAGGCCGTCATTCAGGCACCGCCACCTGCACCACCGGGATCAATTGCCCAGGGGTGGGTGCGGCCTTGTTGCGTTTCTTGCGCTTGTTGATCAGTGGCGGGCATTTGTGGTCGTTGTGCCAGGTCATCTGGCAATCGAGGCAGTAGTGGCATTCATTGGCGTTGATATGGCCGTCGGGGTGGATCGCCTGGATCTCGCATTCCTTGGCGCACAACTGGCACGGATCGCCACATTCCTTGCGCCGTTTGAGCCAATCGAACAGGCGGAACTTGCTCGGGATTGCCAGCGCCGCGCCCAGCGGGCAGAGATAGCGGCAATAGACCTTGCGCGTGAAAATGTTGATTACCAGCAGCACCAAGGCATAGGCCACGAACCACCACTGGCGGTCGAAATGCAGGGTGATGGCGGTCTTGAACGGTTCCACTTCGGCAAACCGTTCGGCAGTGGCCATCGACTCCAGGGACAGGCCAAACAACCCCAGCAGGATCAGGTACTTGATCGCCCACAACCGCTCGTGCACGGCAAACGGCAGTTCGAACTGGCGCACCTTGAGCTTGCGCGCCACCTCGTTGATCAGCTCCTGCAACGCCCCGAATGGACATAGCCAGCCACAAAACACCCCACGCCCCCACAGCAGGATGCTGGCGGCGGTGAATACCCAGAGCATGAAGATCAGCGGGTCGGTGAGGAACAGCTCCCAGCGGAACTGCTGGAACAGCGCATGCACAAAGGTCAGCACATTGACCACCGACAACTGGCCTAGGGCGTACCAGCCGATAAACACCACGGTAAACAGCAGGTAACCGCGACGCACCCAGTGCAGCAAACGCGGGCGCCGGGCCAGGCTGTCCTGCATAAACAGAATCACCGTCAGCAGTACCAGGGCGGCGCCCAGCACCAGGACTTGCACCTGTTTCTGATACCAGATCGTCAGCCACATCGGCCGGTTGGCTTCGTCGATGGCGGCCTGTTCGGCGGCGGTCGGCAACGGGCGCTCCAGATACGCCTCGGGCATCTGGTAGGGCAATTCAAAGCTGGTGAAGGTGCCGCTGACCGGGCCGGTCTGGCGCCGCACCAACAACTCCAGGGTCCACGCTGAGCCTGGGTCGAACGCGGCCTGGGGGCGCACGATAAACACCGACATTTCCTCGAACTCGGGCATGCCCTCGGCGAATACCTCATACAGGCGCTGGTGGTCCATATCGCGGAAGCTGATGACGTTGCCGAACTGACGCAACTGCACCCGATCAAAAATCCCGCCGCGCACGTAGCCCGAGCCCTTGAACGAAAACAAGCCACGGCCCAGCACCACAATGGCCTGCTCGCCGGGCTTGAGGCCCTGCATCAGCACCCGGTATTGCGCCTCGCCCAACAGATTGCGACCGATGGTCGGCGCGTTGAGATCCGCCACATACAAGTCGATAAAGGTCTCGTCGGCCTGCCCCGGCCCCGCCACTTCCACACCTTCGGCCTCGGTGCCCTTGAAGGCATCGTCCACTTGGCCGCGTGTCAGGTGCAGGCGGCGCACTGCGCCATTGCCGGTCAATTGCGCCCAGTTGGCGGGCTCGAACAGATCAGGGCGCACCAGCGCGACTTTCTGCGCGGTGCTGGCCGTGTCCTCGATCAGCTTGAGCGACACCGCCACTTCATGGGCCGCACGCATGATCACTTCATTGACCACCATGGCCGTAACGGTGGCACCGGCCACCGCATCCACGGTCACCGCCTGGCTGTCGCTGGAGCGCCCCACCACCACCCGTTGCTTGACGTTGATCCCGCTGTAGCGCGCGGTGAAGTCATGCAACTTGGCCTCGGGAATGCCGATCAGCAGGATCGGCTCGTGGTGCTCCAGCACATAGGCATCACGGATCACCCCGGCCGGATCGAGGATCACCTGGGTGTTGATCGGTTTGCCGGAGTACGCCGGGATATCCACCACATCCAGGCTCTGGAACACGTAGCCGATCACCGCGCCGTTGGCCGACAGCGTGCGCACCTTGAACTTGCCTTCAGGGGCGGAAATAGCGTCTGTCTGGGGGAAAATCTTGTCGATGCGCTGCTGTTCAATAGCGCCGTAGGACTTGGCCTGGGCCGGGCCCACCAGACTGAACAATAAAACCAGAACAACCAACCAGGTGACGGGACTTGCCGCCAGGGTAGCGAGGGTCGAGGGCTTGGGGCGGTTCATGGGCTCACTGACTTCAACGGCCGGGATATGCAGCCGATGGTAGGTGGCAGGTAGCCATTGAGCCCTTGATTGAAATCAAGTCTGGGGGCGGTGCGGCGTTTGGGCGCTGGGCAGGCAGCCCAAGGGTTTAACAGTCTTTGACAGTTTTTCGACAAAGCTGTCAAAGACCCCTGCCCACGCCTTCCCTAGGATTCGAGCCTCCCATGGAACGACGAAGGCCATTATGCGTTCAAGAACGATCTACCTCGCTGCCACCTCTGTGTGCCTGCTCACCTGCACCCAACTGTCAGTCGCCACCGACTGGCAATACAGCCTGCAAGCCGGGGCGGCCAACCTGCCGCGCTACAGCGGCAGTAATGAACGGATGACCGCGCCATTGCTGGGCGCAAACGTCGTCAGCCCATGGGGGATTTTTCTCGATACCAACAAGGGGCTGGGCTGGGGTTATGAGGATGACCAGCTCAGTTTCAGCGCCTATGTCGGCGCCAGCACGGCGCGCAAGGACCAGAAGAAAAGCACCAGCCTGGGCTCTGACCGGCTCAAGGGCATGGGCGACATCAAGTCGCGGCCACAGTTTGGGGTGAGCGCCAGCTATACCCTGGGCAGCGCGATCCTGGGCGCGACCCTGGAACATGCCTTGGAGCAAGACGATAAAAAAGACAGCGGCAAGGCCTTCACCTCATTGGAGTTGAGCATCGGCACCAATCTGTATGACGGTGACTACGGCACCGTGGACGCCAGCCTCAACAGCCGCTTTGGCGATGGCAACTATGTGCAGACCTGGTATGGCGTGACGACCGGCCAAGCCCAGCGCAGCCGCTTTCGCGCATATGACGCCAAGGGTGGGATGGTCAGCCGGGGGTTGAACCTGGATTGGAGCGTGCCCCTAGGCGAGCACACCACATTCTCGACCTTGCTGGATGTGCAGTATTTGTCGGGTGATGCGGGCAAAAGCCCGATTGTGGAGCGCAGGATGCAGACTTCGGTGATGGGCGTGCTGAACTACACCTTCTGATGATTTGCCTGTGGTGAGCGGGCTGTTGTGGCAAGTGGGTGGCTGTGGAGACTGGGCTGTTGTGGAGAGCAGGCTGTTGTGGCGAGCGGGCTTGCCCCGCGCTGGGCTGCGAAGCAGCCCCAAACCCGGCCACCGCAGCATGTCTGAAGAAACGCGGCGGACTTATTGGGGCTGCTCCGCAGCCCAGCGCGGGGCAAGCCCGCTCGCCACAACAGCCCGCTCGCCACAACAGCTCACTTGCCACAACAGCCCGCTCGCCACTACAGGTACAAATCTACAGTTCGGTGTAGGCCCAAGTCATGCGGAACGACGCCCCGCCCCACTGCGAGTCCAGCACCTGCACCTGCCCGCCATGCCACTGGCTGACCCGCTGGACCAGCGCCAGGCCCAGGCCAAAGCCGCCGGTGCGGCGGTCGCGGCTGGCGTCCAGGCGCATAAACGGCTGGAAGATTTTCTCCCGGCCATCCTCAGGTACGCCGGGGCCGTCATCGCAGACGCGTACCTCATAGCCACTGCCGAATTTGACCAACGACACCTCTACCCGCCGCTCGGCGTAGCGAATGGCATTGCGCAGCAGGTTGATCACGGCGCGTGCCATGAACCGTGGCTCGATCTGAATGAACTCTACTTCACAGGTGCGCAGTGACAACTGCACGCCTTCAGCCTCGGCTTCCAGGGCGACGCTGCCGATCACACTGTCGAGCCAGCTTTGGGCCTCGATGTTCTCGCGGGTGACCTGTGTGGCGCCACGCTCAAGGCTGGCGTAGGTCAACAGCTCGGAAACCATGTCTTCCAACTCGCCGAGGTCGGCGTACATGTCGCCAATCAGTGCGCGGCTCTGGCGCGGGTCCGCTTCCTGCTTGAGCTGATCGAGCTCAAACGACAAGCGCGCAATCGGCGTGCGCAATTCATGGGACACCGCGTTGGTCAGCTCACGCTGGTTGGCGATCAAGTGCTCGATGCGTTCGGCCATCTGATTGAAGTGCCCAGCCAGCTCGCGCACGCTCGAGCGCCGTGGCAACAGGATGCGCGAACTCAGGTCATTGCTACCAAAGCGCTGGGCGGCCAGCCGAATATGTTCCAAGTCACGCCAGTGCGGGCGCACCCAGAAATACAGGACGATGGCCAGGCACAGGCCCAACAGGCTATAGGCCCACAGGTACAGCCAGCGTGGTTCCACCGGTAGCTTGATCTCAAGCAGTTGCGCGCCGCCGTCGATTTCGGTGATGAACTCCATGAAATCGCCGCGCACCACCAATTTGCCGTCAGCCAGCAACTGCTGCTCGCGGGGTTTGAGCCCGGCGCTGTCCCGGGCAATCAAGGCCAGGCGCAGGCCATAGTGCTGTTGTAGCTCGGCCAGGCGCGCCGCGCGGGCTGGGCCAGCGGGCAACGGGCGTAATTGCTCCACCAGGCCGTAGGCCGGGCCGCGCATGGCTTCACGGTTGTAGGTTTCGTTGGCTTCGGGCAGCAATTCGTCGAAGGTGTAGTTCACCAACCAGATCGCCCCCGCCAACCCCAGGGCCAGGATGATGTACAGACGCAGAAACAGGCGCAGCATCTGGCTAGACCTCCCAGGCAAACGGATTGAACAGGTAGCCCTTGCCCCAGATGGTCTTGATGCACACCGGCTCACGGGGGTTGTCGTTGAGTTTGTTGCGCAGCTTGCTGATATACACATCGACACTGCGGTTGAGCCCATCGAAGGCAATCCCGCGCATGCGGTTGAGGATATCGTCACGTGAGAGAATCTTGCCCGCGCTGCTGGCCAGCAACCACAACAGCTCGAACTCCATGGTGGTCAGGTCGATCTTCTCGTCACCCAGGCTCACGCCCCGGCAACTGCGGTCAATCGCCAGTTGGCCGAACGCCAAAGAACCGCGCACCGTCGGCTCCGGCAGATGGCGGCGCTGCAAGGCTCGAAGACGTGCCAGCAGTACCGGCGGCTTGATTGGTTTGATCACGTAGTCATCGGCGCCGGATTCCAGGCCGAGGATATGGTCCAGGTCATCCTCCTTGGCGGTCAGGATCACGATGGGCGTGTCGGACACATTGCGGATCTCGCGGCACACATGCAGGCCACTCTGGCCCGGCAGCATCAGGTCGAGCACGACGATCTTCGGTTTGAAGCTCAGGAACGCCGCCACGGCCTCATCGCCCCGGTGCACCACGCGCACTTCAAAGCCATGCTGTGACAGGAAATGCGCGATCAGCCCTGCCAGCTTCTCATCGTCCTCAACGAGCAGGACCTTGCCCAGACCCAAGTTTTCCATAAGTTTCCACTGCGCGCGCCGATTGAAGTGCGCGCATTATAGTGGGCAACCGCACTCCACAAGCGCATGCAAAGCCCCTTACTGCGGGGCTTCGACGCAAACTTCATGTTTTTAAGAGTTTTTTACAAATAGCCCGCAGTCTTTCACGATCAGGCCGGTACACCGCTGTGGAAACGGAACTCGACGTCCGGCGATTCGATCAACTCCTGCTCGGCGGCGCGCACCCGCTCGATCACCTGGGCAACGTCCTTGGCATCACCATACTGATAAGCCAGCTTCAGATAACCCTGAAAATGCCGCGCCTCGCTTTTCAGCAAACCAAAGTAGAACTTGCCGAGTTCTTCGTCCAAATGTGGCACCAGTGCTTCGAAACGCTCGCAACTGCGCGCTTCGATAAAAGCGCCCACCACCAGGGTGTCCACCAGCTTGACCGGTTCGTGACTGCGTACCACCTTGCGTAGACCCGAGGCGTAGCGGCTGGCATGCAGCTGACGCAGCTCGATCTTGCGCTTTTTCATCAGGCGCATGACCTGCTCGTGATGCACCAGCTCTTCGCGGGCCAGGCGCGACATCATGTTGATCAGGTCGACATGGGAGTGGTACTTGGCAATCAGGCTCAATGCGGTGCTGGCGGCCTTGAACTCGCAGTTCTTGTGGTCGATCAGCAGGGTTTCCTGGTCGGCCAGTGCGGCCTGGACCCAGGCGTCGGGGGTGCGGCAACCGAGGAATTCATGGATTTCGGGCAGGTTCATCGGGCTCACGGGCAAAGGATCACAAAAGGCCGCCGATTATACCGACCCCGCTGCAGACCACCAGTCACGGGCCTTGATGTGCATCAACATGCCGCACGCCGGGCAACAACTATAGTTGTTCCAAGTCCTGCCCTTTCTACCCTTGGAGATTCCGCTCATGAACGAAATTGGCAAAATCCTCGTGATCATCGAGCCCGAACACTCGGAGAGCCTGGCCCTCAAGCGCGCCAAGCTGATCGCCGAGGTGACCGATGCTCACCTGCATTTGCTGGTATGCGATAAAAAACATGAGCATTCGGCATTGTTGAGCTTGCTGAAGGAACAACTGTTGGCAGACGGCTATAAGGTCAGCACCGAACAGGCCTGGAGCAACAACCTGCATGAAACCATCATCAAGGTGCAGCAGGACGAGGGCTGCAAGCTGGTGATCAAGCAGCACTACCCCGACAGCCCGCTGAAAAAGGCCCTGCTGACGCCAGCGGACTGGAAGCTATTGCGCTACTGCCCTAGCGCAGTGTTGTTGGTCAAGACAGCCACCCCATGGACCGGCGGGGTGATCCTGGCGGCCATCGACGTGGGCAACCTCGATAACGAGCATAAAGCCCTGCACGCCGCCATTATCAATCATGGTTTTGACATTGCCCGCCTGGCCAAGGGCCCATTGCATGTGATCAGCGCCCATCCATCGCCCATGCTGTCGGCAGCCGATCCGGTGTTCCAACTCAAGGAAACCATCGAGGCCCGCTATCGCGAGCAGTGCAAGGCGTTCCAGGCCAAATTCGACATCGAAGACAGTCGTCTGCATATCGAAGAAGGCCCGGCCGATGTGCTGATTCCCCATGCTGCCCATAAACTGCGGGCGGCGGTCACAATCATCGGCACCGTGGCGCGCACCGGGATTTCCGGGGCGCTTATCGGCAATACGGCGGAAGTGGTGCTCGATGCGCTGGAGAGCGATGTGCTGGTGCTCAAGCCCCAAAGCATCATCGATCACCTGGAAGAGCTGGCCAGCCAGGAATAACCCACATCAAGAGTGTGGGAGCTGGCTTGCCTGCGATAGCGGTGGGTCAGCTGATACAGCTCTGTCTGAACGGACGCCATCGCGGGCAAGCCCGCTCCCACATTTTGATCGGTGGCGTCAGCCAGAAAGTGCATCCTTGAGGAAGCCGGGGGCGATGTAACGCTGGTAATGCGCCTCGGACAGGATAAAAAACTCCCGATCAATGGCATCGCGCAGTTCTGGCAGGTTCCAGTCGCGAAACTCCGGCATCAGCACCATGCCATAGGCTTCCAGGTTGTTGATCACCCGCGCACCCCGGGCGATCAACTGGTAGGCCCAGCAGTATTCGGACTGGTGCGGCACAAAGCGGATTTTGCGTTGCTCCAGCTGCCAACGCAGCTGTTTGGGGTCAAACACCTCCAGTTTGCCCGCCATGACCTGCACCAGCAGTTGCTCAAGCCGCAGCCATACGGCACGTTTTTCTTCCTCGCCATAGCCGTTCCACTGGATCACTTCGTGGTGGAAACGCTTGCAGCCGCGGCACACGAGATCGCCGTAAACCGTGGAGCACAGGCCGATGCAAGGGGTCTTGATGGTTTGGTTGGACATGGGTGGCAGCGCACAGATCAGCGAAACAGTGGCCCATGTTAGCCCTTTGTCTAAGGTTCATCACCCTGCAAACTTGCTGCGGCAACTTACCTTTAGAATTTTTTTGCCGTAGAATCATCCGGCCTTGTAAGGCGCCAAATAATCCGTTGGAAGCTGTTTTCAAAGCGTCACGAGCACAGTCGTTCCTTCAGAACGGTGTTGGCGCTGGTTGTTTACCCTTCAAATAACCAGCACCAACCCTCATCAGCTCCGTTCTGCAGGCGTAAAACTTTGAAAGCAGCTTCTGTGAGAAATGCCGGCAGCGCTGGCTCTACGGCCCAAAAAGCCCTCGAGCGCATGCGTGCCGTGCATGTCTGGATGAGCGTCCCGTGGGACCACTGATGAGGGTAATAACTGTGCTTGAAGCCTACCGCAAACATATCGAAGAGCGTGCAGCCCTGGGTATCGTTCCCCAGCCGCTAAACGCCGAACAAACCGCAGGCCTGGTCGAGCTGCTGAAAAATCCCCCGGCTGGCGAAGAAGAGTTCCTCGTTGACCTGATCACCAACCGCATTCCACCAGGCGTTGACGAAGCTGCCTACGTCAAGGCCGGTTTCCTGTCTGCCCTGGCCAAGGGCGAAGTTTCTTCTCCCCTGATCGACAAAAAACGCGCTGTTGAACTGCTCGGCACCATGCAAGGCGGCTACAACATCGTGACCCTGGTCGAACTGCTGGACGACGCCGAACTGGCCGCCGTTGCAGCCGCCCAGCTCAAGCACACCCTGCTGATGTTCGATGCTTTCCACGACGTCGCGGAAAAAGCCAAGAACGGCAACCAGCACGCCAAGGAAGTGATCCAGTCCTGGGCCGACGGCGAGTGGTTCAAGAACCGCCCGACCCTGGCCGACAAGATCAGCCTGCGCGTATTCAAGGTCACCGGCGAAACCAACACCGACGACCTGTCCCCTGCTCCCGATGCCTGGTCCCGTCCTGACATCCCGCTGCACGCCCTGGCCATGCTGAAAATGGCCCGTGAAGGCATCGTGCCGGACGAGCAAGGCAAGACCGGCCCGATGAAGCAGATCGAAGAAATGCGCGGCCAGGGTTTCCCGATCGCCTACGTCGGTGACGTGGTCGGTACCGGTTCTTCCCGTAAATCGGCGACCAACTCGGTGCTGTGGTTCTTCGGCGACGACGTCCCGTACGTGCCTAACAAGCGTGCTGGCGGCTTCTGCTTCGGCAGCAAGATCGCTCCAATCTTCTACAACACCATGGAAGATGCTGGCGCACTGCCAATCGAATTCGACGTCACCAACATGCACATGGGCGACGTGATCGACCTGTACCCGCATGCTGGCAAAGTCTGCAAACACGGCACCGATGAAGTCCTGACCACCTTCGAAATGAAGACCCCGGTCCTGTTGGACGAAGTCCGTGCCGGCGGCCGTATCCCGCTGATCATCGGCCGTGGCCTGACCGACAAGGCGCGCGCCGAGCTGGGTCTGGGCCCTACCGATCTGTTCAAGCTGCCTGAAGCACCTGTGGACACTGGCAAGGGTTTCACCCTGGCCCAGAAAATGGTCGGCAAGGCTTGCGGCCTGCCAGAAGGCAAAGGCGTTCGCCCAGGTACTTACTGCGAACCGAAGATGACCACCGTCGGCTCCCAGGACACCACCGGTCCAATGACCCGTGATGAACTCAAAGACCTTGCGTGCCTGGGCTTCTCCACCGATCTGGTGATGCAGTCCTTCTGCCACACCGCGGCCTATCCAAAGCCGATCGACGTGACCACCCACCACACCCTGCCTGACTTCATCATGACCCGTGGCGGTGTATCGCTGCGTCCAGGCGACGGCATCATCCACAGCTGGCTGAACCGCATGCTGCTGCCGGACACCGTGGGTACCGGTGGTGACTCCCACACCCGTTTCCCGATGGGCATCTCGTTCCCGGCCGGTTCTGGCCTGGTCGCGTTCGCCGCAGCCACTGGCGTAATGCCACTGGACATGCCGGAATCGATCCTGGTGCGTTTCAAAGGCAAAATGAAACCTGGCATCACCCTGCGTGACCTGGTTCATGCCATCCCTTACTACGCGATCCAGTCCGGCCTGCTGACCGTTGAGAAGAAAGGCAAGAAAAACGCCTTCTCGGGTCGCATCCTGGAAATCGAAGGCCTGAACGACCTGACGCTGGAGCAGGCTTTCGAGCTGTCCGACGCCTCGGCCGAACGTTCGGCTGCCGGTTGCACCATCAAGCTGTCGAAAGACTCCGTCACCGAGTACCTGAACTCCAACATCACCCTGCTGCGCTGGATGATCGGTGAAGGCTACGGTGATGCGCGCACCCTGGAACGTCGTGCCCAAGCGATGGAAGCCTGGGTTGCCAACCCTGAGCTGATGGAAGCCGATGCCGACGCCGAATACGCCGAAATCATCGAGATCGACCTGGCCGAAATCAACGAGCCAATCCTCTGCGCGCCAAACGACCCGGACGACGCCCGTCTGCTGTCCAGCGTAGCTGGCGAGAAGATCGACGAAGTGTTCATCGGTTCGTGCATGACCAACATCGGTCACTTCCGCGCTGCCGGTAAGTTGCTGGAGCAGGTCAAGGGTCAGCTGCCAACCCGTCTGTGGCTGTCGCCGCCGACCAAGATGGACGCTCACCAACTGACCGAAGAAGGCTACTACGGCATCTACGGCAAGGCTGGCGCGCGCATGGAAATGCCGGGCTGCTCGCTGTGCATGGGTAACCAGGCACGTGTTGAGCCTAACTCCACTGTAGTGTCGACTTCGACCCGTAACTTCCCGAACCGTCTGGGTGATGGCGCCAACGTCTACCTGGCTTCGGCTGAGCTGGCGGCAGTCGCTTCCACCCTGGGTCGCCTGCCGACCGTCGAAGAGTACATGGGCTACGCGGCGAAACTGGACACCATGGCCAGTGATGTCTACCGCTACCTGAACTTCGACCAGATCGCCGAGTTCCGTAAAATCGCTGCAAGTGCCAACATTCCGGTGGTTCAAGCCTAAGGTCTGCTGACATAAAAAACGCCGCGTATCGCAAGGTACGCGGCGTTTTTTTATGCCTGGAGAAATGTGGGGCCTGTTGTGGCCTCATCGCGGCATCGGTATCTACACAACTTTGCCGCAGCGCCTAAATCCAGGCAGATAGCGCAGTTGTGGCGAGCGGGCTTGCCCCGCGCTGGGCTGCGAAGCAGCCCTAAACCCGGCCATCGCGGTTTATCTGAATAAACGCGGGGGGCTTTTTGGGGCTGCTTCGCAGCCCAGCGCGGGCGATGCGGCGTTCCGACAAGCCCGCTCGCCACGGGGGAGTTCGTCAGTTTCTGAAAGTTGTGTAGATACCGATGCTTATCGCGGGCAAGCCCGCTCCCACACAAAACCACCTTTTAGCGCTGTACAACCTTGAGGCTTAGCTCAACAGGGAGTACACCACCGCCGTGATCGCTACCAAACCTACCGCCGTGACAAACACATTGGACGCCTGCCCACGGTATTTGGCCATGGCCGGCACCTTGCGAATCGCGTACATCGGCATCAGGAACAGGATCGAGGCGATGATCGGCCCACCCAGGGCCTCGATCATTCCCAGGATGCTTGGGTTCAAGGTGGCCACGATCCAGCACACCACCAGCATGAAGCCTGCTGTCATGCGGTCCAGGGCCTTGGCACCCGGGCGGCGGCCGCTCTTGACGATCAGGCCCTTGAGGCCTTCGCTGGCGCCGATGTAGTGGCCCAGGAACGACTTGGCAATCGCCACGAACGCAATCAATGGCGCAGCAAAGGCGATGGTCGGGTTATCGAAGTGGTTGGCCAGGTAGGACAGGATCGACAGGTTCTGCGCCTTGGCTTCGGCCAGTTGGCTTGGCGACAAGGTCAGCACGCAGCTGAACACGAAGAACAGCACCATCGCCACCATCAACAGGTGGGCGCGGGACAGGATCTGCGAGCTGCGCTCTTCGGCGTGGGCGCCGTACTGGCGTTTCTGGTCAACGGCGAAAGCCGAGATGATCGGCGAGTGGTTGAACGAGAACACCATCACCGGAATCGCCAGCCACAGCGTGTGCAGCAGCGCCGACGGTGCCGGCACAGTGCTGGCGGTGCTGAGGATGCCGCCGTTCCAGTGCGGCACCAGATACACCGCCAGAAACAGCAAGGCGACAATAAACGGATACACCATCAGGCTCATGGCCTTGACGATTACCTGTTCGCCGCAACGCACCACGCCCAGCAGGCCCAGGATCAGCACAAACGACAACAGCGCCCGGGGCGGCGGCTCAATGTGCAGTTGGTGCGACATGAAGCTGCCCACCGTATTGGTCAACGCCACGCTGTAGATCAGCAGGATCGGGAAGATCGCAAAGAAGTACAGCAAGGTGATCAATGCACCGGCCTTGATGCCGAAGTGCTCTTCGACCACCTCGGTGATGTCCGAGCCCGCACGCCCCGACAAGACAAAACGGGTCAAGCCACGGTGCGCGTAGTAGGTCATGGGGAACGCCAGCAGCGCGAGGATCAGCAACGGCCAGAAGCCGCCCAGGCCTGCGTTGATGGGCAGAAACAAAGTACCGGCGCCAATCGCCGTGCCGAACAGGCCAAGCATCCAGGTCGTGTCCTGGCGGCTCCAGCCCGTGAGGGTTACAGGTGTCGTTGCGTAGCGTTCATCGACGCTATTGGCCTGATCATTCATCCGCTCGGTTCTCCGCTTTCATACGATCGCGGCGAGTCAGAAAAACCTGACAGGCAGCGCCACGACCGTAACAGGGGCGCGATTGTCCGGGATTCGCCTGCATAAGCAAAGACTTAGCTGACGAATGCAGCCCAGCCGAGGCCTGCCGGGCGCAACTGATCCGAGGTGGTTATATTGCAAGAGTTATTCAGGCGGGAACGTTTGCGGAGCATCCACCACCCACAGGATGCATCGCAGTGCCCGCGCCCCGCGAGGTAACGCGGGCGCGTGGATTCTACTGACCCTTTGTACCTGGAGTGCAAACCATGACCGCAGTACTGCCCAATATTTACTCGACCTTCTTCAATGCCGGCCTGGTGGTGGACAGCGTCTCGCAACACATCGAGGCTCAAATCAACCAGAACAACGCCCCCGCGCCCACGCAGCCCGAACTGCCGAGTTTCCCGTTCAATGGCACCGAGTACCGGGCGCGACCGTCCAACCCCACGCTGATTCCCACCCCGCGCATCGGTTAAGCCTGCGTAAACAGCGCCGGGCATCTGGTCCGGCGCTTTTTCTGCCTCGCGGCGCCGACGTCGCAGCTAAAATGTGCATACTCTCTTCCATCAAAGCCCTCTGGAAGAGCCCTCCCATGCCCGTTACCGTTCTGGTCCTGGTCGAAACCATCAACGACTACCTGTCGATCATCGAAAGCAACGACTTGCATGTCATCCTCGCCCCTACCCCAACCGAACGCAGACAAGCAATCGAAACCCATGGCGGGCAGATCCAGGCGGTCCTGACCCGTGGCCCGCTGGGCCTGCATGCCGAGGAAATCGCCGCGCTGCCGTTGCTGGAAATCATCTGCGTGATCGGCGCAGGCTACGAACAGGTTGACCTGCAGGCCGCCAGCAATCGTGGGATCGTGGTGACCAACGGGGCCGGGGTCAATGCGCCGTCGGTGGCGGATCACGCCATGGCGCTGTTGCTTTCGTTGGTACGGGACATTCCACGGGCCGACGCGGCGGTACGGCGCAGTGAATGGCCGAAGGTCATGCGCCCCTCACTTTCGGGCAAGCACCTGGGGATCCTGGGGCTCGGCGCGGTGGGCATGGCGATCGCCAAGCGCGCGGCCCTGGGTTTCGACATGCAGATCAGCTACCACAGCCGCCAGCCCCGCAGCGATGTGGACTACACCTACTGCGCCACGCCGGTGGAGTTGGCACGTACGTCGGACTTCCTGATCATCGCCACGCCTGGTGGCCCCGGCACCCGCCACCTGATCGACCGCCAGGCCCTGGATGCCCTTGGCCCCAATGGCTTTCTGGTCAACATCGCCCGTGGCAGCGTGATCGTCACCGCCGACCTGATCAGCGCCCTCGAACTGCGGCGCATCGGCGGTGCGGCGCTGGATGTGTTCGACGATGAGCCCAACGTACCCGACGCCCTCAAGCGCCTCAACAATACCGTGCTCACCCCGCACGTGGCCGGGCTGTCGCCGGAAGCGGCCCATGACACCGTGCAACGGGTGGCGGACAACCTGCTGGAGTACTTCGCCGGGCGCCCGGTACTCACGCCAGTCGCCTTGCCGCCGCCCGAAAAGTGACCGATCAGGCACGCTGATTATCATCCAACACGCTAACCTATTAAGCCGTGCCAGCCTTGTGGCGGGTCGGCTGTGCGCATTAGATTAGCCAATAGTCCAAGGCCTCAAGAATAAGCAGAAGGGATAAGCATGGCGCTCAATGACCAATCCACCCAGATTCGCCCTGGCGAAGAACTGGATGCCAGCCTCATCGACCCCTACCTCAAGGCCCATATCCCTGGCTTGAGCGGCAGCGCCACCATCAGCCAGTTTCCTGGTGGCGCGTCCAACCTGACCTACCTGTTGGAGTACCCCGGCCAGGAGTTCGTCCTGCGCCGCCCGCCCTTTGGCCACAAGGCCAAGTCTGCCCATGACATGGGCCGCGAATTCCGCATCCTCAATCAACTCAAGGACGGCTTCCCCTACTGCCCCAAGGCCTACCTGCACTGCACTGACGAATCAGTGATCGGTGCCGAGTTCTATGTGATGGAGCGGGTCAAGGGCATCATCCTGCGCTCGGACCTGCCGCCGGAACTGGGCCTGGACGCCGGGCGCACCGAAGCCCTGTGCAAAAGCTTCATCGACAAGTTCGTCGAACTGCACCAAGTGGACTACCACGCCTGCGGCCTGGCCGACCTGGGCAAGCCCGAAGGTTACGTGGCACGCCAGATCAGCGGGTGGAGCGATCGCTACGAAAAAGCCCTGACCCCCGACGCCCCGAAATGGGAAGCCGTGCGCGCCTGGCTCAACGACAAGATGCCGGCCGATCACCCGACTTCCAGCATCGTGCATAACGACTACCGTTTCGACAACGTGATCCTCGACCCCAACAACCCGATGCAGATCATCGGCGTGCTGGATTGGGAACTGACCACCCTCGGCGATCCGCTGATGGACCTGGGCAACAGCCTCGCCTACTGGATCGAAGCCGCCGACCCAGGGCCTGTGCAGCTGATGCGCCGCCAGCCGAGCAACGCGCCCGGCATGCTCACCCGCCGCCAGTTTGTCGATTACTACGCCGAGCGCTCAGGCATCCAGATCGACAATTTCGATTTCTACTACACCTACGGTCTGTTTCGCCTGGCCGGCATCGTGCAACAGATCTACTACCGCTTCTTCCATGGCCAGACCCAGGACAAACGCTTTGCGCAGTTCATCCAGATGAACAAGCTGCTGGAGCAGATGAGCCTGAACGTGATCAACAAATCCACCCTTTGACCGACAAGGAACCACCATGTCCAAGACCCACCTGTTCGACCTCGACGGCAAGATCGCGTTTGTCTCCGGCGCCAGCCGTGGCATCGGTGAGGCCATTGCCAAGTTGCTGGCCCAGCAAGGCGCCCATGTGATTGTGTCGAGCCGCAAGATCGATGGCTGCCAACACGTGGCCGACGCGATCATCGCCGCCGGTGGCAAAGCCACGGCCATTGCTTGCCATATCGGCGAGATGGAGCAGATCACCCAGGTGTTTGCCGGGATCCGCGAGCAGTTCGGGCGCCTGGACATCCTGGTCAACAATGCCGCGACCAACCCGCAGTTCTGCAACGTGCTGGACACTGACCTGGGGGCCTTCCAGAAAACCGTCGACGTGAACATTCGCGGCTACTTCTTCATGTCAGTGGAAGCCGGCAAGCTGATGCGTGAAAACGGTGGTGGCAGCATCATCAACGTGGCCTCGATCAACGGCATTTCTCCCGGGCATTTCCAGGGGATCTACTCGGTGACCAAGGCCGCCGTGATCAATATGACCAAGGTCTTCGCCAAGGAATGTGCGCAATTCGGCATTCGCTGCAACGCCCTGCTGCCGGGCCTGACCGACACCAAATTTGCCTCGGCACTGGTCAAGAACGAATCGATCCTCAACATGGCCCTGGCGCAGATCCCGCTCAAACGCGTAGCCGACCCAAGCGAAATGGCCGGCGCCGTGCTCTACCTGGCCAGCGACGCCTCGACCTACACCACCGGTGTGTCGCTGAATGTCGATGGCGGCTTCCTGTCCTGACACCCGCGGCTCGTGCGACGAGGTGGAGCTTATGTGGCTAGGGGGCTTGTCCCCCGCTGGGCTGCGCAGCAGCCCCAGTAAGCCCCCTGAGTTCTATCTGATACACCGAGGCAGCAGGTTTTGGGGCTGCTGCGCAGCCCAGCGGGGGACAAGCCCCCTCGCCACAACAACCGCAGCTTCCCCCCCCAGCCACACCCCCTCAGCGCACCGGGCTCATATCAATCTTGAACAAATATTGAGTGCCATTGGATGTCGTGGCGCCGACCAGCTTGAATAACCGTTGATTGCTCAGCGCCTGTCTGACGGCAACCCCTGCCTGTGACTTCGCGACGTCGGAATGGGCGAGCACCGCTTCTACCCAGCGGTCCTCCATCTGCCAGTACCCACCCCTCATCGCCATACTGACAGGGGACAAACGGTCCGGGTTGCCCGGTGGACTATGTTTGGCTTCCAGCAGATAAACCGCCCCCGTCGGCCCCGTGAATACCAGGTCAAAACCGTACTGCCCCCGACCATAGTTGCCTCCTGAAAGAATCTGGTAGCCATCGTCGACCAACATCTGCTGGTACATCAGCTCATTGGCCTTTCCACGCGGTCCCGTAGCTTGGATACTCAGGGCACTCCACTGCTCGAATAACCTTTGATGGGCATCACTTCGTTGACGCCTGGGGTAGTGCAGTTGGTCGTGGCGGCTGACGATCTGGAGATTGAAACTACCACCCTCGCGCGCGCTGACCGTGGCCATGCCCTGCAACGGGTCGAACTGCGCAATGCCCACCGGCAAGGCCCGGCCATCGGCCTGGGCGCTGATGGCCTGTCGCAGGCGATCATAGGGATAACCATGGCGCCAGATATGCTCGTCAATCAGACGATCCCGATCCCGCACCGACGCCTCGCGTATGGCCCGGGTATCAAATCCGATCAGTTGCCGCGCGTATTGCTGCATATAGCGGTAGGTGTGTTTGTCCATGGTCGACATCAGCCCCTGGCTCATGTCGCTGCTGACTCCGGTGTAGCCCAACACCCTGCGCGCATCCGCAATAATGTCGCCGATCTCGCGCAATCGAAGCTCCGGCACCCATGAGCTCAAATGGCCGCCGGTATCCAGATAAATCGGCTCAACCCCGTTGCCGAACAGCCGCCATTTATTGCGCACCGTATCGACCTCCACACGGCTGGTGACACCACCGATAGGCAGATAGGTCAATGGCGCCATGCCCAGCCGGAAGATGCCGTCTTCGGCCACTGAACCCTGGTTGCGCAAGCGACCGTTGGCGTCGCGTTGCAGGATATGACTGTGCTGGCTCTTGTAGGCCTTCAAGACGAACCGCATATCGACGTAGTAACGCTGGCCTTCCACCACAAAGTCGTGCATTCCTGGCATAGGCAACGGCGGCACGCCGCGCGCCTGGCTGACGTCATACCGCTGCAGATCCCACACTGGATCCAGGCGCCCTCTGACAGTGACCGGGACCGATATCGCCTGCGGGACAGGCGCCGCAGCGCCACTCCTCGTCCAGGTTGAAGTGCCCGCCACCCGCTGCAGCGGCGCACCCGTGGCGGCCAATTGATGGGGGGCGCGCTCGCGGAACTCACCGGTGGCCGGGTCGCGAACGGCCAGCACCGTCTCGCGGGTGACCAGCTCAAGATAGGTCCGACCGTTGTGGCTCAGCACGCCATCGGCGCTCGGCGCGGACAGCTGAGCCCCGGGGACCAGTACGGCCATTGGCGGCATCGGGCCCGGCACATCCAGGTCACTGATCTGCGGTACGGTAAACGAGGCATCGGAGCCCCACGTCGGCAGGCGGCTCGCCCGATGTTCGGCCTGGGGCGTGCGGCCCAGGGGGCCGAAATCCCTGACCAGGCCGGCATCGATCCCCGCCTCGACGCGAGTCGCCAGCCCATCGGCCAGCCTCGATGGCCCAGGCCTGGGGGAATGAGGTGTCTGTTGCATAGAAATCCTTTTCCAGAGTTAGTTAAGTGACACACTTACACGCATCAGGTCAGCCGACGTCACGTTGCGCGCGGGCTCAAGGTCGGCGCCCCAACGATCGAGCAGCATGTCGTAATGAATGGCGCTGGCGGTGCCGTCCGCCAGTTGCACGCCGAGCACCCGCAAGCGGCGCGCGGTCAAGGTTGAGTACTGGCGGCGCAGGCGCAGTTGCTGCCAGACATCGGCAATGGTCAGGTAACGCGAAGCATCCAGTTGCACCAGGAAAACGCTGCCCAGATCGAGCCGGATCTCGTACCGATCACCTTCGAGGGTCAGCACACTCAATTGCTCCAATGGCACCTGCGGGTCCGTGACCGCTGGCAGGTTCAGCGTCACGCTGCCCACCTTGAGCGTGTGATCGACGAGGCTGATCTGGCTGTGGTCGATGACCTCATCCAGGCCGCTGGTGTTGATCAGCCATGTGGACGCATCCGAGGTTTTCGCCAGGGCACCGGGCGTCGACAAGGCAATGGTCACCCCGGTGCTGGGGTACACCGCGTATACCGACCCGCGCCCCACCAGCGCGTAGGACTGACGATGGGGCTCAGCCGGGATACGCAGGGTCTGCGGCTGCGATTGCAGCCATACGCCTTTGGCACTCGGCGGCCGGAAAAACCCATAGGTGCCGACCCTCGCCACCAACGCCGGCCGGCCTTCGAAGGCCCTGAAGCCTGGCTGGGCACGGTCTTGCAGGTAGGATTGTTGCAGTGCCTGGACTCGATAAGACACGCCATCCTTGAAGACCAGCACGAACTCACAGTCGAGCTTCAGGCTGGCGGCGCGGATGTTGGAAACGACATGGGTGCGCATTGCCGCGCGGTCGCTGGCGAAATCGGCCAGGACCAACCGCCCGCCATCCGCGAAGGTCAGCGTCAAGGTCACATCGCTGTAAGTCAGTGAGTCGACCGCACTCTGGCTGCGCAGGGTCACGCGATACCCGGCCATAACCTCGATCAGTTCCTCGGTGCTGTAGTCCAGGTACAACGTACAGGCGGTGGTGCCGCCGTGGATTCGCACCCGCGCACGCTTCTCGGCCGCGCCGCGCTCGACAAAGCAGCGGGTCGACAGGCCGAACGGCACCACAAATTCGCCGCTCGCCAATACACGCTGAAACGTCGGCGCAGGGTTGGCCGAGCGGGCAGCCACCTTGATCGGCTGATCGCCCTGCGCACTCAACAACGGGGGCAGAACCGGCTCCAGCGTGTAACCGTCCGCCGTCAGCAGGCGCAGGTTATGGCGGGCCAGGCGCCGCTCACCGGACTCACGCAGGTAAAGGTTTTCAATCCTGACCAGGCGCTCTGGCAATTCGCCGTCGAGGCCGCGCAAGGAGCGGATCACCAATGCGCAGTCCTGGATCACCCAGGCGGCAATGGTGGACAGCTCCCACCCCAGCTCGATCAACGTGTCGTCCTGCCAGTGCTGCTCATGCAGCGTGACGGTGCCTCGGTTGCTGGCGATGATGTAGCGGTCGTTGCCCGCCCCACCGTCGACCCAGGCATCGGCGCCGTTGACGATGATCGTGTCATCGCCGGCCCCCGCCTCGATCCGGTCGTTGTTGCCTTCGGCGATCAGGAGATTGGCCTGGGCCGAACCTTTGACATGACTGGCCATACCCGCCGGGGTCGCGACGTTCTCGATCGAGTCCAGGTTGATCTGGTTCGACAGCCCGCTGCGGCCGGCATCTTTGCGCCGGGTGACGCGGCCGGCATCCAGGTCGATGGCAAACCCCTCAATGCCCTCGACATACGATTGATGGTTGCTCAAATGCAACGTATCGCTGCCACTGCCACCGTGCAGTTCGCTCGCCATACCGGAGGTGGCAGCGGCGTCTAGCGTATCGGGCGGCAGGTCAAACACAAACTGGTCATCGCGTATCCCACCGGTGAGTCGTTTGTGCCCCGCGCCGAACTGAAAGATGTTGCGCATCTCCAGCAGGCCCCGGATGTCGTCGTTGCCCCCGCCCAGGCGCCAGAGAATCGCTGCATGGGTGAACGGCGCCCCGAGTACCACACCGGGCAATTGGCTCACCCCGGCGTGGGAGCCATCGAATACATCGTCAGCGTCATGGATGGCCGGTGCAGTGCTGTCCAGATAGGGTTGCTCTCCCGCCGCCTCGTCCCAACGGTGCTTCCACTGCCGCACAGGGATCATGCGCACCTCGAACCGACCATTGACCACCGCGTGTACGGTGCTCTTGAGCGCACCGCGCATCCACTTTTCGGCCACGTCGGTGAGATAGGCAGCGTGCTGTTTTTCCATCCTCGCCAGCAGATAGCGGTTGCGTACATCCTCGTCCAACTCACGGCCTGCAAACGACAGCCAGCCGGCCCTCAAGCGCTCAGACACGCTCAGCTCGATGTAGTCGTCAATGTCATCCACCTGGCGTACCGCGCTGTAGATCTGCGCCCCGAGAATCAGCACGACGGCCGCGGCAATCCCCAACGGCCCGGCATAGCTGAAGCCTGCCAGCGCGGCGATCCCCAGCACCACGCCCAGTGCCGCACTGGCCAGGCTGAAACCGGCATTGACGTAGTGGTCCATCGCCTCCTTGCCCTGGGACTTCGCCGCGTCCTTGAGTGACTGCACCGCACTGTAGATGTCGAACGGCAGGGTTAATACCTGGGCAAACAGGCCCGCGCCGCGCCGCAATAATTGGCCTACGGTGCTCGCACAAAACCCCTTGAACACGCGCCCGCCGTTCTCCAGCATGCGCTTGCCCAGGCGCTCCAGGGCCAACTCCAGCGCGTTGGATGTCAGCTCGGCGAGCAACTCGGCACCGGCGGCCAGGGTCTGGCGAATGTCACCGGTCCTGATGGCCTGGGCCAAGGCGTTGATCGCGCTGTAATAGCCATAGACCTGCAGGCCGGTACCCATTGCTTCCAGGGTACGGCTTCGAGGGGTGTCCACCCAGGCGGGCAGGCCTTCACGTTGTAGGATCTGATTGAAGTTGGTGTTCTGCACGGCGCGCAGTAAGTTGTCGAGCCGGCTCATCGTGTCACTGCTGTCCGGGCCCGGCGCCATCTCAAGCAGCGGCTTGGCCGGGGTTGAGCGTAATGCGGCGAACTCGAACAGCAGGCTAGCGCTGTTGTCACTGCCGGTCACGTCCGCGCCCAGGAATGCCTTGAGCTCCGGGGCCGCAAAGCGAATCGAATCAAGCAGCGTCTGGTCAGCCTCGCGCCCAGCCAGGTGTCGCGCGCTGATGGGCCTGCCCTCTATCTGCGCGCCCATTTCAGCCAGGACGGTACGGCGAACGGGTAAAACACCGACCAGCAGATCCCCCAGCCGGGTGTCCAGATCGGCCAGTTCCAAGGATGCGTCCACTGCGGGTGTATCGGGTTGAGTCATGAGTCGTTCCCTATGCCATGACGTGGGTCATATGGTTTGCCGGCAACAGGTGCCTGGCATAGGGCGATGGTGCTACGGCCCACAAGCGCCGCAGCGGTAGATCTTTATCCCGGGGGGTTATTCTGGCGGCAACTGGCCAAAGGCGACGGCCAGGCGATTCCAACCACAGATGGTCGTAACCGCCATGGTCAGGTCCACCAGGGCCTGTTCGCCGAACTCGGCGCGGACGGCGACGAACAGCGCGTCCGGCACGCCCGCGCACGCCAGCAGCGCCGTGGCCTCGCTCCATTCCAGGGCGAGTTTTTCGCGGCGGCTGAACAGCGACGAATCGCGCCACACACACAACGCCAACAAGCGCCGCGTGCTCTCGCCCCGCGCCAACGCCGCCATGGCGTGCATGTCACTGCAAAAACCACAGTGGTTCAGTTGCGAGACGCGGATCCTGATCAGGTCCAGCAAAGGCCTGTCGATGGACAGCTCGAACAGCGTCGCTTCGAGCACCATCATGCCTTTAAGCGCTTGGGGCGAAGCCGTGTAGTAATCCAGACGCGGTTGCATAGAGGGCGGCCTCGATGGGCAAAGACGATGGCCGCCAGCTTAAAACCGCGCAGGCCCCAGCCCTATAGCCAAAGTGACGCTTTATGCCTAGACCGCCTTGGCCGTAGGCGCGCCCTGAGGTTGCGGGTAATCTGGGCGCAGTCTGACCGCCTCTGGATGCACCATGGAACTACACGTCGTCATCAATGGCCGCAAGGATCTGGCCGAACAGCTGTATCGGCAATTGCTCGCGGCCATCCAGTCCGGGCGCCTGGCCTCAGGTGCGCAACTGCCACCCAGCCGCCTGCTGGCGGAGCAGTTGGGGGTGTCGCGCAAGACCGTCTCCGATACCTATGCGCTGCTGACCTATGAAGGGCTGCTGGTGGGGAAGGTCGGCCGTGGCACCTTCGTCAGCAGCCAGGCCAACCGCCCTGCCCGGCGCCAGGACGCCGCCGACCTGGCCTGCGCCGCCCACCTGGCCAAATGGCAGGCACTGCCCTCGCCCATGCGCCACCCGACCCGCGACGGCACCTTGCGCTGCGAGTTCATCGGCGGCGCCACCACCCGCAGCCTGTTCCCCCAGGACGAATGGCGGCGCTGTACCCTCGACGCCTTGCGCCGCACGGCCCAGAACAGTGGGTTTTATAGCCAACCTGAAGGCCTGCCGGCCCTGCGCAGTGCGATTGCCGGGCACATCGCGTTTTCCCGGGGGGTCAACTGCCGCGACACCGATATTGTGGTGTGCAATGGCGCCCAACAAGCCTTGGACCTGATCGCCCGGGTGGTGCTGGAACCGGGCAGCCTGGTCGCCATGGAAGACCCCGGCTACACCCCCGCCCGCTTGATGTTCGAGGCCGTGGGGGCGACGGTGGTCAGCGTGCCGGTGGATGCCGAAGGTATCCAGGTCAGCCAGATTCCCCAGGGCACACGGCTGATCTATGTGACGCCCTCACATCAATTCCCCCTCGGCATGCCCATGAGCCAGGCTCGTCGCGAGGCGCTACTGGCTCGCGCGCTGGCACTGGGCGCGATCGTCATCGAAGACGACTACGACAGTGATTTCCGCTACGAAGGCCGCCCCACCCACTCCCTGCAAAGCATGGACGAGCGCGGCATTGTGGCTTACGTCGGGACCTTCTCCAAAACCCTGCTGCCGGACTTGCGCCTGGGCTACGCGGTACTGCCGCCGGCGATCCATGGCGCAGTGGTCAAGGCCAAGCAACTGACCGACCAGCACACCTCGACGCTGGCACAATGGGCACTGGCCAAGTTCATCAGCGAAGGTTACCTGCTCAAGCACATCCGGCGCTGTCACACCGTCTACGCTAACCGCCGCGAGCGCATCCTCAGCCGCCTGGCCGGCGACTTGTCACCCTGGTTCGAAGCCGTACCCAGCGTGGCCGGGTTCCACCTGGCAGCGCTGTGCAAGAGGCCGGTGAACATTCCCTTGCTGATCGAGCTGGCGCGCCAAATGGAAGTCGGGCTGTACCCATTGGATGTGTTTTTTCATGAGGCACCGGTGCAGTGCGGCCTGATGATCGGCTTTGGGGCCATCGAGACCCTGGATATCGACCCGGCGCTAGACAAGGTGCGCGATATCCTCCAGCAGATTGACTGAGGGGGTTGCCAGAGGATTGGCTAGCTCACGCCATTTCGATGTGGCAGCACTGGGGACGCTTGAACTGGCGCCGCAGGTCTTCGATCGGCTGCCGGCAGGCGCAGCCTTGCAGGTGGTCGTTGACCATCCCCATCGCCTGCATGAACGCATACATCGTCGTCGGTCCTACGAAGGTCCAGCCGCGTTTCTTCAAGGCCTTGGACAAGCGCACCGAAGCCGGCGACGTGGGGTTGCCCGTCCAATAGGCCATATCCACCAGCGCCGGGCGCTCGTCGGCCCCAGGTTCGAAAGCCCATAGCCACGCAGCCAACGAGCCGTACTCGTCCACCAACTCACAGGCGCGGCGCGCATTGTTGATGGTCGAGAGAATTTTGGCGCGATTGCGCACGATGCCCGGGTCGGCCATCAGGCGCTGGACATCTTCCTCGGTGTACTGCGCCACCCGGCGAAAATCAAAACCCTCGAACGCCCGGCGAAAGTGCTCGCGCTTGCGCAGGATGGTGATCCACGCCATGCCGGCCTGGAAGCCTTCCAGGCAGATCTTCTCGTACAACGCAGTGTCGTCGGCAACCGGGACGCCCCATTCGTGGTCGTGATAATCGGGGTATTCAGCGGCGGCCGTACGCCAGGTACAACGGGTCAGGCCTGTTTCGTCGGTTGTCAGTCCGGGCTTATCCATGCGTCACCTCAGCAGCCAAGCCTAGGATGATAAGCGAAAAAAATTCCACGCCGCCAACCGCTCAAGCATCAGGGTTACCGAGCAACTGGTAAGACCGGTCTCGTCAAACCCCCGCTTTCCCCCTTGTAGTTTGCAAAAAACCGAGCGTAGACTGGCCACGCACTGGACTTACCGGTCAGACCACAACAATTAAGCCCTGGACCCACCAGGGCACCGAATAGAGATCCTTCCCATGCTCAGATGGTGCTCGCGTTCGATTTTCCTGCAAGTCGTCATAGGCCTGATGCTCGGCATCGCTTGCGGCTTGGCCCTTCCCGAATTCTCCACACAGCTCAAACCCCTGGGCGACGGCTTTATCAAGCTGATCAAGATGCTGATCGGCCTGATCGTGTTCTGCGTGGTGGTCAGCGGTATTTCCGGGGCCGGCGACTTGAAAAAAGTCGGGCGCATCGGCCTCAAGTCGGTGATCTACTTTGAAATCCTCACCACCATCGCCCTGGTGCTCGGTCTGGTGCTGGCCTTCAGTACCGGGATCGGCAGCGGCGCCAATATCCACCTGGAGCAATTGTCTTCGGCCGGCCTCAATGAACTGGCCGACCGTGGTCAGCATATCAAGGGCACCAGCCAGTTCTTGATGGACCTGATCCCCAATTCGGTGATCGGCGCCTTTGCCGACAACAACGTCTTGCAGGTGCTGTTGTTCTCGGTGCTGTTTGGCAGTGCGCTGAACCTGGTGGGTGAAGCAGCCTCGGGCATTTCGCGACTGATCAATGAGTTGAGCCATGTGATCTTCCGCATCATGGGCATGATCGTGCGCCTGGCGCCGATCGGTGTATTCGGGGCCATCGCCTTTACCACCAGCACCTACGGCCTGGATTCACTGCAACATCTGGGCAGCCTGGTAGGCCTGTTCTACCTGACCTGTATCGCCTTTGTCGCACTGATCCTCGGCGCAGTGATGCGCCTCTCGGGCCTGCGTATGTTGCCGCTGCTCAAATACCTGCGCGAAGAACTGCTGATCGTGATGGGCACCGCGTCTTCTGACGCCGTGTTGCCGCAGATCATGCGTAAACTGGAGCACCTGGGCATTGGCAGTTCCACTGTCGGCCTGGTGATTCCCACCGG
Organism: Pseudomonas sp. WS 5027; assembly: GCF_012985695.1. Lineage (NCBI taxonomy): Bacteria > Pseudomonadati > Pseudomonadota > Gammaproteobacteria > Pseudomonadales > Pseudomonadaceae > Pseudomonas > Pseudomonas sp. WS 5027. Next base: position 201,226 of record NZ_JAAQWU010000004.1, on the reverse strand, counting down.
TTACTCGTTCAACCTCGACGGTTTCTCGATCTACCTGACCCTGGCCATCGTGTTTATCGCCAACGCTACCGGCACGCCGTTGTCGATGACCGACCTGCTGACGATCCTGCTGGTATCGCTGATTACCTCCAAGGGCGCCCACGGCATACCGGGCTCGGCTCTGGTGATTCTGGCGGCGACCCTCACCGCAATCCCCGCCATCCCGGTAGTGGGCCTGGTGCTGGTGTTGGCGGTGGATTGGTTTATGGGGATCGGCCGGGCGATGACCAACCTGATCGGCAACTGCGTGGCCACCGTGGCCATTGCCCGCTGGGAAAAGGACATTGATATCCAAAGGGCCAACAAGGTGCTGGAAGGGCAGCAAGGGTATGCATTCCAGGCCAAGAAGCCGGTGTTGCCGGCGCACCAGGAGTTCTGAACCTTCCCCACACACTGTCGGAGCGAGCCTGCTCGCGAAAAACTTCAAGGCACCGCGCGCACCCAGTCTGCCCGCGTTATCGTTGACGATTTTCGCGAGCAAGCTCGCTCCTACAGTTGATGGGTTATTTAAATTCAAGGAGCCCACGACGTGATCAGCACTTCAACCGTCGTCAATTCAGTCGTAGAAAAACTGCGCGCCGCCCTGGCGCGAGGCCAATGGCAGCGCGGGGAGATGCTCCCCGGCCAGCGCGAACTGGCCGAACAACTGGGCATCAGCCGCCCCAGCCTGCGCGAAGCGGTGATCGTGCTGGAAACCCTCGGCCTGGTGCGCTCGATGCCCGGCAAAGGCGTGGTCGTGCTGGAAACCAGCGTCAACGATCCCCAAGCCCATGACGCGGTGGCCGATGCCAGCCTCGCCGACATCCTGCAACTACGCTACACCCTGGAGCCGTTTATCGTCGGCCTGGTGGCCCAGTCCATCACCAGCAAGGAAATCGGGCAACTGCGCCTGACCTTGATGGACATGCGCGAAGCCCTGGAAGCCAACGACAGTGAAGCGGGGATGAACGCCTACATCGCTTTCCACGAAGAGTTGTTCGCCCTGACCTCCAACCCGATCTTCCAGAACGTGGTGCAACAAACCAGCAACGCCCTCAAGCAAAGCGCCCAGGTGTTGCGCAACTCGCCCGAACACCTGGCCGAACGCCTGCAGGAAAACGAAGCCGTGGTGCGCGCGATCCGCAACAAGAACAGCGCCCTGGCCAGCGCCGAAATGCGCCGCCACATCCTCAACGAGGGCCAGCGCATGGGCACGGCCCTGAACATTCCCGACGATCATCTCGGCAGCTGACTTTGGAGACTGGCCATGAGTGCTCACGCCCTGCAACGCAACATCGTTGTCACCGCCCCGCCCGCCATGCGCCTGGTAGCCGGTAAACGGCCGTCGGTGGAGGATCTCTACCCGCGCCTGTTCGATGCCATCCTGGAACAGCGCATCGTGCCCACCAGCCGCTTTACCGAAGAGGGCCTGGCCCAGGAATTTGGTGTCAGCCGCAGCGTACTGCGCCGGGTCCTGGCACGCCTGGCCGAACAGCAAGTGATCATCCTGCGCCCCAACCTGCGTGCCCAAGTGGCGGCGCCGAATGCCGAGCAGGTGAAACATATTCTTGAGGCGCGGCGCTTGATGGAAGTGACCGTGGTGCAACTGGCGTGCGTACAGGCCACCCCTGGGCAGGTGCGGCGCCTACGCGAACTGGTGGCCCGCCAGCGGGCGTGCGTCGAACAAGGCCAGCAAGGCCCGGCCATCCGCCTGTTTGGGGAGTTTCACCTGTCGCTGGCAGCCATTGCGGGGAACCGACCGCTGGCGCAGTTCCTCAATAGCCTGGTGCCGTTGACCTCGCTGGTCATTGCGCGGCAAGGAGCGTTCACCGGAGCCTGGCGTGAGCAGGCAGAGATTGTCGAAGCGGTGGAGCGCAGGGATGCGGGTACGGCCGCAGGAATGATGAGCCGGTATCTGGATCACCTGGAGTCGAAGCTCTCGTAAGCCCGTGGCGATCAACATGTGGGAACTGGCCTGCGATAGCGGTGGGTCAGTCGATGCATATGTGGCTGAACCACCGCCTTCGCGAGCAAGCCCGCTCCCACAGGGGGTCTTTGTCGGGCAGAGTATTTTGGCCACACCACAAATCAACTGTGGGAGCTGGCTTGTCGGATCGCCGCACCGCTGCGATGGCGGTGGGTCATCTGATACATCTTTTGGGCTCCTACATTGAACCGGATGAAAACAAAAAGCCCCGTATCTCGCGATACGGGGCTTTTGTTTTTAGCGCTCTAGCGGCTGATTACAGCACCGCTTGACCACTCATTGCCAGGTCCAGCAGTTCACGGTTGGCCACCGCGTACATGGCGTAGTCCGTACCCACCGCAGCACGGATTTCCACCATCATCGCGCGCCAGCGCTCGACCATGCTCGCGTTCTGCTCCAGCCACAGGGCCACGCGGGCTTCCATGTCTTCTGGCGCATCGGCCATTTGCAGAACCTTGATGGTGATCGCCCGTTGCTGCCAGTCCACGTCATCGCGGAAGGCTTCGCGGGCCTGGGCCTGCCAGTTGTTGCCCACCGGCAGATCGCTGATCTGCTGCAGGTACCACGGCAGGTCCAGGGCGCTGCCCACGGCGAAGTAGGCCTTGGCCACATCGGCGGCGCTCTGGCCGGTCACGTCGGCGGCTTCGATGATCGGCAGCAGGGTGTACAGGTGCGTGGTACCCGCAACCATGCGCGCCAACAACTCCGGAACGCCGGCTTCAACATAAGCCTGGTAACGGTTCTGCCAGCCTTCGCGGGTCGGGCCTTCCAGCAGTTCGTCGAGCTTGAGGCCCAACGCCGCCAGATGCGGGCCGAAGTGCGCCACATCACGCGCCGCATCCTGCTCGTTGCGACGGCTGCGCAGGAACCAGCGCGTGGCACGGCGACCCAGGCGCATCAGCTCATCCATCAGCGCCAATTGCACTTCAGCAGAAACCTGGTGATCCAGGGCTTCGATCTGACGGAACCAGTGCGGGAGGTGGAAGATGTCACGCACGATCACATAGGCGCCAGCCACGTTGGCCGGGCTCATGCCGGTCGACTCTTTGAGTCGTTGCACGAAAGTGATGCCCATGTGGTTGACCAGGTCGTTGGCGATCTGGGTGCTGACGATCTCGCGCTTTAGGCGATGGCGACGCATGGCCTCGGAGAACTTGGCCACCAGGCTCGGCGGGAACGCAGTCTCCATGTCACGGGTCAGGTAGTCGTCATCCGGGACCAGGGACTTGAGCAGGGCTTCCTTGAGGTCGATCTTGCTATAGGAAATCAGCACCGACAGTTCCGGACGGGTCAAGCCCTTGCCGGTCGCGGCGCGCTCGACGAGCTGCTCCTCGGTCGGCAGGTACTCGATGGCACGGTCCAGCTTGCCACGGCCTTCCAGGTCGCTCATCAGGCGCTTGTACTCGGCAGCACGCTCGTAGGCTTTGCGCGCGGCCAGGGACAGGGCCTGGGTCTGCTTGTAGTTGTTGCCCAACACCAGGCTGCCGACTTCGTCGGTCATGCTCGCCAGCAACTGGTTGCGTTGCTTGTCGGTCATGTCGCCAGCCTGCACCACTTCGTTGAGCAGGATCTTGATGTTCACTTCGTGGTCGGAACAGTCCACACCACCGGCGTTGTCGATAAAGTCGGTGTTGGAACCGCCGCCATTGAGGCCGAACTCCACGCGACCCAGTTGGGTCATGCCCAGGTTACCGCCCTCGCCCACCACCTTGCAGCGCAGCTCGTTGCCGTTGACGCGCAGCGCGTCGTTGGCCTTGTCGCCCACGTCGGCATGGCTTTCGGTGCTGGCCTTGACGTAGGTGCCGATACCGCCGTTCCACAACAGGTCCACCGGCGCCTTGAGCAAGGCGTTCAGCAGTTCGGTCGGGGTCAGCTTGTCGGCCTGGATGTCAAAGCGCTCTTTCATCTGTGGCGAGATGGCAATGCTTTTGGCGCTGCGCGAGAAGATACCGCCGCCTTCGGACATGATGCTGGTGTCATAGTCCGACCAGGCCGAACGCGGCAGCTCGAACATGCGCTGGCGCTCGACGAAGCTGGTGGCCGGGTTCGGGTTTGGATCGATGAAGATATGCAAGTGGTTGAAGGCCGCGACCAGTTGCAGCTTGTCGGACATCAACAAGCCGTTGCCGAACACGTCACCGGCCATATCGCCGACGCCCACCACCGTAATGCTGTCTTGCTGCACGTTGATGCCGCGCTCACGGAAGTGACGCTGCACACCCACCCACGCGCCCTTGGCGGTGATGCCCATTTTCTTGTGGTCGTAACCGGCCGAGCCACCGGAAGCAAAGGCGTCGCCCAGCCAGAAGCCGTAGTCGATGGCGATGCCGTTGGCGATATCGGAGAAAGTCGCGGTGCCTTTGTCGGCGGCCACTACCAGGTACGGGTCATCGTTGTCGTGGCGTACCACGTTCAACGGAGGCACCAGAGCGCCGTCTTTCAGGTTGTCGGTAATGTCCAACAGGCCGGAAATGAAGATGCGGTAGCAGGCGATGCCTTCAGCCGCGATCTCGTCCCGACTGCCGCCCAATGGCAGGCGACGCGGCAGGAAGCCGCCCTTGGCGCCGACCGGCACGATCACCGAGTTCTTCACCTGCTGGGCTTTTACCAGGCCCAGCACTTCGGTGCGGAAGTCTTCTTCACGGTCGGACCAGCGCAGACCGCCGCGAGCGACGTTGCCAAAGCGCAGGTGCACGCCTTCGACGCGCGGCGAGTAGACGAAGATTTCAAACTTCGGTACCGGCTTGGGCAGCTCGGGAATCGCGTGGGGGTTGAACTTGAAGCTGAAGTACGACTTGTTCTGGCCGTTGGCGTCAGTCTGGTAGAAGTTGGTGCGCAGGGTGGCCTTGATCAGGTCCAGGTAGCGCCGCAGGATGCGGTCTTCGTTGAGCACCTGCACATCGTCCAGGGCGCTGAGGATCGCTTGTTCCAGACGCTGCTGCTTGTCTTCCAGGTCATCGGCGGTGAGCTTGCGCGCCAGGTAGAAGCGGGTCTTGAACAACCGGGTCAACTCGCGGGCGATGTCGGTGTGGTTGTTCAGGGTACTGGCGATATAGCCAAGGTCAAAGCCCAGGCGGATCTGCTTCAGGTAACGGGCATAGGCACGCAGCAGCGCCACGTCACGCCATGGCAGGCCGGCGGTCAGCACCAGGCGGTTGAACGCATCGTTCTCGGCGTCGCCGTTGACGATATGCACAAACGCGTCCTGCAGGGTGTCGTTGAGTTGCTGGATATCGAGGTTCAGGCCTTCGGCGGCGGTGAACGCAAAGTCGTGGATCCAGAACTCGCGGCCATTGGCGTGGCGCAGACGATACGGGAACTCACCGAGCACGCGCAGGCCAAGGTTTTCCAGGATCGGCAGCACGTCGGACAACGCCAGTGGGGTGTCGGCGTGATACAGCTTGCAATGCAATTCCTGCTGGCCGGTCACGTGGCCCAGGGGCTGATAGAAGCTCATCACCAGCGGCTTGGCTTCGGTCAGGTTCAGCAGGTGTTGCATGTCGACCACGGCCGAATGCGCGGCAAAGCGCTCGCGGTAGCCTGCGGGGAAGCCTTTGGGGAAATCCGCCAGCACGTTGGTGCCGTGGGCTTCGCCGAAGCTCTCGACCACAAGGCTGGCGTAATCGTCCTGCCAACTGCGGCAGGCCTGCACCACTTCTTTTTCCAGTTGAACCGGGTCTATATCCAGGCGGTTCTTCGGGTCAACCCGCAGAATCAGCTGTACACGAGCCAGCACGGATTCGGAGAAGAACGTCCAGAACTCGCAGTCCGAAGCCTTCAGGCGATCCATCAGCACTTGCTGGATCTTCTGGCGTACTTCGGTGGAGTAGATATCACGCGGCACGTAGGCCAGGCAGTAGCAGAAGCGACCGTACGGGTCTTTGCGCAGGAACACACGGATCTTGTTGCGTTCCTGGATCTGCACGATGGACATCACGGTGTTGAACAGCTCGTCGACCGGGGTCTGGAACAGGTCATCACGGGGCAATACTTCAACCACCTGAGCCAACTCTTTGCCCAGGTGAGCCTTGGCCTGGAAGCCCGAGCGGCGTTCGATTTCCGCGACCTTGCGGCGGATATACGGAATCACCCGTACGCTTTCGCCATACACCGACGAGGTGTACAGGCCCATGAAGCGGTGCTCCTTGATGACCTTGCCGTCGGCACTGATCTCGCGGATCGACACGTAGTCCGGATACGCCGGGCGGTGCACGCGGCTTGGGTGCGCTGCCTTGGCGAACGAGAGCACGCTCGGTTCACGCAGGTAGGCCACGGCATAGTCTTCAATGCGCAGGTCTTCGGCGGTGAGGCCGGCACGCAGCAACTTGGTCAGGCCGAGGAAGGATTGGGCGTCATATTCAATATGACCGCCATCCGCCCCGTCACGTACCACGAACTCTTCGTAGCCGAGGAAGGTGAAGTGGTTGCCCACCAGCCACTCCAGAAAGTTCTTGATCTCGGCTTTTTCTTCGCCGTCGATAGCGAACTGGCTGGCGTCGATACCGGCCAGCAGGTCTTGGACCTTGGCTTTCATCGGTTCGAAGTCGGCCACGGCCACGCGCACTTCACCCAACACCTGCTCAAGCTCTTTGCTCAGCACGTTCAATTCGGCGGCATTGGCGCAGCGGTCGATTTCCAGGTACATCAACGATTCTTGCAGGACGTCTTCGCCCTGGGTGCCTTTTGGCAGGATTTCCAGCAACTCGCCCTTTTTGCCACGGCGCACACTGAGTACGGTGGTTTGCAGGGTGTGGATGCTGTAGCCACGGCGGTTCAGCTCGGTGCGTACCGAGTCCACCAGAAATGGCAGGTCATGGTGCAGCACTTCGACCGCAGTGTGGGTCGACTGCCAGCCATGACGTTCGTAATCGGGGTTGTAGACCCGCACTTGCGGTTGGGTGTGATCAAAGCGCTCAAGCAGGCGCCAGGCAGACAGGGTGCAACCGGCCAGGTCGGAAAGGCGACGCTGTGTCAGTTCGTCCAGGGAAATGATGCCGAAAAATTGTTCAGCGAACAGCGCCACTTGTGGCAGTGCCTGTTCACTGATGTGCTGCGCCAGTGCCGCTTGCAGTTGATGCTGGAAGTCGGCTTTGCTGGCTGCGGTGAAGAACGCCATCTGTGGTACTCCGCTTGGGCTTGTTATTGATGGAAGCGTCGCGTGTTATCCCCTTGCGGGGAGACCGTCAGCGCTGTTCGTCGAGGCTGATAAATAAGCACCATAAACGAATCAGGGTGACAGGTGGGTGAAGCTGGACAAGACGATCAGGTCACATCGGATGTGCCACTGGCCAGGCGACGGAACGACGGGCAGGTCAGGGCCATGGCAGTGCTCACAATAGGCAGGCACATCCGTTGAGCAGCTTAACGAGTGTGCCGACACGCGTGCTTGCCCCTCTGCGACATATTCGGTCAACGCTAGGTAGCCGATAACACCACGCATCAACCCGCAAGCCTACTGTTGGCGTATCGATAGTCTGTGTTGCAAGAGCCGATAGTTTTTGGCAATGGAGTGTATTGCTGCACATTCGCCAATCAAATCAGGACCGCACTGCCCGTATTGGCGGTAGTACTCCAAGCAGTCCCCTTCACCAAGGACGGCTCATTCCTGATAAAAGAGTGAGGCTCGCTATGAATTCCATTTATTCGCAATTCAGCCCCAATCTGTTTGCCTTGCACATGGCCATCCAAAGTGCCGTGGTGCCTGAGCAGAAAACCGCCCCCGAAGCAGCGCCTTCCACTCCAGTTTCTTTCACACCAAACAGCGAGGCCCTGCAGAATCCCAAGTGGATTTCCCAGTATGCGAAGTGGAAAAAAGATAGCTTTGGCAAGACCGATCAGTGGAAGGATGCAAATATTGCGGCGCACCTGAAAGTTTTTCGCGAGCATGATAAATCGGTGCAATCAGAACTCGGCATTAAAGACTACGCCCTTACCTACCATGTAGAGACGCCCGAGGGGCGTGCGAGTACGCGGGAACAGATAAGGCTTCATTACGAAAAGGAATATGGGATTGATCCCGACAAAACCTTCCTGATGACATTTGCCTACAATGTCAGAGGCCACACGCCTCCCTATCCTGGAACTGTAGTCAGCAAAATATCCCTGACCGATGCCGCTATAAAAAACCTACAAGACACCCCTGGCCATCCTCAATTGCCGAAGATCTCTTTCAACAAACATGCCAGTAACCCACCGCCCATCGAAATCGTAGATAGCTTGACAATAGGCAGCCAACGCAACTCAGGACGTCATGGTTACCTCAATAATTCGAAAGGACTCAATACCCAGCAATATGAAGGGATTTACGTAGAACCCGGCGCCGGAAAAAAAATCTACGATGCCTCCAATCAATCCCCTATCAGCCCCAAATCATTCCGTGAATACGTGTGGGATACCAGTTTCAGCAAATCCCACAAAGCCAATCTGGATAGCTTCTGGAACGGCTACAGAAATACGTACACCACCTTGTCCAAGATGTCTTTTGCCAGCGCAGCGCACAAGCAATTTGCAGAGGGCTCGCTGACACGGGAAGGTCGAGATATCGCGCTGCGTGCAACGAACATCAGCACAGATAAACCCCTCGACTCGTTGACGGCTAAAGACTTTCAGCAAGCCTATGCCCAAGATCCCAAACTGGACATAAAAGAGCTCGCTTTTGAAGGGCGCGTCGCTTCGGGCATCATGTCTGTGACAGATAAAACGACACAGAAAACGCTGCTCTATATTCCAGGCAACTCGTCCCCCATTCATGAATTCGCCAACCTTACAATGATGCGCAAATGGTTGACCGAGCAAATGACGGACAAGGCAAAACGCGATCAGTTTGCTGAACACTTCAAACTCAGCGATCGCACGGACAGTGTGTGGGAGTCCGGAGTTGACGTTCACCTTGAAAAAGTCGGAAGGTTTTCAAGCCTGCACACCGACTGGCCCGAAGACAAACCCTTTGGCGGTAAAACCATCGAGGGCGATCCATTCCAACATGTGCAGAGCCGTGTTGAGGCCTATACCTATAACAACACGGATGCGGGATACGTCAGCAACGACGACGTGAAGAAAAAAAATGTGCTGACAGAGCTCAAGAGTATTAACAGCTCCCTTATTGTACTTGCCCCGTTGTCATTGGCTTTTCCACCCTTGGGCTTCGCCCTCTTACTCTTTGATGGCGGCATAGTGGCGACAGAAATAGGCTTTGGTATTGATGACCATATAAAAAACCGACCTGGCGCGACTGACCGTATCACCTTTGGGTCCTTGAACGCAGTGAAGATAGTGACCAAAGACTTGCTCGGAAGAACGGTGACGCCGTTAGTAAAACCTTATATAGAATCCAAGGTTGTCCCGCTGTTCGTACCACAAATTAACCCTGTGACTTGACCCTTTCGCTCACCGGTAGATGATGCCCTGTACTCCTGAGCAGGGCGTCATCTGCATCCCTGAGCAAAAAACGCCATAATAGTGAACTTACGCCCCAATTCGCCCTTATTGCTCTAGGCCTCCTGAATGAACCTGACCACCTCTCACCTGCTCGTCAACCCGTGCGACGACGAAGAAAACAACATGGCCATGCTCTGCTGCCACGGCACCAAGGGCGAGATGTTCATGCTGTCCCGTTATCCGGATGAGGACGATGTGGAGCTCACCTGGGACTATGAGCCTTCGACGCTCGACGGCTTAAAGATCACCCTGGGCGCGACCACCCTGCTGGTGGAGATTGGCGCGGGGGACAAGGACGCACTGGGCGGCAGCGATCACCTGCAGATCAAGCACAGCACACCGGAATCGGACCTGGCCGAGGTAGAAGAAACCTTGCAGAACATTCTCAAGGGCACCGGCACTTACATCCGCACGCCTTGATTGGCGGCTGCAAAATCGCCATCGCGGGCAAGCCCGCTCCCACATTTGAACGCGCCACAATCCAAATGTGGGAGCGGGCTTGCCCGCGATGAGGCCCTCATCGACGCCAAAAACCTCAGACCTTTCCCACAAACCCCAAAAAATACCCCCCGGTTCGTTAGTCGCCAGCCCCTCCAATGCATTAAAGTAAGCCCCCCAGGCCCTGGCATTTTTCACACGCCCCAGGCTCATCTTCCCAGGAACCGTCATCGATGGAACATCGTGAAGCGCTGCTCGCGCTGCGAACCTTTCTTTCTACGCAGATTCTCGGCCAGGAAAAACTCATCGAGCGCCTGCTCATTGCCCTGCTCGCCGACGGCCATATGCTGGTAGAAGGCGCTCCCGGCCTGGCCAAGACCAAGGCCATCAAAGAGCTTGCCGAAGGGATCGAAGCACAGTTCCATCGTATCCAGTTCACCCCCGACCTGCTGCCCGCCGATATCACCGGCACCGAGATCTATCGCCCGGAAACCGGCAGCTTCGTGTTCCAGCAAGGGCCGATCTTCCACAACCTGGTGCTGGCGGACGAAATCAACCGTGCCCCGGCCAAGGTGCAGTCGGCCTTGCTCGAAGCCATGGCCGAGCGCCAGGTCAGCGTCGGGCGCAGCACCTACGAGTTGTCGCCACTGTTTTTGGTGATGGCCACACAAAACCCCATCGAGCAAGAAGGCACCTATCCTCTGCCTGAAGCCCAGCTCGACCGCTTCCTGATGCACGTCAAGATCGGCTTCCCCGATGCCGCCGTGGAGCGGCGCATCTTGCAACAGGCCCGTGGCGAAGCGCTCAACGGCGAAACCAAGCCCGAGCGGCGGGTCAGTCAGCAGGCGATTTTCGCCGCGCGCAAGGAAATCCTCGGCCTGTACATGGCCGATGCCGTGGAGGAATACCTGGTGCAACTGGTCATGGCCACCCGCACCCCCGCCAAGTTCGACCCGGAAATGGCCGAGTGGATTGCCTACGGTGCCAGCCCACGGGGCTCGATCGCCCTCGACCGCTGCGCCCGGGCCCATGCGTGGCTGGCCGGACGCGACTTTGTCAGCCCGGAAGATATCCAGGCGGTGCTGTTCGACGTGTTGCGCCACCGCATCATCCTGTCCTTTGAAGCCGAAGCGGCGGGTATCGACCAGGACCGTGTGGTGCAACGCATTCTCGACGTCGTTGCCGTCGCTTGAGCCCCATGAACGCCGGCGATGGAATCCGTATTACCCTCAGCGAATTGATCGAGATGCGTCATCGCGTGCGGGAGGTGCAACTGTTTTCCACGCCGAGCCAGCGCAGCCCGTTGATCGGCCTGCACCATTCCAAATTGCGCGGGCGCGGGGTCGACTTCGATCAGGTGCGGGTGTACCAAGCCGGCGACGATGTGCGCACCATCGACTGGCGGGTCACGGCGCGCACCCAGGAACCCCACACCAAGCTGTTCCATGAAGAGCGCGAACGACCGATCTTTATCATGGTCGAGCAAAGTTGCCGGCTGTTCTTCGGCTCCGGGCTGATGTTCAAGTCGGTCCTCGCCGCGCAAGCGGCAAGCCTGATCGGCTGGGCCGCGCTGGGGCACAACGACCGGGTCGGCGGCCTGGTGTTCGGCGATAACGAGCACTATGAAATCAAGCCCCGACGCAGCAAACAAAGCCTGCTGCAACTGCTCAACCGCCTGGTGCGGGTCAACCAGAGCCTCAACACCGAGAGTCGCCCTGAAGCCGACGCCCTGGGCATGGCCCTGCGCCGTGGCCGCGAAGTGCTGCGGCCCGGCAGCCTGGTGATCGTGATCTGTGATGAACGTGCCCTGACCGAAGGCGCCGAACAACAACTGAGCCTGTTGTCGCGCCATTGCGACCTATTGCTGCTGCCAGTCTCGGACCCGTTGGACCACGCCCTGCCCGCCGCCGGCCTGCTGCGCTTTGCCGAACGTGGCGCGCAACTGGAAATCGACACCTTGAACTTCGAATTGCGCCAGGCCTACAAGGCCCAGGCCGAAGCACGTATCGCCCGTTGGGAATTGCTCGCGCAGAAGCTACGGGTCTTGCTGATGCCCTTGAGCACCCAGAGTGAAATGGTCGAGCAACTGCGCGAGTACCTCAACCCACAACGCCCGGTGAAAAAGCCATGAGCAGCCTGGACCAACTGCAGCCGCTGATCGCCCCGCCGGCCATCGGGTTCTGGCCTCCGGCACCGGGCTGGTGGCTGTTGCTGGGCTTGATCCCCCTGGCGGGTTGGGGTTTGTGGTGGCTGCGCCGCTTCCTGCCGGGCAAACGCCCGCTGGCCCGGGCCGAACAACCCCTGGACCCACTGCGCATCGCCGCCCTCGCGGAACTGGCGCTGATGCCCAAACCCTACGATGGTGCGCCGGCCGGCGCCTGGCTGCAGCAGCTCAATGGCCTGCTCAAGCGCCTATGCCGCAACGACTACCCCTACAGCCAGAGCCACACCCTCAATGGACGCAAATGGCTGGCGTTTCTCGACAACCGCTGCCCGGCGGCCGGCCTGACACGCTGGATGGTCCTGGTAGAAGGCGCCTACAAGCCCGAATGCAAACTCGACGACAAGGCCATCGCCGGCCTCACGCAAGCCGTCGACACGTGGATTCGCAAACATGTTTGAGTTCGCCTGGCCGTGGATCTTTGCCCTGTTGCCCCTGCCATGGGTGATGCGCCTGATCCTGCCGGTAGCCGACAGTGGCGAGCCGGCCTTGAAGGTCAGCTTCCTCGGCGACCTCGAAGGGCTGGCCCGGCGCCGCGCGCGCATCAACCTGCCGGGTTGGCGTCAACAAGCGCCGTTCGTGGTGCTGTGGCTGTTGCTGCTGACCGCCGCCGCCCGCCCGGAATGGCTCGGCGAGCCGCTACCGATCGCCGCCAGTGGCCGCGACCTGCTGGTGGCGGTGGACGTGTCGGGCTCCATGGATTTTCCCGATATGCAATGGCAGGACGAAGACGTCAGCCGCCTGAGCCTGGTCAAGCACCTGCTGGGGGACTTTCTGGAGAGCCGCGAGGGTGATCGCGTCGGCCTGATCCTGTTTGGCAGCCAGGCCTACCTGCAGGCACCGCTGACCTTCGATCGGCGCACTGTGCGCACCTGGCTGGATGAAGCGCGCATCGGCATTGCCGGTAAAAACACGGCGATTGGCGACGCCATCGGCCTGGCTCTCAAACGCCTGCGCCAACGCCCGGCGCAAAGCCGAGTGCTGATCCTGGTCACCGACGGCGCCAACAATGGCGGGGAAATCGATCCATTGACCGCCGCGCGCCTGGCCGCCGAAGAAGGCGTGAAGATCTATCCCATCGGCATCGGCGCCAACCCTGAGCAGACCGGAACCTTGGGCATGCTCGGCCTCAATCCAAGCCTGGACCTCGACGAACCGGCGCTCAAGGCTATCGCCCAAGCTACCGGCGGGCAGTATTTCCGCGCCCATGACGGTGCTGAGCTGCAAGCGATCAAGGAAACCCTCGACCAGTTGGAACCCGTGGCGCAACAACCGACCCAGGCCCGCCCGACCCAGGCGCTGTACAGTGGCCCGCTGGCCCTGGCGCTGTTTCTGAGCCTGTTGTTGGTGATCCAGGAACGCTGGCCGAACAACGCCCTGCAACGCCTGCTCAATAAACTCTCGACCAAGGGCCATTTCCTGCAACAGCACCCACAATGGCGCCAACGCCTTCAACGCCTGCGCTTGCGGAGGCGTCGATGATCGCTTTATGGCCGCACTGGTTTCGTCCCTGGTGGCTGTTGCTGCTGCCCGTGCTCAGCTGGTTGCTGTGGCAACTGTGGCATCGGCAAAAGCGCGCCGGGCGCTGGCAGATGATCCTGCCACCGGCCTTTCATGCCGCCCTGCTCAGTGGCGGCAACGGTCGGGAAAGCAAGTCGCCGTGGTTGTTGCTGGGCCTGGCCTGGTTGCTGGCGGTCCTGGCTTTGCTTGGCCCCGGCTGGCAACGGGTGGAGCAGATCAGCCAGAAACCCGCCGACCCGCTGGTAGTACTGCTGGAACTGACCCCAGAGATGCTCGCCACCGACAGTCCGCCCAACCGCCTGGAACAGGCGCGGCGCAAGCTGGTGGATCTGCTGCAAGCGCGCAGCGATGCGCAGACTGCCATCGTCGTGTACGCCGGCAGCGCCCACACACTGGTGCCGCTTTCGGACGACCTGGCCACCAGCCGCAACCTGCTGGATGCCCTGCGCCCCTCGATCATGCCCGAGGCCGGCCATCGCGCCGATCTGGCGGTGGAAAAAGCCCTGGACCTGCTCAAGCACGGCGGCCTCGGCCAGGGCCGTTTGCTGTTGATTGGCTCGTCGCTGTCCAAGCAGGAGCGCCAGGGCATTCGCCTGCTGCTGCAAGGCCAGGCGCCGAGCCTGTCGATCCTCGGCATCGGCAGCCGTGAAGGCACGCCGGTGACCCAGGAAAGCGGCGAGTTCCTCAAGGATGAGCAAGGCGCGATCCTGATCCCGCGCCTGGACAGCCCGACGCTCAAGGCCTTCGCCAGTGAAATGGGCGGCCGCTATCGCCAGGCGCGCCTGGACGACAAGGACCTGCGCAGCCTCGGCCTGCTGGACGGCCCGCAAAACCTGCGCGACGACGGCCAACGCCTGCAACTGGACACCTGGGCCGACCAGGGCTACTGGCTATTGCTGCCCTTGCTGCTGCTTGCCGCCTGCGCCGGGCGCCGTGGCTGGCTGTTCTGCCTGCCGCTGCTGCTCCTGGCCGCACCGCAACCCAGCTACGCGTTCAGCTTTGATGACCTGTGGCTACGCCCCGACCAGCAGGGTCAATACCTGCTCAAGCACAAACGCCCGGCCGAAGCCGCCGAGCGTTTTGAAAACCCGCAATGGCAAGGTGTGGCCCTGTATGAAGCGGGCAACTACGCCGAGGCCGCCCGGCGCTTTGCCGAAGGCAGTGATGCCTACTCCCACTACAATCGTGGCAATGCCTTGGCCCGCGCTGGCGAGCTGGAAGCGGCGATAGACGCGTATGAACAGGCCCTGGAGGCCCAGCCGGACTTGCAGCCAGCCCTGAAAAACAAAGCCCTTGTCGAAAGCCTGTTGCTGGAAGAACCGGAACCCGAGCCACCAGCCCCCGAAAAAAACGGGGATGACGAATCCGCCCAACCCGGCCAAACTGCGCAACCAGGCGATGACGGCCAGCACACCAGCGGCGGCGAGCAATCGCCCCAGGGCGCAGGCCAGGCGGGCACCGGTGAAAAACAGGCCGGCCCCCCGCCGCCTGCGGGCAACAACGAAGTACCCGGCAGCGAACTGGGCGACGAACAGACCACCACGCCCCCCCTGCGCCCAACAGACGCCAGCCTCGGCGACGAACACCGCCAGGCCTTGGAACAATGGCTGCGACAGATCCCGGACAACCCCGGCGAGTTGTTGCGACGCAAATTCTGGTACGAACAGCAACAACATCAGGACAAGACTCGATGAGCCGCTGCACCCCATTTGTCTTATTGCTAGCGCTGTGGGCCGGTCACGCCCAGGCGGCCGATCTGGCCGCCAGTATCGACCGCAGCCGCGTCAATTCCGGGGAAACGGTGGAGCTGACGATCGAGTCCAACGACGTCACCCAATTCGGCAAGCCCGACCTGTCGCCCCTGGACCCGCTGTTCGACGTGCGCGGCACCCGCCAGATCAACCAGCTCACCACCCTCGACGGCAGCAACCACGCCACCACCCGCTGGATCATCACCTTGCAGCCCAAGGCCACCGGCACCGTGGTGATCCCACCGCTGCAACTGGGTGAACTCAAGACCCAGGCAATCAGCCTGCAAGTGGACCAAACCCTGGGCCAGGACAGCGACAACCAGTTGCAACCGGTGTTCATCGAAGCCAGCCTCGACCAGGACACGGTCTACGTGCAGGCCCAGGCCCTGTTGACCGTGCGTATCTACCATTCGGTGGCGCTGTATGACGACAGCAGCCTGGCCCCTTTGCAGTTGCCCGATGCGCGGGTCGAGCAAGTGGGCGATTCACGCACCTATGAGAAGGTCATCAACGGCGTGCGCCATGGCGTGATCGAAATGCGCTACGGGATCTACCCGCAACACAGCGGGCAATTGCTGATCCCCGCGCAGATATTCAGCGCAACCATGGTCGAACCACGCGGCGCCCAGGAGACTGCGCCCCAGGCCTCCAAGCCTGGCAAGCTGCTGCATGTGAACTCCACCGAGATCCCGTTGACGGTCAAACCCAAACCGGCCCTGTACCCAGCCGATGCCCCCTGGCTGCCGGCCCGCAGCCTGAGCCTGGGCGAAAGCTGGAACCCGGAACCTGCGAACGTACAGGTCGGCGACTCCCTGACCCGCATCCTCACCCTCAAGGCCGAAGGCCTGGCCAGCGCCCAGTTGCCCGCGCTGCCCAGCACCGAAATCGCCGGCCTGCGGCGCTATCCCGACCAACCGGTGTTGAGCAACCAGAACAGCGAACGCGGGGTGATCGGCAGCCGCGAAGACCGCGAAGCCCTGGTGCCCAACCGCGCCGGCGCCCTGGAATTGCCCGCCGTGGAAGTGGTGTGGTGGAACACCCACGAGGACCACCTGGAACGTACCAGCCTGCCCGCCCGCACGCTTGAAGTGGCGGTCAACCCGAGCCTGGTGGTCGACACCCCGGCCACCCCCACCGTGATCACCGCACCGGACGATGGCCGCCTGTGGATCTGGCAGCTCACCAGCCTGCTCTTCGCCTGCACCACCCTGCTGGGCTTCGGCCTATGGTGGCGGGCCCGCTCACGGCCGGCGATCCTGCGCGCGGCCCAGACCGGGCCCAGCCCCCGAACCCTCCTCGACGACCTCAAGCGCGCCAGCCAGGCCAACGACCCCCAGGCCACGCGCCAAGCCCTGGATGCCTGGGCCCGCCAGCAACCGGAAACCCTGGCCGACATGGCGGCGCGGTTCGTACCGCTGTCGGATGCCCTGGACGGGCTCAATGGCGCGCTCTACAGCGAGAGCGGCCAGTACTGGCAGGGCGAAGACCTGTGGCGCGCGATCAAAGCCATCCCGATGGCCGAACGCGAACTGGCGCCAGTGGCAGACAGCACCAGCTTGCCGCCGTTGTATCCGAAGTAACCGCGACCCAACCCACGGACACCCTGTGGGAACGGGCTTGCCTACAAGCCCACTCGGTACGACCACTCGTCGGCACTGTCAATTCTGACAGCTAGGCGCCCAGCCCTTGCGGGTGTTTGATTTTCCTTGCTCATGCGCGCCGCGATGCCTGCGCGCTTCTTCCCGCAAGGAGTGTCTTCAATGTCCCATTTACCGATAGATCCTTCCAACGAAGCCTCTGCTGAGGACGTGCCGCTGCCGTCGCCGTCACAAGAGCTGATCCTCTACAACCCCCCTGAAACCCCGCCCACCCGATTCGAAGACCTTGACCCACCGTACTCTGAATACCCCGCCGTGCCGCTGGGCACCGCCCTGTACCCGGAAAACGCCGTCTATGCCCTGGGTATTCGCCAGGTGATGCCGTACTCGCGCTGGGTATTTGAAAAATGGTTCAACTGGAGCTCAGGCGACTACTACGCCATTTACATCAATAACTTGGTCAGCGCCGCAGCCAGCGACACCGCGACCGAGGACGAGCCCCGCTATAACTTGATCGTGAATGAAGAACACATGCCCAGAGGGGAAGTGACCCTCTACGGTCGGGTCATGCGCATCGGCAGTTTTCAGGAAAGCACCTCGCCCCTGCAAACCGTTCTGGTCAAGACAGACCGTCCAGGCGGTATCGATCAGGACCCAGGCGTGGAGTGGCATACCCGCTTGGTGATGTCGATCGAAGGTTTTCCAGAAAACTCAGTGATCAACCAAGAGAATGCGGCAGCCGGGGTCTGGGCCTTGATCGAGCCCTATCCAAACATGCGCAAGAACGACAAGATCGAATGCTCCTGGGATGGCGCAATTGTCACCCATATCGTCAGCCCTGAAGAGGCCGCAGGGCTCACACCAATCCGCATCTGGATCAGCAAGGCCATCATCGACCAGGGCGGCCTACAGGGTAAGTTGACCTTGCGCTTTCGCGTACAGGATGTGGCAGAAAATTTCTCCGGGGAAAAATACCAGTACTCCAAGCCCTACTTCCTGCAGAGCGAACTGGATCCTTCGCTGAGCCCTGCGCCGTTCTTCCTGATCGACGATGTAGAGTCCAGCCAGGTGGACTTCGATACCCAAAGCGAAAAAAAATTCGCCCTGTCGTGTTTCACCGGCCGGGTCATCCCCGCCCCCAACCCGCCCTACCAAGTTTTCGTCACGCTCTACGCCACACTCATCGACGGTTCAACCAAAACATTTACCCTGGCACCAGTGAACGCGACCAACCTGTTCCTGACCGAGGTGCCTGTACCCCGCGAGGTCATTGAGCAAATCGTCGGCGGCTCCTTCCGCGCGTCATTCCAGATCCATACCTCCACAGGCGGCTTCCTCGAGCAATCGGGCAGCGTCACAGTCACCGTGGTTGGTACGCCAGTGAGCATGCCCGGCGTGAGCATCACACCGATCGAACTGGGGCTGATTGACCCGAACAACAACATTGATGCCCACATCCCCTTCTACGAACCTCACGACCCGAACTGGCTGGAAACCCTAGTGATCGAAACCCGCGAGCCTGGCGGTGGCAACGAAGTCTATACCGAGTCGCAACTGGCAGGCCCCCAGGGCGGCAGTTACCACATCGCCTCGCAAGTGCTCCAACGGTTCAAAGGTAAAACCGCTTACTTCTATTACCTAGTGAATGACGGTGCGGTGCACATCTTCGGCGGCCAGGCCCTGGCCATACGCAAGTCACTGGAAGTGGGCGCGCAAGTGGGCGAGCGCGTGGCCACTCTGCCCGCCCCTGAATTGCAATACGCACAAGGCAACAACATCAACCCCGCCCACGTACCCGGCGCAAGCTTGTTGTTGACCCTGCCGTATACCGGCACCCAAAGCGGCGACGAGGTGCACTGGGTGGTCTTCGGTTCCGCTGTCGCAGGCTCGGCCAGCGGCATCATCACGGTCAACAGTGCTACTGCCGGAAAGCCGCTGGTGCTTGCACTCAATCGCAACCTCGTCGACGTCAACCTCAACGGCAGCCTGCGCATCAGCTACAGCCTGCAACGCGGCGGCCCGTCTGGCGTGATAGTGCGCTCGGAGATCCTCGACCTCACGGTCGGCGTCGGTGTGCAATTGGAACGGCCGATCATCGAAGGTGCCTCCCTGCTGCCGGATCGGCTCAATCCGCTGGCGGCCGTGGCCGGTGCCTGGGTCATCGTGAAGTTTATGCCCATGCACGCCACCGATCAGATTGACGTCGACTGGCTGACCAGCGACGGCACCGGCAGCTACACCGCGCAAGTGCAGGGCAACCCTGGCACCAACGAAGTGCGGGCGTTTATTCCGCCGGAAATCGTGGCCAAGGGCATTCGCCCAGGCGGCAACCAGGTCAGCGTGCAATACCGCTTTACCCGCGGCACCTTCGTCTATGAGTCGCAAGTCGTGGACCTGGAACTGCAACCGTTGACCGGGCTGCCCACACCGAGCATCGACGGTATCGGCGACAGCATGGTACTGGAGTTGTCGCAATTGAATGAAGAGGCACGCACTCGGATAGCCAAGTGGAGCTTTATCGCCCCCAACCAACGGATGTGGATGACCTACGAGGGTACTTACAACGACAACACGCCGTACATCGAAGATACCTACACCGCCAACCTGGTCACGGCGGCCGGGGTGCTCAATGGTATTTCCCCGCCCACCCCGGTAGACAAGCTGCGTCGTCTCAAAGATGGCTCGCAACTGATCATTCGTTTCTGGGTAACCCTGTCGGAAAGCGCCGACAAGAACTCGGCGGTGCTGTTTGGCGTGCGTGTGCACAGCATTCAAGCAATCCCATCGACCTTGCCACGGCCGCAATTTGCCAACCTGTCGGGTGAAGTCATCACCATCGACCCGCTGACCTATGAAAACAACGCCTCTGTAGCTGCGGCCTACCCCGGTATGAATTCGACACATCGAATCAAACTGCTGTGGATACCGCCCAATGGTGATATCCCGTATATCGCCGACAAAGACGGCCTGGCCGGAGGCCGGGTGGACTTTTTGATCAGCCCGGCAATCATCGCCCGTAGCGTGGGCAAGAAAGTGACGATACGGTATATCGCGACAATTAACGGTGTGGAGGTCGACTCGTTTACTCAAGAGGTCAATGTACAAATCATTCAGCCAGCTAACTTGCCACGGCCGTTGATCAACAACATTGCCAACGGTGGCACGCTGGACCTCAACACCTTTAGCGGCAATGCCACCGCCTCTGTCGCCAAGTGGCGCTTGAGCGCGGCCAAGCAGCGGGTGTGGTTGACTTGCAGCAGTGCGGGTGTGGCTGATCTGGATGTGCTTGACGGCGTGGAGATCAGTGCAACGGAAGCGGCGAATGGGTTGGTGAATAAGGAGGTGGTGCGTAGTTGGTTGAGCCAACTAGCTACGGGTCGTCAGATAGCGGTGACATGTAAGGTCACGTTTGATGGAAGTTCGGATAAGTCGCAGGCGATTGATTTCCAAAGTACGACTTATTCGATAGTGAGCTACCCACCATTGACCATCGGTACAAGTGTGATGACATTTAGTGGG
The DNA here is from genome assembly GCF_012985695.1 of Pseudomonas sp. WS 5027. NCBI lineage: Bacteria > Pseudomonadati > Pseudomonadota > Gammaproteobacteria > Pseudomonadales > Pseudomonadaceae > Pseudomonas > Pseudomonas sp. WS 5027. The sequence goes on along the minus strand of NZ_JAAQWU010000004.1, from coordinate 180,736 downwards.
ACGTTGTATCAGGTTCCCGCATCATTACTTTGGCAAAATAAGGGCTTTAGGCTTACACAACAGCGCACAGCCCAGGGTGGTTTGCCGCCCTATACCTATACATCCTCCAACCCAGCAATAGCATCCGTTGCCAGCAATGGAACCGTCACGGGATTGAGGGCTGGCACGGTCACTATTACCGTGAAAGACAGCGCTGCAAACACAGCCAGCTATACAGTACAAAGTACGATAGTAAATTATGAAATATTGCACAACTCGCATTACATGTATGGCGCCGCCTCTGCCAACTGGGTCAATTCAGTCGGAGGAACAACCGTAAATACAATTGTCAATTTTTCCAGAGATATAGACCTACAGTACTTCGTCCCTGCCGGCCAAAAAAGAGGGATTTGGATAGGCGTATTTTTCCGCATGGAGGGTCCAATACCAGTTTACTACTTCTTCTATCCGTCCTTATGGCGATTTGAAACAGACAATGGAAACTTACATGCCCTTGCTACCATTTGCGCAAAAAGGACGTAGCAATCACAAATCACTAGCAATTGAACGTTGTTCGAACTAAAAAACGGGACAGCTCTATTTAATAGACCTGTCCCGTTTTCACTTCATTAGACACACTAAAAAACGGTACAAATTTATTCAGGCCATGACTGTGTATCGGCCACCCCATCTTCGACTGACACACAGCCATCCCAGGCAAGCCAGCTCCCTCCCTTGATCTGCTTCACCGGGAATACCCCGTCATGCATTGTCAAAGGCCAGCAAACCAAATCCCTTTAATTTGCAGGACGTTTCCTAGACAATCCTTCGGCCTTGCGCCTGCTCACACCACTGGCTAGCCTCTGCTCCGTCGCTGCACATCAGCGATCGGGGGTGAGATCCCGCAAACCAGTAGGCGCATTGCGCCACAACCGTCTGCAACATGCTCTATGGCGGCTGTGTGCGGGCAGACTTCGGTCTGGCCGGGTCCTACTGTCCGGTATCTCACCCCGCACATAGCTGCCACCTTTCGTCGAGTGAGATCGGCAAAAGATGGCTTCCAACCCAGTAGGAGCTTACGCATGAACAAAATCGTCCCCGACCCACCCCGCCGCCCCTCCGACCGCGAGTGTTTCGACCGCGCCTTGAGCCACTACCTGCAACCCGCCTCGCCGCCGTCGTTCACCGCACACCAGGACCTCAGCTTCGAAGACGCTCTGGCGCAAATCTGTGACCTGCTGCGCTGCGCAGCCGCCACCGCAGCCGGCACTACCCAGGGGCTGATCGGCGACCAACGCCACATAGCCGGCGCCACTGAGCACTTGATCGACATGGCCAAAACCCTGGCCGACCGCGCGCTGGACTGCCTGCAACCCAAGGTGTAACGCCACCTCACAAACATCGCAAAACCCCAGTGGGAGCGGGCTTGCTCGCGAAGGCGGTGTGTCAGCTGGCAGCTATTTCAACAGACCCACCGCTTTCGCAGGCAAGCCAGCTCCCACATTTGATTTGTGCAGCCCTGAAGAGAAAGCGGGGTGTCAGCTGGCAGTTTTTTCAACAGACCCACCGCCTTCTCAGGCAAGCCAGCGCCTACACAGGTAAACTCCTCCCCTCTTTACCTCTTCCCCACGGAGTTCGCCTTGCGTCTGTTCCACACCTCCGACTGGCACCTTGGCCAAAACCTCCACGGCCAGGAACGCGACTTCGAGCACGCCTGTTTCCTCGAATGGCTGCTGAGCCAACTGAAGCAGCATTGCCCCGATGTGCTGCTGATCGCCGGCGATATCTTCGACACGGTCAACCCGCCGCTCAAGGCTCAGGAGCGCTTGTATGACTTCATCATCAACGCCCACGAACAAAACCCGACGCTGACCATCGTGATGATCGCCGGCAACCACGACTCCGGCTCGCGTATCGAACTGCCCGCGCCGTTGATGCGCCGTTTGCGTACCCATGCGTTGGGCCGCGTGCTGTGGCTCGATGATGGGCAACTGGATGCCGAACGCCTGCTGATCCCGCTGCCGGATGCCAAAGGCAAGATCGCCGGGTGGTGCCTGGCCTTGCCATTTTTGCGCCCGGCAGAAGTGACCGGTGCACACCTGGGTGACGATTACCTGCAGGGTATCGGCCAGGTCCATGAATGGCTGATTGCCGCCGCCAACGCCAAACGCAAGAAAGGCCAGGCGCTGATTGCCATCAGCCATGCGCACATGGCTGGGGGCTCGGTGTCGGAAGACTCCGAACGTAGCCTGATCATCGGCAATGCCGAGGCGCTTCCAGCCAAGCTGTTCGACAAAAGTATTGGCTATGTTGCCCTCGGCCATTTGCACAAGCCGCAAAAGGTGAATGGCGAAGAACGGATTCGCTACAGCGGCTCGCCGATTCCGCTGTCATTTTCCGAAATCGGCTATAAGCACCAGATTCTCGATGTGACATTCCAGGGGCAAATGCTGGTCAGCGTCGAACCCCTCCTGATTCCGCGCTCGGTCGACCTGCAACGCCTGGAAGCCGCGCCGTTGGCCGATATCCTCAAGACCCTGGCGGATCTGCCGGATATCGACCTGCTCGCCGAAACCCAGCGCCACCCTTGGCTCGAAGTGCGGGTGCGCCTCGACGAACCGCAACCGGACCTGCGCCAGCAAATCGAAACCGCCCTGCTCGGCAAGGCCGTGCGCCTGGTGCGCATCGCTGCGGAGTACGCCGGTCAACGCGGCAGCGACGGCAGTGATGAAGACAGCCTGATCGAACTCGACCAACTCACCCCCCAGGAACTGTTCAGCCGCGCCTGGCAAGACAGTTATGGCAACGAAGTGGATGAACAGACCCTGAAGGATTTCGCCGTGCTGCTCCAGGAAGTGCAACAGGAGGATGAACAGCCATGAAGATCCTCGCCATCCGCCTGAAAAACCTCGCCTCACTGGCCGGGCCGTTCGAGATCGACTTTACCGCCGAGCCCCTGGCCAGCGCCGGGTTGTTTGCGATTACCGGCCCCACCGGCGCCGGCAAAAGCACCTTGCTCGACGCCTTGTGCCTGGCGCTGTTTGGCGCCGTGCCGCGCCTGGGCGATACCGGCCAGGCGAAAATGCCCGATGCCGATACCGATATCTCCATTGGCGACCCACGCACCCTGATCCGGCGCGGCACCGGCGGTGGTTATGCCGAGGTCGACTTTATCGGCGTCAATGGCCGCCGCTACCGTGCGCGCTGGGAAGCCAACCGCGCCCGCGACAAGGCCAGCGGCAAGCTGCAACACAGCCGCCAGAGCCTGATCGACCTGGACAGCGAGCAACTGCTGGCCAGCCAGAAAACCGAATACAAGACCCAGCTGGAACTGGCCCTGGGCCTGAATTTCGAGCAGTTCACCCGGGCGGTGCTGCTGGCGCAAAGTGAGTTCAGCGCGTTTCTCAAGGCCAACGACAACGAGCGCAGCGAACTGCTGGAAAAGCTCACCGACACCGCGCTCTACACCCAACTGGGGCAGCGCGCGTTCATCAAGGCCCGGGAGGCCAAGGACGCCCACAAGCTGCTGCAGGACCAGGCCACGGGGGTCACGCCGCTGCCGGCCGAGGCCCGCGCCGAGCTGGATCAACAGTTGAGCGCGGCCCAGCAACAGCTCAAGACCCAGCAGGCCCAGCTCAAGCAGCTGGAACTGCAACACACCTGGCTCAAGGAACTGCGCGAGTGGCAGGAACGCCAGCACAGTGCGGTCGAGCAACTGCAACAGGCCGAGCAGGCGTGGCACAGCCAGGCCCCGCAACGCCTGGACTTGAGCCGCCTGGAGCAACTGGCGCCGCAGCGTCATCATTTTGCGCGGCACAGCGAATTGACCGGCCAGTTGCAGCCCCTGGCCACGCAGATCCGCCAGCACCTTGAGCAGCAGACAGCCCTGCACGCGCGTCAGGAGCAATTGCAGCAGCAGCAAGCCAGCGCGCACGCCGCCTTGGCTGCGGCCCTGCAACAACAGACCGAGGCGGTGCCGTTGCTGCGCCAGGCCTTCGAGGAACAAAGCACCCTCGCCCGCCTGACCCGCGAGCTGGCCCAAAGCAGCGAACAACAACAACTTGGGCAAGCCGCCTGCGCCGAGGGCCAGGCCAGCCTGGAGGCCTTGCACACCCAGCAACAGCAGGTTGCCAGCCGCCTGCAACAACTGGCCGCACAACTTGAACGCAGCGCCGCCCTCGCGCCCTTGAGTGATGCCTGGAACGCCTATCGCGATCGCCTGCAGCAACTGATGCTGATCGGCAATCGCCTGAACAAAGGCCAGGCCGAACTGCCGCAGCTTGAGGAACGGGCCAACCGCACCAGCGAACAATGGACTCAACAGCGCACAGCTCTGGACCTGCTGTATCAGGAAGCCAGCGCCGAACCCCACGCCGTGGCCGAGCAGATCCAGTTGCTCGACAGCCTGCTCAAGGACAATCGCAAGCAACAACGGGCCTTCGAGGACTTGACGCGGCTCTGGGACAGCCAGCAGCAACTGGACCAGCAACAGCAGGAACTGGCCCTCAAGCAAGCCACCGCCCAGCAACAGCGCGAGCAACTGAACCAGACCGGCCTGCAAGCCAAGGCCGAGCTGACGGTGGCCGAGCAGACCCTGAGCGTGACCAAGCAGCTATTGGAGCGCCAACGCCTGGCACGCAGTGCCAGTGTCGAGGAGTTGCGCGGGCAATTGCAGGATGAGCAGCCGTGCCCGGTGTGCGGCAGCGTCGAGCATCCCTATCACCAGCCCGAAGCCCTGCTGCACAGCCTCACGCGCCATGATGAAAACGAAGAAGCCCGTGCGCAGCAAGCCGTCGACAGCCTCAAGGAAAAACTCACCGAACTGCGCGGTGAAGTTGGTGGATTGATCGCCCAGCAAAAGGAGTTCCTGCAACAACAGGAACAACTGGCGAGCCAGCTCCAGGCCCTGGCGCCGAGCCTCGAGGCCCATCCGTTGAGCGCCGCCTTGTTCAACCAGGACAGCGGCAAACGCAGCGCCTGGCTGGCGCAGCAACTGGGCCAGCTCAACCAGAGCATCACCCAGGACGAACAGCGCCAGGGCGCCCTGCTCAACCTGCAACAAAATGCCGGGCGTCTGCAGCAACAGGTGCAAGCCGCCCAGGACGCCAGCCAGCAAACCCGCCAGCAGTTGATCGACCAGCAACGGGAACTGGCCAGCGACCGCGAGCGCCTGGACGAAGAGCTCAACGCCTTCGCCAGCCTGCTGCCGGCCGAGACCCTCGCCGGCCTGCGCACGGAGCCAGCGGCAACGTTCATGCTGCTGGACCAGCAGATCAGCCAGCGCCTGGAGCAATTGGGCTACCAGAAGGATGAACTGGCCGAGCAGCAGCAACGCCAGCAAGCCATCGAAAAAGAACAAGACCGCCAGCAGCATCGTCAGCAACAGTTGGACGTGCTGCACCAGCAATTGGCACAGTTGACCACCCAACAGCAGGCCGCCCAGCAAGCACTCAGCGCACTGGTGGGCAGCCATGACAGCGCCGAGCATTGGCAGCAGCAACTCGATCAAGCCGTGGAGCAAGCCCGCCTCAGCGAAACCCAGGCCAATCAACAGTTGCAGGACACCCGCAACGAACTGATCCAACTGGCCGCCGACCTCAAGTCCCGACAAGAACGCCAGCATGCCCTGGACACCGAGCTGCAGGCGCTGAACAGCCGTATCAACGACTGGCGCGCCCAGCATCCGGAGCTGGACGACGCGGGCCTGGCACACCTGTTGGCCTTCGATGAGGCCGGCGTCAGCGACCTGCGCCAGCAGTTACAGCACAGTGAAAAAGCCATCGAACAGGCCAAGGTGCTGCTGCAAGAGCGCGAGCAACGCCTCAAGGACCATCAGGCCCTGCACAACGGCAACCTCGATGCCGAACAGCTGGACAGCGCCCTGGCCGACCTCAACCAGCAACTCAGCAGCGGCGAAAAACACTGCGCCGAACTGCGTGCGCAACAAGCCGAGGACCAGCGGCGCCAGGACGCCAACCAGACCCTGGCGCTCACCACCGCCAAAGCCTATGAACAATGGCAGCGCTGGGCCCGGCTCGATGCGCTGATCGGGTCGGCCACCGGTGACAAGTTCCGCAAATTCGCCCAGGCCTACAACCTCGACCTACTGGTGCACCACGCCAACGTACAACTGCGCCAACTGGTGCGCCGCTACCGTCTCAAGCGCGGCGGCAGCATGCTGGGCCTGCTGGTGCTGGACACGGAAATGGGCGATGAACTGCGCTCGGTGCACTCGCTGTCCGGTGGCGAGACGTTCCTGGTGTCCCTGGCCCTGGCACTTGGGTTGGCGTCGATGGCCTCCAGCACCCTGAAGATCGAATCGTTGTTTATCGACGAAGGCTTCGGCAGCCTGGATCCCGAATCCCTGCAACTGGCGATGGATGCCCTGGACGGCCTGCAAGCCCAAGGGCGCAAGGTGGCGGTGATCTCCCACGTGCAGGAAATGCACGAGCGCATTCCCGTGCAGATCCAGGTCAAGCGCCAGGGCAATGGTTTGAGCACCCTGGAGGTGAAGTGAGCGAGGCACTGCTGTATTCGTTTCGCCGCTGCCCGTACGCCATGCGCGCACGCATGGCGCTGCGCTATTGCGCGGTGGCGGTTCAGGTTGTCGAGGTCAGCCTCAAGGCCAAGCCGGCCGAGATGTTGGCCCTCTCACCCAAGGGCACGGTGCCAGTGTTGAAGGTCGGCGACCAAGTGATCGACGAAAGCCTGGCGATCATGGGCTGGGCGCTGGCGCAGAACGACCCCGATGACTGGTTGCTCAAGGATGATCCAGCGGCGCAGGGGCTGATGGCGCAGCTGATCGAGGAAAATGACCAGGTCTTCAAGGTGCATTTGAATCGCTATAAATACGCCGAGCGTTACCCAGAGCAGCCGATGGAACACTACCGCGCCGAGGGCGAAGTGTTTTTGCGCAGGCTGGAGGTGTTGCTGACGCAGCGCGACTACTTGCTGGCCGATCACCTGAGCCTGGCGGATGTGGCGCTGGCGCCGTTTGTGCGGCAATTTGCCCATGTGGATCGTGAGTGGTTTGCCGGTACGCCTTATCCGCGTTTGCAACAGTGGCTGGAGCGGTTTTTGGCGTCTGAGCTGTTTACTGCGGTTATGGCCAAGCGCTAGGCCGGTGGCTAAGCCCCGCCCTTTTGTGGCGAGCGGAGTTTGTTGTGGCGAGGGGGCTTGTCCCCCGTTGGGCTGCGAAGCAGCCCCAATAAGCCCCACCGAGGAGTGTCAGACACACCGAGGGGGATGGTTTTGGGGCTGCTGCGCAGCCCAGCGGGGGACAAGCCCCCTCGCCACAGAAAGCCCCATTACCACAACACCAGCAGCAGGGCTCAGGACTGGACCTTGTGGTCCAGCGCCGCGTAGAAGTTGGCACTTTGCTGCAGGTATTTCTGGGTGTAGGCGCTGGTGCTGGATTTTTTGCTGCTGATTTCCACGCTGGCGCTGGCTGGCAAGGCAACGGTAGCGGAAACGGCGGAAGCGGCGATGATCGAGAAGAGATTGAAGTTCATGGCGGTAACCCTTGTGTTCGGTTGGTCAGGTGGCCCGTGGAGGCCTTGGAACCCAACTTACGCCGAGGGGGTTAAACGCAGAAATGCTTTGAAACAGTAGCTGATATCACCACGATTAATAGAACACCACAGGCCCCGAAGCACGGAGCCTGTGGCGGATTGTCACATCAAGAACTTGAGGTCGCTGGGCGCATCAATCGCCAGTTTCTGCACGGTTTTACCCAGCAGGCCGGTCTGGGGGTCGCGTTCGAGCACCACGATCTGGTTGCTTTTCTGGTTGGCGACCAGCAGGAACCTGCCGCTGGGATCGAGGCTGAATTCACGGGGGTGATCGCCTTCCACGGAGCGGCGCTGGATTTCCTTCAACTGGGCTGTCGCCGGGTCGATGCTGTAGACCAGCAGCGTATTGGCCGTACCCCGGTTGCTGACATACAGAAACTTGCCATCGGCAGAGGCATGCAACGCCGCGCCGGCCTTGTCCGATGTCGGTTGCCCGGCCGCCATGTCCACCAGTTGGGTGCGGGTCAGTTGGCCGTCCTGATAGTCGAAGACGGCAATCTGCGCGCTCATTTCCATGGTCAGCCAGGCATGTTTGCCGTCGGCGCTGAACAGCAGATGGCGAGGCCCGCTGCCCGCCGGCAGTTGCACCACGGCCGCCGGGAGCAGTGGGCGCTCGGGGTTGGTCTTGGGGTCATAGCGATAGACAAAGGTCTTGTCGGCCCCCAGGTCATTGGCAAACACGTACTTGCCATCCGGCGAAGACACCACCGAATGCACGTGGTTGGACGCCTGGCGCTCGGGGTTGACCCCACTGGCGGGATGGGAGCTCAGTTGCACCGGTGCCGCCAATCGGCCCTCGGCATCCACGGGCAGGATCGCCAGGCTGCCGCCCGGATCTTCCAGCACGGAGTAGTTGGCCACGAACAGAAACCGGCCATCGGCTGCCAGGCTGGAGTGCGTCGGCTCATTGCCCAGGCTCTGCACCTGGTTGATAAGTTGCAACTGGCGGTTGTCCGGGTCGATGCGGTAACTGCTGACGCGCCCGACCGTGTCCTGCTGGCCGGGGCCGTTCTCGTTGACCACGAACAGGCGCCGGCGGTCGCTGGACACCGTCAGCCACGACGGGTTCTGCGTCTTCGCGGCCAGCACCGGAGTGCCGGCAAATTGCCCGGTGCGGCTGTCGAACTGCACCCGGTAGATGCCTTCGCTGGCACCTGCGGTGTAACTGCCCACCAGCAGTTCGTGGATCTGGGCTGGCGCGGCCTGGACCGACATCGCGCCAACACTGCCGGCCATCAGCAAGGGCCAGAACTTACGCATCAGCATCGTCTTCATCCTCGTCGTGGTTGCTGCCGGTGATCCCGCTCATGCACACCAGGCGGTGCTCGCCCGAGTCGCTCGTGAGGGTCCAGCTTTGCAAAGTTTCATCGAAGACGGCAGCCGATACCTGTTCTGAAGTAAAGCTCCAGCGCTTCTCGGCGCGACCATCCATGCAGGTGATCTGCAGGCCTTGGTCCAGCGTGAAAACAAAGGTATACAGGCCGTCGATTTCGAGCATGTTGCTGGTTTCAAGGACAGTCGGCAGGTTAACGGCAGTCATCACATTCAGTCATCTGTTGGAAAAAAACAGATGATAGGCCAATCCCTGGGTTGTTTCTCGTTCCATGTGGAGGCGTGGTAACCGGCTACCGCCTCGACCCCGGCGACAAGCGCCACTGTTGGGCTCCATCATCCCCACAGAACGGAATCTGTCATGCCCCCTGTTTCCCTGGCCGCCCAGGCCGTCAGCCAGCAATTTGCCAGCCGTCAGACCCTGGACGCCGCCGTCCAGGCACTGTTGCAGCGCAACCTCAGCGAGCGCTACCCCAGCCTGGTCATCGATCTGCAGCAAATCCAACTCGCCGAGCCACAACCCGGCCGCAGATGGCAGTTCAAGCCCCTGATGAGCGTGGTCCATGACTATCTGGGTAGTGGCGCGCAGCTGGACTTCAGCGAGCGTCACGAGCTACTGCCTTACCTCTCGCAAACACCTCCCAAGCGTTTGAAACTGCCCGAGAGCAATCAGAACATCGATATGCAGGTGGTCGAAGGACTGATCCGCGAGCTGCCCTCCCTGCTGCCCATCGCGCTGCAAGACGCACTGGTCGATTACTGGAATGCCAGCGGCCCCAGTGGCGTCACTCGCTGGCGCTGGCTCGGCGATTGGCTGATGAATACCCTGCGCACCAGCGGCCTGAAGCAGCCGGGCCTGGATGCAGCCTCGCGACAAATCCTCGACCAGCTCGTCAGCTTTCCCGAACGCACCCAGCGCATCGCCCGCCACGGCGAACAGGCGGTGATTGCCTACAGCCTGGAGACGGTGGTGGAGCACAACGGGCAAAGCACGCGCCTGTTGTCGGAGCATCTGGTCTTGACCCGCCCCACCAATGGCCAGGCCCCGGTGCTGCTGTGTGCGCCCAGCGGCCATGTCGAGTGTTTTGCGTCCATGGGCGAGTTCAACACCGCCTGGAGCCAGCGCCTGAATGCGCGCTTCGTCGCGCAGACCCTCACCACTCACCGCTACGAGCCCGAGGGTTCGATCTTCGAGCACCAGGCCAGCCTGCTGCTCAATCAACAACTGGAAGACCTCGGCGCTCTCAAGCTGCCCCTGGGCAAGGACTGGCGCAGCCTGCAAAGCCTGTACACCGAGCTCACGGAGCCGGCGCATTACTTTCTCGATGCCGACGAAACCCCTTACGCCCACCTCGACAACCTGCGCCCCCATATGCCGGATCCGCTGCGCCACGCCACGCCCTCTGAGCGCTATCGCTACCGGCAATTGAGCCTGGAGCTGGCCAGTGCCCGGCAACGCGCCGGCGACGAGACTTACCTGAGCGGCATCGACGATCTGCGTACCTATACGGTCAACGCCTTGCAGCGTGAGTTACAACGCCTGGCCCCCCAGGCGCAGGATGGCGCCGCCCTGCCCCATCCCGATGAGGTACTGCTGACCTTTACCGTGGCTGCCGGCTATCCAGGAGGGGCCGGCATTGTCGAGCGGGTGCCCATGAGTCTCACGGACCTGGCGATCCGTAACCTCGCCGCGCGCCCCAGCGGCCAGGTGGCGATCACCCACCGCCATGCCCACACCCTGCCGGCCTGGCTGACCGTCGATGCGGTGGTGGGCAGTGACGGCCTGATCGAGCGGGTCAACATCGGCAAATACTATCCACTGCTGCTCAAGGACGCGCTGTTGAGCGACACCCCCCAGGCCCAGCGCCGCGAAAAGCTGTTCAGCGAGCAACAGGTGTTGCAATTGCCGCTGCTGGCCCTGGAGCTGAGCCTCAAGCACGAAGTCGGTATCAATGCAGAAGGCGCACGCATGGTCGCGGCCCTGATGCAGCCCGACCCCGGCAACCAGCAGGTCGACCAGCGCACGGTGGTGATTCGTCACCTGGCCCTGCTGCGCAGCCCCAATGCGTCAGCCGACAAAGTCGAGAACATGTACCTGATCGAGTACCAGAGCCCCCCAGGCCCGGTGCTGCTGTATCGGCCGCTCTACGCCACGTCCTTGCAGCAATACGCCAACCGTGCGGCGCTGTTTGAGGCGATTGCACAGCCGGGCCCGTTGCAGACCAGTGTGCTGACCTGGCTGCCTGACAGTGCGCGACCGATCTACGATCACGGCGGCTTTCGCGAGCCCCACTATCTGCGTTTTGGCCTGGGCAGCGAGTTCGCGCCGATACGCACGCCGCCGCCGGCAACCCTGGGCTACGCTGGGCTCAACGAAGAGTTGCAACAGTGCCTGGTGACCGGGCGGCTGATGCAGTACCTGTTCAGCGAACATAGCCGCGCCTTGGTCGACCAGGCCGAACGCGAGTCGACCTCCAACCATGAGAGCCGGTGGCAGGTGTTGATGGAGGGCGCCAGTCTGCTGTTCGGCAGCCTGCTGTTGCCGACATTGCGCGGCCCGGCGGTGCTCGTGGGGTGGTTACTGGCGATGAACGCAAGTTTCACCCAGGCCATCCAAACCATCGTCAGCGACGACACCAGCGCCAAGGAGCAGGCAACGATCGATCTGTTGCTCAACGTCGCGATGCTGCTGCTGGACTTCCCGCCGGCCAAGGCGTGGTCAGTACCCGACCCGCTGCTCAGGCAGCAGGCCTTGGGCACGGCGCTGCGGCGCCGTGAAAGTGATCCGTGGCCAGTGCCCCCTGCGGCGCAGGTGCGCCAGGGCACGGTAGGACTGCCGGGGGAGTTGGCGCGCGGTAACAACACCGCGCTGGATTTCAGCTTCGCCCAGGCCCGTCATCGCCTTACCCCCAACCAGCTGTCACGCCTGCAATCGTTCAAAGTTGCCAACGCGCCCCAACTGCCCGAGCCGCAATCGAGTGGACCACGCAAAGGCTTGTATGCGATCGAGGACCGTTGGTACGCCGTGGTCAATGGCGATCTGTACCGGGTCAGCCTGGATGAGGACGCCAACGTGGTGATTGTCGATGTCGTCGACAACTTGCGGCGCGGCCCCTACCTTTGGGCCAATGAGCAGGGGGTATGGACGGTCGATACGCGGTTGCGTCTGCGCGGCGGCATGCCGCCCAAGCGTATTGCCGCCGAGCGCCTGCGCAAGGCGCAGCGCGTCGAAGCACTGAAAGCCGAATATGAGCGCTTGCGGTTGCTCCAGCCGGCTTGGATCGCGGCCACGGACAAGGCGCAGCGCGCCATGCTGGACCTGGAACAGCAACCGCGCCCCAACGAGGTACAACTGGCCAATGCCCGTCGGCATTTCGATGCCACGCTCAAGGAGGAAACAGCCGAGTACCAGCAGATCCTCGATAGCCACAAGGAACGCGAGGCGCTCAACATCCCGTTGCCGCTCAAAGACACCCTCGCACTGTTGGAAAACACCATCAAGAATGGTCGCAAACAGGTGATCATCGCGCAAAAGGATCGGCTGGCACTCTATCGCACCTATCAGCGTTTCGGCGTCGAGGGCCCCGCACTGGGGTTGGTGATCTTGCGGGATCAGGCCGGCTATCAGCAGTTCCTGGTGCAGTTGCTGGAGGTCAACGAGCGCACGATCCAGGGGCTCGAACTTCAGGAGCGTATGCTGGAGCAGTTATTCGGGTTGGGCTCAAGCGGTGCCGAGGCATACAACCGCCTGACCGAGGACCGGCCGAACGAAATCACCGCCCTGGCCGTCAAGGACCTGCAGATCCGTGGGTTGAAGCGCATGATCGTCAAGGACTTCGCCCACCCGCTGTTCAACGCCCTGGACAGCATCGTCTCGCCCCTGCAGCAGCATGTGCGCACCCACGGTGAACTCAACAGCCTGGAGCTTTCAGCGGGCGATCGCATGAGTGTGCTGGAGAGCCTGATGGAGCACTACGGCAGTGCCCTGGACGGTCTGCAGGGCCTGAATATCGTGGATGCCGAAGTGCTCGACCCGGTGTACACCCACAAACTCATCGGGGTGATCGAGGCGCTTTACCAGAACGTCGCCCAGCGCCTGGCCAATGAAGTCAAACCTGCTGCGCAACCTGCAAGACGCCCGCCCAGACGCCCGTTTGTCAGCGCTGGAAGGCCCGTGAAGCGGGTGATCAAAACCCAGAGAAAAGGCACGTTTATCGGTCAAGTCAGTTCCCTCGGCAACCTGGAAGTGGTGGAAGTACGAGACGAGGTCAACAATCAGTTGCTGGGCATGTATTCGCAACGTGGCGAGGAATGGGTCGAATTCATCGAAGCCCCAGCGCCGCCGCCGCCCCTTACCACCCGTGCAGTCAGCGTCGTCAAGGGCGAGGCGCGCAAGTTGCTGGCAATGCTGGATAACCACCTGCGCCGGGCCGAGGACTACCGGAAAATCTCTCGGCATCCGCAAGAGATCGAAGAGGTGCTGCAATACGAGGCATCGCGCTACGACAAGCTGGCCAGCGAACTGGACCGGGCGATCCAGGCCCAGGCCGAAAGCGCGCGCACCGCCGCCGACCAAAAACTGGCCAGCGACCTGCACCAGGCGTCAGCGCGCTTGAGCACCCGGGGCCAGGCACTGCGCAGCCAACTGTGCCTGGAATTGCCGCCGACCCACGGCAACCTGGAATACCTGCTCGCACAGGGACAGGTCGGCGTGGCGAAACTGGGCGAGCGTCTGCAATTGAGCGGTGCGCGGCGGGACTTTATCCAGGAGTACGCGATCAACGACCGTGGTGGATACCCGTTGTGGTACGCGCACTTTCACTACCCTGCGGCGGACACGCCCAAGACCGACTACAGCGCCGCCCACCTGAAGACCCGCGAGCAACGCCGGCAAAACTACTACACGCTGCTGGACAAGGCACAAGGCACCCAGGCGGTGGTAGACATACACCGTGGGTTGATTGGCAAGGCGTTGGCCGAGCGTTGGCTTCTGTCGTTTGAACGGTAGGGTTTAGGCGGGTTGCCCCATAGGCATGGCGACTGCGAAACTGCCGATTTCCCCTGTGGCGAGCGGGCTTGCCACAGGGACATTCCCCTTCCCGTCGCCCGCCGATAACCCGCTACCGCATCCGCCGCGCAGTTGTGATTACTTTACGAGGGGACACCAACCTCACGTAAAGGACAACTCCTGTGCCCGCCCCAACCGAAAACCCGGTAAAGAATGCAGTGCAAGCGCACTTCTCCACTCGCCCTTCCTTGCGCTCAGTGATCGCCCAAATGCTGGCCGATACCTTCGCAGAAAAATTTCCTCCCTTATCTATTCCCCCCGCCGATCTTTACCTGGCAGTACCCCGCGACGGTGGCGGCCGAGCCTTGCGGCCCCTGCTGAAGGTGGCACTCGAACAGGTGGCCGACGGCAGCTTCCCCGACCTGTCGACGCGCCACAACCTTGACGCTTACCTCAGTGATGCCACAGGTACACGGCTGAGCACCCCAAGCAACGGTGACACCATTGACTACGACCTGAACGTCGTCAAAGCCGCGGTACAGGAGTTGCCCTCAATTGTGTTTGTCGGTTTTCAAGAAGCGTTGGCGGCCTACTGGAGCCAGGACAGCAACACCGGTGGCAGCCGCTGGCAATGGCTGGCCGGCGTACTGCAAGGTCAACTGAGAAACGCGGCCATTCGTGAGTCCGGCGATGACAGGCACCAACTGCAGGTGCTCGGCACCCTGGCCAACTACCCCTCCCGGGAAGCCAGGGCCGGCCTCGCAGGGCCGCAGAACGCCCTCCACGTCTACACCCTGGAAACGCGCCTGGTACGCGAAGCCACCACCCTGACGGTGCAGTCCAGCGATGTTCTGGTGGTCAATGGCACGCGTGCATGGCTGTATGCCGTGTCGGGCCGGATCGAGTCCTTCGCCAACCTGGACGCCTTCGGCCAGGCATGGGGTGAGCGCATGGCCCAGCAGTTCCTGGCCGACACCATCACCTGGCACCGGTACGAACCCGACGGCGATATTTTCGAGGTCCAAGCTGCGCTGGCCTGCAACCAGCAACTGGAGGATCTGGCAGCCCTGTCACTGCCGGCCGGCACCTCGGTAGACGATGTGCAGGCGCTGTTCGAGTCGCTCACCAACCCGGCCAATCTGTTTGACGCCTCGCCAGTCACTGCACCGCAAACCTTGTCGCCGATCCAGGCTGCGCTGCCCGGCTGGCTGCACGACGCCTCGCCCGCCGACCGCTTCGCCTATCGCCAGTGCCTGCTGGAGCAGGCCAGCCTCAGGCACCTGACGCGGGGTGAAGGTTACCTGGATGAGCTGGATGATATTCGCACCTATGCCGCCGCGCACTTGAACCACCAGTTGTGCCTGGAGCGCAACGCGGCCCTGCACGGCACGCGCACCTGCACCGACCTTGAGCAATCGAAGTACCGGGCCCAGGACCTGGAACTGACCTTTCATGTACCCGTGGGCACGTTGCAAAGCGGCTACATCGACAAAGTCGTCATGAGCCTGGTGGATCTGGCCCTGAAAAACCTCTCAGGACGGCCCGCTGGCCGCATGACCGTGCGCCACACCGCAGGCCAGGCCATTGAGGCGTGGCTGACCCCGGAGTACCTGCTCCAACTGATCCAGCGTGTCAATGTGGGCCTGAACTACCCGGCTTATATTCAACAGGCGTTGCTCAGTGACACCGCCGAGGCGCAAAAGCGCAAGCGTCAATTCTGCGCACAGCGCCCCATCGACCTGAAAACCCAGGCCCTGGAGCACAAAATCAAAGGTGAAGCAGGGCTGACAGCCAGGGGGGTTCGCTGCATCAACGCCGTGGTCGCTACCCAGCGCGCAGATCGCTGGGTGGACACCGATGAAATCGTCATGCGGGCGTTGGCCTTTCAACGCAAACCCGGCGCCAAGGCCGATGTAGCGCAGAACATGTTCATTATCGAACCGCGCGACCCGCAGTCCGGGCCACACCTGCTTTATCGTCCAGCCTATCTAGATGCGGTGCTCGAATTTGCCAGCCGCGACAGCCTGCTGGCGGCCATCGCCCAGCCTGGGGCGATCCAGGAGAGCGTACTGGCGTGGCTGTCGGATGACGCCCGGGTGGTTTACAGCAACGGTGGTTTTAAAGAACCGCACTACGTGCGCATCAGTGGTCTGGGTGCGGACTCCCCACCCCTGCCCCGCGTCCCGAAACCGGCGACACTGGCCGATGCCGAGGATGAACACAACGACCCGATCCAGCAGGCGCTGGACAGCGGTCAACTGATGGAATACCTGTTTGTTTGCGAAGCCCGGCAGTTGCTCGACCAGGCCGACCGCGAGTCGACATCCAACGCCGAAAGCCGCTGGGCGTTGATTCTCGAAGGGCTGCAACTGGGCTTCAATACCTTGCTGATGCTGGTACGCGGACCGCTGGCGGCCGCCGGCTGGCTCATACAACTGGCGCAGAGCCTTAAACAGGACCTGCCGGCCCTGGAAAGCAACGACCCCATTGCCCGGGAACAAGCCTGGGTCGATCTGCTGCTTAATATCAGCATGGTGTTGATCCACCATGGCTTGCCGCCTCAAGTCCCGGGCCCGCCCGTGGCCGAAAGCCGCGTGGCCCCACAGGCGCGCTTGCCCTTGCGCCGACCTGCCGGCCAGGCCATCAGACGACAACCCGTGATTGAGCGAGGCCGGGTTGGCCTGCCCTCCGAGCCACCGGGCGGCGGCCGCACCTTGCTGGACTTTGACCGTTCCCTGGCCAGCGACAGTGCCTCGGCCCGTTTGCTGGAAAAACTGCTGGAGTTCAACATTCCTTGGCCGGAACCGGCGCCCGAGCCCGTGACAATTGGGCCGGCCAAGGGTTTGTTCAAGCTCGACAACCTCTGGTATGCCTCAGTGGCGGGCCTGTTTCTGCGGGTCAAGATCGTCCCGGGTTTTGGCGATGTGTTCATTATTGACCCCACCAAACCCGATCACCCCGGCATCCAGCTCAGAACCGACGGCAACGGCCATTGGACCCTGGACCGCGGGCTGAAACTGGCAGGCGGTGGCCCCAAGCAACTGGCCCTGTTGCGCGAGCAGAATCAACGCAAAGTCGAAGAGTTGGCGGTCCGTGCACGGGCGCTCAATATCGAGCTGACGCCGCTGTTGCTCGAACTCAACAAATCCCAGGATCGAATGTATTCCGCCAAGGCAGAACTGATTAGCCAAGGTAATCTGCTGAAACTGATCTGGAGAGCGCTGGAAAACGCCAGCGCCGCCCAGCAACCGGTCATTCAAAGGCGGCATCAATCCGAGATGCAAACCTACGCAACACGCTATACCCAGTATGAAACGCTGCTGGGAACCCTCGAAGAACGCTTTACAGACTTGCTGCCGCGACGCCTGGAATTGGCCAAAGTAGGCCTGGAGCTGGAAAAGCTCAGCAAGTCTCAGATCACTGTCCACGACCGCGCAAAACTACTGAAAACACTCTGGGAGCAACAGTTCGCCGTCCATAACTTTCTGGGCACGTGGGCAGACGCCCTTCGCTTTACCGAGCGTGGCGAACCCATGCGTGACCTGGCCAGGCGGATGGTGTTGGAAAGAGCGCTCGGAGACTCGGCGCCCTATGACCAAGTCGTGGCCAGAACCATTGAACTGGCGGACACCGAACAGCGCATGGCCGTAGCGTCCCATGGGATGGAGACCATCCTCGAGGCGTTGGAGCAAGACTCAGTGGCAGGACGTGCGATACGTGAAGAGTTGCTGGCAGCCATCGTGCGCCCGCAAAGATTTTTTTCCGAAAGTGTGAAACTCAACGCGCTGATCCCCCTGTCGTGGATCGCCGTTGAACCGATACGTATGGGGCCGTCCCCACAGGAGGCGCTGTATGTCGAACACCTCCACTACACCCGCCTGTCCCAGGCCCTGCTGTCTCACATCGAAGTGCGCAGCAGCAGCGGCTATCCCCTCAATGAACAGCGCCAGGTGTACAACACGGTCCTTGAGCAGTACCGCAGTTATGAAATCGCTATGCACGCCCTCAAACTCATCAACCCCGCACGGGTCCACCCGGTGGCCGAGCGACTGCTCAAGGAACTGCAGCATGCCCGGATGCTGGCCGAGGACGAGCTGGAAACGGTACTGCGCAAACAGGAAGAAGTGGAGGTAGACCAGGCGCGCTCAAAAAACCTGCGCCCGAAAGCACCGACCAAGCGCATTTTCAAAACCAGTAACCGCACCTATCTGGTCGGCGACCTCATGCCGGCCACTGAGCAGATCAATCGCGAGCATCTCACCCTGAGCGATGGGGTGACCGGCGAAACCATCAGTGCGTTCCGCCAGCAGGCCGACACTTGGGTCGAGATCCACGAAGACGCCGCGCCCCCACCACAAGTCCAGAGACTGGTAACGTCACTGGCTTCGCTCAAAAGCCAGGGCCAGGCGCTGATCAAACAACGCGCAGGTATTGAACAGGTCATTGCCACCCAACAACGGCTGCTGGAATCACCCCGCACCCGGCAAGCGGTCGACCCGGGCGACTGGGATCAACTGCTCACCGAACAAGCCCGCCAGCTCACGGTCGTGGCCGATGAAATTGCCCGCGACCACCTCAACCAACCTGCAGCGCAGGCACTGATCGACGACTTCCAGGCACACGCCAAAGACATGCAGCGCACGGCACAGAACCGCTGCAGTGCCGCGTACAAACGGCAACTGCCGACGCTGGAAAGCCTCGATTATTTGTGGCGCCATAAAGAAATCGATATCAACCTGACCAGCCTGGCCGACCCACAGCGCCCAACCCTCAGCGGCGACTTCTTCACTGAGTACGCCGTGTATGACAAAGCTGTGCGGCCTCCCACCGTGTTGTGGTACGCCCATTTCCATTATGCCAGCGCCGATGCACCACCGGCCCAGTACACCCGGGCCCATCTGAAACTGGCCAGCCAACGTAAATACACACAAAAAGACCTGCTCAAACAACACGTGCAAGCGCAGCTGCGCGCTCAGCTAGAGCCTGGGGCCGAGTCCATCGAGACAATCGTGTATGTGCTGCTCACGCCGCCCCAGGACCAACTGTTTTTAGCCATCGCGCCGGCTTCACAACCCCGGGTCGTTTGATCCAGGCAGCGCCTACAGGTTGATCGCCATCGTTGGTTGGGGTGCTGGTTGAGTGCCGGGGCTGGTGAGGGACAAGCTCCCTCGCCATACCCCGCACTCGATCAATTGCTGATCAGTGGGCAAACAACGAGTTGCCCTTCTGGCCCGCCAGTTTCTCGGGTTTGATCAGGAACCGCGCCAGTGCCGGCAACAGCCACAGGGCGCCAAACATGTTCCACAGCAGCATGAAGGTCAGCATCAGGCCCATGTCAGCCTGGAACTTGATCGCCGAGAAAATCCAGGTGCACACACCGATTGCCAGGCACAGGCCGGTGAACAATACGGCTTTACCGGTGGACTTGAGCGTCTGGTAGTAGGCTTCCTGCAACGGTAGACCGGCACGCAGGAAGCTTTCCAGGCGGCTGTAGATGTAGATACCGTAGTCCACACCAATGCCCACACCCAACGCCACCACCGGCAAGGTCGCAACCTTGACGCCGATGCCCATGAACGCCATCAGCGCGTTGCCCAGCACCGAGGTCAGCACCAGCGGCAGCACGATGCACAGAGTCGCCGCCCAGGAGCGGAAGGTGATCATGCACATGGTCGCCACGCACAGGTAGACCAGGATCAGGATGGTCAGCTCGGCTTCCTTGATCACCTCGTTGGTGGCCGCTTCGATCCCGGCGTTACCGGCGGCGAGGATGAACTCCAGGCCTTCCTTGTTGTTTTCCTTGGCGAAGTCCTGCACCGCATGCACCGCACGGTCGAGGGTTTCGGCCTTGTGGTCGTTGAGGAACACCAGCACCGGCGCCAGGGAGCAATTGTTGTTATACAGGCCATCGGCACGGGCGATGGAGTTGTTCAGCACGTCCGGGTTACGCGACAGGGTTTCCCATTTCAGGTTGCCCTCGTTCATGCCCTTGATCATCTGCTTGGACACGGTCACCAGGGAGATCGCCGACTGCACACCCTCGGTGTTCTGCATCTTCCACATCAACTGGTCGATGGGCGCCATGGCTTCGTAGCGCGAGCAGCCTTCAGCCTTGGTCTTGACCATCACCACCAACACATCGGAGCTGGTGGAGTAGTTGTTGATGATGAAGTTGTTGTCTTTGTTGTAGCGCGAGTCCGGGCGCAGTTCCGGAGCGCCCTGGTCGAGATCGCCGATTTTCAGGTTCTGGCTGTACCACAGGCCGCCACCGAAGGCGATCAGGGCCAGGGCAACGGAGATTGGCGCGACTTTGGGGCTGGCGAAGTTCGACAGCAGGCGCCAGAACGGATGGTCGCGGTTGGCGTCTTTTTTGCTCTTGGCGATCGCGCGTTTGCTGATGCCCACGTAGGAAATCGCGACCGGCAGCAGGATCAGGTTGGTGAACACGATCACCGCCACGCCGATGGAGGCGCCGATGGCCAGCTCACGGATCACGCCGATATCGATGATCAGCAGGGTGATGAAGCCCACCGCATCGGCAAGAATCGCGATCATCCCCGGCAGGAACAGTTGCCGGAACGTGCGCCGCGCCGCTGTCAGGGCGTTGTCCGCCTCGCTGGATTGCAGGGCGATGCCGTTGATCTTCTGCACGCCATGGGAAATGCCGATGGCGAAGATCAGGAACGGCACCAGCATTGAATACGGATCCAGGCCGAAGCCGAAAAAGTGCATCAACCCCAGTTGCCAGACCACGGCCACCAGCGTCGTGATCAGCACCGCGACCGTACTGCGCAGGCAGTTGGTGAACCACAGCAGCAGCACCAGGGTGATCACGAACGCGATGCCGAAGAACAGCACCACCATGATCAGGCCGTCGATCAGGTCACCGACCTTCTTGGCAAAACCAACGATATGGATCTGGACGTTGGGGTTCTGCTCCTGGAATTTGGTGCGGATCTTGTCTTCCAGCTCATGGGAAAACTTCTGGTAGTCCAGGGCCAGCAACTTGCCCTGGTCCTGCGGGTCTGGATACGACTCCAGCAGCGGGATATCAACGATGCTCGACTTGAAGTCGTTGGCCACCAGGCGCCCGACCTGGCCGGACTTGAGCACGTTGTTGCGCAACTGGTCGAGGCTTTCCGGCGAGCCGTTGTAGCTCTGCGGGATCACTTCGCCGCCGGCAAAGCCTTCTTCGGTCACTTCAGTCCAGCGTACGCTGGGGCTCCACAGGGACTTGAGGCCGGAACGGTCGACGCCGGAGATGTAGAACACTTCGTCGTTGATCTGGCGCAGGGTCTCCATGTACTCCTTGGAGAAGATGTCACCGTCCTTGGCCTCTACCGAGATACGCACGGTGTTGCCCAGGTTCGCCAGGTCGTTGCGGTGCTCCATCATCTTTTCGATGAAGGGATGCTGCAGCGGGATCATTTTTTCAAAGCTGGTGGACGGCCGGATCAAGGTGGCCTGCCAGAACAGGAAAATGCTCACCAGCAGGCAGATCACGATCACTGCCGGGCGGTTGTTGAAGATCAGGCGCTCAAGAAAGGTCGCTTTATCGTTGTGATGACTGCTCATTCTATCCCCGCCTTCTTATTGTTTTTTGCGTTCGGCGCCAGTGGGCTCGGCGACGCGTACGCCACCCTGCCCCACCAGAATCAAGTCGCCATTGCCCGCCGCCGTCACCGCCGAGAGTGAAATACGGTCCGGGCGGTTGAATACGCTGAACGTCAGGCCATCGTCGTGGCTGACCACCACGCTGCCACCGTTGCCGACCACCACCAGGGTGCCGTCGTCGAGCAGGGTCGCGCCCGACAGACCAAATTCCAGGGTGCCACGGGCGGCCTTGAGTTCTACCGGCATCCAGGTGTCACCAAAATCGGTGGAGCGGAAAAGATTGCCGCGCAAACCGTAGGCCAGCAGGGTCTTGGGCTGGGCGGTGCCAATCACGCCAAACAGCGAGCCTTCATAGGGGCCTTCGAGTTTTTCCCAGGTCTGCCCCCCATCGCTGGAGCGGAACATGCTGCCCTGCTCGCCGACGATAAACAGGCCCGCGTCCTTGACCTGGGCGATGGCGTTGAGGTGGTACTGGTCTTCGTTGTCGAGGCGATCGCTGACATCGGTCCAGGTCTTGCCTGCGTCGCTGGTCTCGATCAGCGCACCGTAGGCACCCACGGCAAAGCCGTGGTCGGGGTCGTTGAACAGCACGTCCAGCAGGGGGGCCTCGCGGCTAAGGTCTTCGAACTGCTGAGTCCAAGTGGCCCCGGCATCGCTGCTGGCGAGGATCCTGGCGTCATGCCCCACCGCCCAGCCGTGTTGGTCGTCGATGAAAAACACTGCCGTGAGCAACTGCCGGGTCGGCACCTTGGCCTGCACCCAGGTGGCGCCCTGATCATCGGAATAGAGGATATGCCCGCGATCACCGACCGCCACCAGGCGTTTGCCGGCGTGCGCGACGTCGATCATCAGGCCTTTTTCGGCCCTTGGGGATTCAATGGCAAATACCGCAGGTTCTGCGGCTTCGGTTGCAGCCTGGGCAGCGGTCGACACCGCGACAGCCCCCAGCAGCGAGAGCGCTGTAGCCAGCACCGCGAACTTGCGCGACGCGAGCGGGCGGCAAAAACCCACACCCATGACAGGCTCACTCATAGACCTTTCTCCCATTTATTATTGTTAGGTCGTAACACCTTCCAGGGTGTTCGCAGTGCGCAAACCTGCAATCTAGAGCCCCTTGAGGAAGCAGGGGCCATCCTATCGGGCTTTCGAATCGTCTGACAATCGGCGCTACGTTATCTTTTGTTAACTGAAGGCCTTCTGCCTGCTGGCTGAATATAGCCGCATTCGCCGAAATGATGACTTCGTACATTCCTCTGTAGGAGCGAGCTTGCTCGCGAAAACCCTCAGGACACCTCGGGGGGCCTTGAGCCCGCGTCATCATTGACGACCTTCGCGAGCAAGCTCGCTCCTACAGAGGAATAATATTTATATTCCATGTATTGATGATTAAGAATTTTTATTCTATTAATTGCTTTCCCGAAAACAACAATCACAAGGACCACCGCCATGCGCACCCTCGGAATCGGCCTGATCGGTACAGGCTTCATGGGCCGTGCCCACGCACTGGCGTTCAATAACGCCCGCACGGTATTTGACTTGCCCTTCGAGCTGAGGCTGGCGGCCCTGGCCGATGCCGACACCGAGCGCGCGCAACGCTGCGCCAGCGCCTGGGGTTTTGCCCAGGCCCATGGCGACTGGCAACAGTTGATCGATGACCCGCAAGTGGACCTGGTGGCGATCACCACCCCCAATCACCTGCACTACCCCATGGCCATGGCCGCACTGGCGGCGGGCAAGGCGGTGTATTGCGAAAAGCCCTTGGCGACCAGCCTGCAGCAAGCCGACGCCATGCACCGCGCCGCCCATCAGGCTGGAGTGGTGACGCGGGTCGGCTACAACTACCAGCACAACCCGATGATCATCCTGGCGCGGCAGATGATTGAAGCGGGCGAACTGGGGCAGATCATCAGTTTCCAGGGTGAATTCAGTGAAGACTTCATGGCCGACCCGGCCTCACCCTGGTCATGGCGCTGTGAGGTTGGGCATGCCGGTGGTGCCCTGGCGGACCTCGGCAGTCATCTGCTGGCGATGGCGCGGTATCTGGTGGGGGATGTCACTCACGTTTGTGCCGACAGCCAGACGGTACACAGTCAACGCCCTGCCAGCCCTGGCAGTAGCGAGATGCGCCCGATCGAGATCGACGACCAAGTGCATGCCTTGCTGCGCTTTGCCAACGGCGCGCGCGGGACCGTCAGCAGCAGTTGGCTAAAGCGTGGCTACAAGAACCATTTGAGTTTCGAGATCAGTGGCACACAAGGCACGCTGGCCTTCGACCAAGAGCGCTTGAATGAACTGCGGGTATGCCGGGCTGGCGCAGACAGTTTCCAGCGTCTACTGGCCGGCCCCGCCCTGCCCGGCTATGCCGCGTTCAGCCCGGCGGCGGGGCATCAGTTGGGGTACAACGAGTTGAAGACCCTGGAGGTGCAGGAATTGATCATGGCGCTGGCCGGGCAAGGCGCGGCGGGTACTGATTTTGAGGCGGCGTGGGAGGTGGAGCGGTTGGCGACGGCGATTCGGATGGCGGCGCGGGAAGAGCGGTGGGTCTGTGTGAACGAGGTCTAAAAGGTGGGAGCGGGCTTGCCCGCGATAGCCATGGGCATCTACACAACTTTCAGAAACTGACGATCTTCTGCGAAGCAGCCCCAGTAAGCCGAATGCGGTGTATCAGATACACCGTAGCGGCTGATTTTGGGGCTGCTTCGCAGCCCAGCGCGGGGCAAGCCCGCTCGCCACAACACCCCTTTCTGCCAGGATTTATGCGCTGCGGCAAAGTTGTGTAGATAACGATGGCTATCGCGGGCAAGCCCACAATTTAACGCAGCGCCCGACGTAGGACCTTGCCCACGGTAGTCTTGGGCAATTCCTCGATGCGGAACTCGACAAACTTGGGCACCTTGTACCCCGTCAGGTACTCCCGGCAATGGGCCAACAGTTGCTCCTGGGTCAAGGTCGGGTCGCGGCGCACCACCACAATTTTCACCTTCTCCCCGGTCACCCCATCTTCAACGCCAATCGCCGCCACTTCCGCAACCCCCGGGTGCAACGCCACTACGTCTTCGATTTCGTTGGGGTACACGTTGAAGCCCGACACCAGGATCATGTCCTTCTTGCGATCCACCAGGCGGATAAAGCCCTGCTCATTCATCACCCCGATATCCCCGGTCGACAGCCAGCCCTCGGCATCCAGCACCTCGGCGGTTTCCTTGGGGCGTTGCCAGTAGCCCTGCATCACCTGCGGGCCGCGCACTTGTAGTTCGCCCTGCTCGCCGATGTCGGCCACTTCGCCGTCCTCACGGATAAAGCGCACCCAGGTCGAAGGCAATGGCACGCCGATGCTGCCGGTAAATTCCATGTCGCGCATGCGTGAGATATCGATAGGGCTGATGCTCACCACCGGCGAGCATTCGGTCAGGCCGTAACCCTCGATGATCGGCAGGCCGGTGACTTCTTTCCAGCGCTTGGCCACCGCGGTGTGCGTGGCCATGCCCCCGGCGATCACCAGGCGCAGGTCGGAAAAGTCCCGGGCACGGAACTCTGCGTTTTCCAGCAAACCGTTGAACAGGGTGTTGACCCCGGCAATCCCGTTGAAGCGCTCCTTGCGCAGGATCATCTGCACCCGTTTCACATCCCGTGGGTTGGCGATCAGGATGTTGCGCCCGCCCAGGCACATGAACATCAGGCAATTCACGGTCAGGGAAAAGATGTGATAAAGCGGCAACAGGGTGACGTTGGTTTCCTGCTGGTTCTGGTCCAGTTGATCGCCGACCCACGCCTTGGCCTGCAACAGGTTGGCGATGATATTGCGGTGGCTGAGCATCACGCCCTTGGCATCGCCGGTGGTCCCGCCGGTGTATTGCAGGAATGCCAGTTCCTCACGCGCCAGCGGCACCGGCGTATGGGTCAAGCCCCGGCCCTGCTTGAGCGTCTGGTTGAAGCGCACCGCGCCCGGCAGCTTGAAGGCCGGCACTTGCTTCTGTACACGGCGCAGGATGAAGTTCATCGCGGCGCCCTTGAAGGTGCCGAGCAGGTCGCCGATAGCGGCAATGACCACACGTTTGACCGTGCTACCGGCCACGACTTTTTCCAGGGTGTGGGCGAAGTTTTCGAAGATCACCACGGTCTCGGCGCCACTGTCCTTGAGCAGGTGCTTGAGCTCGTGGGAGGTGTACAACGGGTTGACGTTGACCACCACCGCACCGGCAAGGATGGTGCCCAGCAGGCAGATCGGGTACTGCAAGCAGTTGGGCATCATCAAGGCCACGCGATCGCCCTTGCGCACGCCCTGGGCCTGGAGCCAGGCGGCAAAGGCGATGCCCTGGGCCTGCCAGGTGGCGTAGGTCATCTCGGTGCCGATGCTGACGTAGGCCACACGATCCCGGTACTTGTGCAGGTGCTCCAGGAAGACCTCGCGCAACGATGGGTAATCCTCGATGCCGGCATCAATGTCCGTGGGCACCCCGGGCAGGTAGGCGTTCAACCAGATACGTTCGGTTTGTTCCTGGCTCACAGCGTTCATGGCAGTCTCCTTGTTGTTGTTTTTGTACGGCTACTTTTCAACGATGGCGGTAATGCCCAGGCCGCCGGCGGCACAGATGGAAATCAAGCCGCGCCCGCCACCCCGCTGGTGGATGGCTTTGGCCAGCGCCGCCAACTGGCGGCCACCGGTGGCGGCGAACGGATGGCCACAGCCCAGGGAGCCGCCGTTGACGTTCATTTTGGCGCGGTCGATGCTGCCCAGCGGCGCGTCCAGCCCGAGGCGTTCGCGGCAGTAATCGGCATCTTCCCAGGCCTTGAGGGTACACAGCACCTGGGCGGCGAAGGCTTCGTGGATCTCGAAGAAATCAAAGTCGGCAAAGCTCAGACCCTCACGCGCCAGCATGCGTGGCACCGCATAGGCCGGGGCCATCAGCAGGCCTTCGCTGCCGTCGACAAAATTCACGGCTGCGGTCTCGCCGGTACGCAGGTACGCCAACACCGGCAGGCCGCGGGCGGCGGCCCACTCCTCACTGGCCAGGAGCACCACCGAAGCGCCATCGGTCAGGGGTGTGGCGTTACCGGCCGTGAGGGTGCCGTTCTGCCGATCGTAGGCCGGGGCCAGGCTGGCGAGTTTCTCCAGGCTGGCATCGGCACGCAGGTTGTTGTCCCGAGCCAGGCCGCGATAGGGGCTGATGAGGTCGTCGAAAAAGCCGTTTTTATAGGCCGCGTCGAGGCGCTGGTGACTGCTGAGGGTCAGTTCGTCCTGGGCCAGGCGTTTGATCTGCCAGCGCTTGGCCATTTCTTCGCAGTGCTCGCCCATGGACAAGCCCGTACGCGGCTCGCCATTGCGCGGCAGCAGCGGCTTGAAAAACATCGACGGGCGCACCTGCAACAGGCTGCGCAGTTTGTTGCCCGTGCCCTTGGCGCGGTTCGCCGCCAATAGCGTGCGGCGCAGGGATTCGTTGATACCGATGGGCGCGTCGGAGGTGGTGTCAGCCCCCCCGGCAATGCCCACTTCAATCTGGCCGAGGGCGATTTTATTGGCCACCAGCAGCGCCGCTTCCAGGCCGGTGCCGCAGGCTTGTTGCAGGTCGTAGGCCGGGGTCTGGGCAGACAGGGTGGTGGACAACAGCGACTCGCGGGCCAGGTTGAAATCCCGCGAGTGCTTGATCACCGCGCCGGCAGCGAACTCGCCCAGGCGCAGGCCGTGGAGGTTGTAGCGGTCCACCAGGCCTTGCAGCGCGGCCACCAGCAAATCCTGGTTGCTGTCGTGGGCGTACACCGTGTTGGAACGGGCAAACGGAATGCGGTTGCCACCGACAATCGCCACCCGGCGCGTCGGGGCGGGGCTGAAGCTGTAGTCACTCATGGACGACTCTCATCAAAACGTGGGTGCCAGATAAACAGGCCGCGCATATGGGGTTTGTCGCCCGCCGGGTTGCGCACCTCGAACGCGCGGTTGGGGCCGTCTGCCGGGGCATTCCACAGGGCAACCTGGCCGGGCAGGAAGATCGGCAACTTGAACTCGCAATGGGCCTCGGCCACGTCTAGCCCGCCTGGAGGTTGTTGCGCGGCCAGGGCGCGGCCCAAGGTCCACATGCCATGGGCGATGGCCCGGCGAAAGCCGAACAGGCGCGCACCGATCAGCGAGGTGTGGATCGGGTTGAAATCCCCCGACACCTTGGCAAAACGTCGTCCCAGGTCCGCCGGCAGCACCCAGCGTTGAGTGCGCCGCAAGGCTTCTTCGGGCAAGGCCAGGCTGTCGCCCCAAGGCTCGCCCACCGGGTTGGCCACATCCCGGCGCAGGTACAGGCTGTCGCTTTGCCACACCAACTCGCCAGCGCTGTAGGCATGGGTGGCGATGCTCAAGGCCTGGCCCTTGGCATGGGCCACCCAGCGTTCGGCAAACACTTCCAGGCGCAGGGCCTGGCCCTCCTGCAGGCGCCGATGCTGGCGAATACGATTGGCCAGATGCACCATGCCACTGGCCGGGTACGGGAAGCTGGGGCGGGTCAGCAGCATCAAGTGCAGGGGGAATGCCAGCACATGGGGATAGGACAGCGGCACACCTTGCTCACGCCGAAAGCCACAGGCCCGGCCATAGGCGGCAATCTCATGGGCGCACAATGGCACCGCCGAGCGCACCAGGCGCTCCTTGGGCAAGGTCGGCGCACCTTCAAGCTTGGGTTTGCGCAGCGCCAGCAGGCCGTCGAGTAGCAGGCGATTGCGCGACGGTGGCGGATCGATAATCTTTGTCACGTAGTCCATGCTCAGGCTCCCAACAGGCTTTGGCCGCACACGCGCACCACTTGGCCGTTGACCCCGCCCGAGGCCGGGTGCGCCAGCCAGGCGATGGTTTCGGCGACGTCGATAGGTTGCCCGCCCTGGGACAGGGAATTCATGCGCCGCCCCGCTTCGCGAATCATCAGCGGGATTTTCGCGGTCATCTGGGTCTCGATAAACCCGGGCGCCACGGCATTGACCGTGACCTGCCGCGCCGCTGCCACCGGCGCAAGGCCCTGCACCAGGCCAATCACCCCGGCCTTGGACGTGGCGTAGTTGCTTTGCCCCAGGTTGCCAGCGATCCCGGAGATCGACGACACACAGACCACCCGCCCACCGGCATTGAGCCCCTGCCCTTGCAGCAAGGCTTCACTCAAGTGCAACGGTGCTTGGAGGTTGACCGCCAGCACACTGCGCCAGGCCACTTCGGTCATCTTGGCGATGGTCTTGTCGCGGGTGATCCCGGCGTTGTGCACCACCACATCAAATGCGCCGTGCTCGGCAACATAAGCCTGCAACTGCTGCACCGCATCGGCGGCGGTGATGTCCAGCGCCCAGGCATGGCCGCCGACACTGCTGGCCGCCTGCTCCAGGGGTGACAATGCTTGCGGCACGTCCACGCACACCACCTGCGCACCGTCACGGGCCAGCACCTGGGCGATGGCCAGGCCGATGCCACGTGAGGCGCCGGTGACCAGGGCGCGGCGGCCGCTGAAGGGCTGGTCCCAGTTGATGACAGGAGCGCCGTCCACCGGTTTTTCCAGGCGCACCACCTGCCCCGAGACATAGGCCGAACGCCGCGACAGGAAGAACCGCAGGCTACTTTCCAGCGCCTGCTCGGCCCCCGGTGCGACATAGATCAACTGCACAGTGATCGCCCGCCGCAGTTCCTTGGCCAGGGACCGCACCAAACCCTCCAGGGCGCGCTGGGCGATCGCCTGGGGCAAGTCCTGGCACTGTTCGGGCGCGGTGCCCAGCACCACCACCCGAGCGTGTTGCCCCAGGCGCGGGGCGTTGGCGTGGAAGAATTCGTAGAGTTCGTCCAGTTGCTTGAGGTCGACCACGGCGCTGGCATCGAACACCGCGCCCTGGACCTTGACCGTGGACGGCGCCTTGAGCGTAGCGGCCTGGGCCGGCACGGTGTCGGTGGCCTTGAAGATGCGCCGCACTTCCTCGGCCAGGCGCCCTGCCCCGGCGATGATCACCGGGTTGGCCAGGCCTTGTTGGCCGCTGCGGTGGCGTTGCAGGGGCAACGGTTGTGGCAAGCCAATGGTCTGGGCCAGGCGACGGCCCCAGGGAGAATTAACAAAAGAGAGATAGCTGTCGCTCATAAATCGATCCTTGCAAACCCAATCCCCTGTAGGAGCTGGCTTGCCTGCGATAGCGGTGTGTCAGATTGCATCTTTGGCACAGACACACCGCTATCGCAGGCAAGCCAGCTCCTACAGGGCGCGTGTTGGTGTTTAGTTCACCGGGGCGTTTTCACGTTTTCTGGTGCTGGGCTTGGCCGCTTGCTCCAAGGTTTGCTGGCGCTTTTGCAAGGCCTCCAGCAAGCCAAAGTCCTGCGGGAAGTCGTCCACCTGGATGCCGTGGTCGGCGTACTCCACATAGCGCGCCAGCAAGGCATCTTCGTCCGCGCTGATCAAATCCAGGGCGCGGGCCTTGATGCGCCAGGCGGTGAAGGCCGTGGTGCTGATCGGCATCGGTTCGAGGGTGCCTTGCTTGACGGCCGCCTTGAGCCGCCCTTCGATCAACTCCACCTGTGGCAACAGGCGGAACGCCAATTCGCCGTAGGCCAGCTTGTCGATTTCCGGACGCGGGATGTAGGAGTTGGCCAGCAAACGGTCGCGGCTTTCGCCGGGGGTCTGCACCAGTTCCGCGACCTGGGCCAGCAGGCGATCGGACGGTTTGCGCTGGGGAATGCCGAACGGGAAGCTCAAGCCACGAATCACTGCCGCCGCCGGCTTC
Organism: Pseudomonas sp. WS 5027; assembly: GCF_012985695.1. Classification (NCBI taxonomy): domain Bacteria; kingdom Pseudomonadati; phylum Pseudomonadota; class Gammaproteobacteria; order Pseudomonadales; family Pseudomonadaceae; genus Pseudomonas; species Pseudomonas sp. WS 5027. The sequence continues at coordinate 150,505 of NZ_JAAQWU010000004.1, read as the reverse complement.
GAGGGGTAATTGTCGAGCACCTCGGCCAAGGCTTCATGGGCCCGCAACAATGCATCCTGGGCCGACCAATGGACCAACGGCAGATCGGCCTGGGGCCGGCCATCATCTTCAAAGCGCTTGAGCACGCAGGACAGGATGTAGAGCTGGGAGAGAATATCGCCCAGGCGCCCGGTGATGCTTTCCTTGCGCTTGAGCGCACCGCCCAGCACGCCCATGGAGATATCGGAAATCAACGCCAGCACCACCGACAGCCGATTGGCCTGGCGGTAGTAGGACGCCACCGCTGGGTCGGTCTTGGAAGGCACGGCAATCAGCCGTCCGCCTGTCAGGGAATGCACTGCCGCACGTACGGTATTGGCCAGCACGAAGCTCAGGTGCCCGAACATGGCGCTGTCAAACGCCAGCAACGCCTGGCGATTATCGGTGTTGCGCGCCGCTTCCATCTCTCGGAACACGTAAGGATGGCAACGGATCAGGCCCTGGCCGTAGATGATCAGGCAACGGGTCATGATGTTTGCGCCTTCCACGGTGATCGCGATCGGGCTTTGCTGATAGGCACGGGCCAGGAAGTTGTTGGGCCCCATGCAGATGCCCTTGCCGGCGACGATGTCCATGCCATCGTTGACGATGATCCGCGCACGCTCGGTGACGTGGTACTTGGCAATCGCCGAAATCACCGAGGGTTTCTCGCCGGCATCCAACGACGCTACCGATACCTTGCGTACCGCATCGCAGGCATACAGGTGCCCGGCCATGCGTGCCAAAGGCGCCTGTACCCCTTCAAATTTGCCGATCGGCAGGCCGAACTGTTTGCGCATCGCCGCGTAGGCCGTGGTGCCGCGTACCGCCACCTTGCCCAGGCCGACGTTGGCCGATGGCAGGGAAATCGCCCGGCCGGCCGCCAGGCATTCCATCAGCATGCGCCAGCCGTTGCCCACTTGCTCGCGGCCGCCGATCACCCACTCCAGGGGGATAAACACGTCTTTGCCGGTGGTCGGGCCGTTCTGGAACACCGCATTGAGGGGCCAATGGCGGCGACCACTGTTCACCCCGGGATGGGACGTGGGAATCAAGGCGCAGGTGATGCCCAGCGAACCGGGCTGGCCCAGCAAGCCGTTGGGGTCTTCGGCGCGAAAGGCCAGGCCCAGCACGGTGGCGATGGGGCCAAGGGTGATATAGCGCTTGTCCCAGGTCACGCTGAAGCCCAGCACTTCCTGGCCTTCATGCATGCCCTTGCAGACGATGCCCAGGTCCGGAATCGCCCCGGCGTCGGAGCCGGCATAGGGGCTGGTCAGGGCAAAGCATGGAATGTCTTCGCCTCGGGCCAGGCGCGGCAGGTAGTAATTGCGCTGGGCGTCGGTGCCGTAATGCAGCAACAGTTCGGCGGGGCCCAGGGAGTTGGGAACCATCACCGAAATCGCCGCCGCCGAGCAACGGGTCGACAGCTTCATCACCACCTGCGAATGGGCATAGTGGGAGAAGCCCTTGCCGCCGTATTGCTTGGGAATAATCATGCCGAGAAAGCCCGCGTCCTTGGTGTACTGCCAGCCTTCGGGCGACAGGTCCTGCCAGACCTGGGTGGTTTCCCAGTCGTTGGCCATGTCGCAGAGGGTTTCCACTTCGTTGTCGAGGAACGCCTGCTCTTCGGCGCTCAAGCGTGCCGGCGCAGCTTGCAACAGGCGCTGCCAGTTGGGTTTGCCGCTGAACAGCTCGGCGTCCCACCACACGGTGCCGGACTCGATGGCCGCGCGCTCAGTGTCGGACATGGCCGGCATGATCGTGCGAAACAGGCCCAGGGCCTTGCTGGTCAGCAGCGCACGGCGCACAGGCTTGATGCTCAGCAGCAGCGCCGGCAATACCACCAGCAACGCCGCCACGCCCAAGCCAAACCCTGCGACCACACTGAACAGATAGCCACCGGCCAACCAGGCCAGGCCAGCGCCCAGCCACAAGGTGGCTGCCGCTTGTCGATACGCCAGGGCCGTCGCCGCAGCGAGTCCCGCCAGTAACCAGATAACCATGGAGATACCTCTACTTATTCAGGGCAACTTATTCAGGGCACGGCATGCAGGTCAGCAGGCCGGTATGGCCTGCGACTGATCACCACACTACAAACTTGAAAAGCTAAATTCAAATTTTGTTTTGAAATTTTTATTTAATCCATTGGCGAAAAAATTCACGGCCGAACGCGTCAGCCGAAATGTCGAAGAGCAAGGAAATCACCAGGGGTCGCGTGGGCGACCCATGGGCGCAGCACCCGGTAAACGCAGTAGAAAGATGCGCTGACTACGCGTTTACCCAGGCACTACGCAGATACAACAGATCAGAAAGCGTAGGTAGCCGACAGGCTGACCACTTCGCCCTTGGCCTCGGATTTGCCATCCAGCGAACCTGCGCCAAGCCGATCAACGTTCTTGGTCTTGAGCTTGACGGTTTCCACAAACTGGCGGGAGTACGCGCCGTCAATGCTCAGGCCAGGAATGGCGCGGATGTTGTAGCCAAAGCCCAGGGAGGCGAAGGTACGATCCCCATCCGGGATACGTGGGTCACGGGTGGAGTTGCGGGTTGGGGTCTGGTCAAAGGCCACACCGGCGCGCACGGTGAAGTCATCGGTGAGTTTGTAGTCGCCGCCGAACGAATACATCCAGGTGTTCTTGTACTTGTACGGGATCGACACAATGGTGCTGCCATTGGACTTCAAGGTCAGCGCCTCGAAGGAGGACCATTCGGTCCAGGTCACACTGGCGCCCAGGGTCAGGCGGTCAGAGAAGCCGTGTACCCAGTCCAGGGACGCGTTGGCAGGGACATCCAGTTGCGTTGAGGCATTGGCACCACCCGGATACAGATTCAGCCCAGGGTAAGCCAACTCGACCAGGGTTTTACCGTCGACCACCGGGGTGGTCATCAGCGCTTCCGAGCCCGGATCGGCGTACATGTTGTACTTGCCCTCCAGCTTGTTCTTGATTTTGGCGTGGTAGTTCAAACCCAGGGTGTCTTGCGCCGTGGGCTTCCAGGTCATCCCTGCAAACCAGCCCAGGGAGTTGTTGTCGACCTTGACGCGCATCAAGGCGAAGCCCTGGCCCGCAGGGAACGGAATCATCCCAAAATCCGGCGATTGGGCGGCAGCGGCATACAAGTCGACGTTCTGACTCACAAAACCTTTGGTGTGCTGGAGAATCGCACCACCACCGATGGAAAACTCATCATTGACCTTGAACGACAGCGAGCCGGTCAGGCCCACGGTTTCGATTCGGGTGTCCACTGCAAAGTCGCGGCCTTTCCAATCCTGGTCATAAGTCGTACGGGCACCCATCGGCACCACCTGGCTCATACCAAAAGCAATACGGTCATTGATCGGAATGACCATGAAGAACGTCGGCACCCATGCCTCGAAGCCAGCCTGACCACCGTTACCGGTACGATCGTTGTAAATCGGGTTGTAGTTTTCGTCGAGCGTCGTTTCAGACATAGGACGGCCAGAGTAGTCGTAGGCTGATCCTTTGTATTTGATGTCGATATTTGCGTAGTTGATGGTGAATTGAGAGATGGTCTTGTCAACGAAGGCCATTGCAGCAGGGTTGTTGTAGGCCGATGACGGGTCGTTCTTGAACATCGAACCACCACCAAACGCCCGGCCCCAGCCAGCGGTGTTGGAGGTCGGAGTCATGAAACCACCCGCCTGGACTGGACCAGCCATGGCCATCAGTCCCCCCAACAATGCCAGGCCAAGGAACGCCTGGGCCTGCTGTTTCTTATTATTCATGCTCCACTCCTTATTATTTTTATCTACCAGGCTCGGCCTTGCCGATCCGGCTTAGCTCAACAGGTGCCCCTGACGAGGCACCTGTCTTTAACGGGTGATCAACCCTTTACTGACCGGCGTTCGGTCAAGGAGTAACGGTCAACAGAGGGTCAGGCGTGATCGACATGGACGTGATAGTGCAACCGCCACTCAGCGCAGTAGTAGTGGAAAGCGTCAGAGTATTCGTCGAATTGCTCCAAATGCCAGGCACCGGGCTAGGCCCGCAATCTGTCGCCGGAAGGGATGCCACTGTGAATCCGACACCGGTAATGGTGCCTGTCGACACGGAATCAGCGGTCAATGTCCAGGTCCCCTTCATCTTCGGGGCACCGCACAGCGCACTACCGCCTGCACGCTTTTCCATGCTGGTGATGGTGGCGGTACCGTCGGCGTTGACCGTGCCTTTGAAGTTCATGTTGCACTGGATGGGTTGGTTGAACGAAGACGGTGTCTTGATGGTGATAGTCGCGGTTGGTGTTTCAAATGTCCCTGGACCACCTGGTCGAACAATAGAAGCCGCACTGGCCATCGAAACCGCGCCAAAGCACAGAGCAAACGAACTTACACAAACGAGGGTTTTCAAACTTTTCATTATTTTTCCTCACATGTATGGCGAGTCATTTCGCCGGGGTAATGGCCATGATCGAGAGGTCACGGAGAAACAGCAGAACTTCCCTTTCCAGCCAAATTTCAATTCATTTACCGCTACAAATTCGGGTGTTTACTCGACGACTTTGAAAGTCGGCGGCATCTTGATCGACACACTCTTGATCTTGCAGTCTTCGCCAATCGGCACATTGGCCGCCTCCAACTTGCCGGTGGCGTTATCCCAAGTGCCTTCGGCGGTGGATGGGCCGCACTTGCCGCCCAGGCCAAAGGCATGCACGTCGACGCTGATCTTCGACATAGAGCCGCTGGTGGTGTCCTTGGCCACCAGGATCCATGGCAAGTTGATGGCTTCGACGCGGCTGCACTTGAGGCCGCCGTCAAACTCGACCTTGTCGACATTGACTTGCGAACCATCGGCCGCAACCTTGCCGGCCACTTTGATGGTGCAGTCGGCGCTGATCAACGCGCCCTTGGAAAAGCTGATGGGGCCCTGGGCTGTGAAGGCACTGCCGGCGGGCTCGATACGTGCGGCCTGGGCCTGGTGATAGGCGATAAGGCCCAGTGCAGCGAGCACGATATGCGTAGTGAACTTGGCAGGTGTTTGCATCGTGTACGTCCTTCCCTTGATTTTATTTTTGTTAGGGTCAAACAACTTTCTTGCAACTAAGCAGCACTCGAAACCGGTAAACCGTGGGCGATAAAACCTGCGCGATACACAGATCCCGAGTGCGCCCTACAACGGTTGATTCACATTAGAAGGTGCTGGTCTTGCCGTACTTCTCCAATATCTTCAAACGTTTGGATGGCTGGATATTGGCCAGGGTGACATCCCCCGAATAGTGCCGCAGTACCCGATGATCCATGCGCCGGCGCCACAAGTAAGGGATATAGGCCCAGACGATCATGCTGGCGTAGCCATAGGGCAGTTGCGGCGATTCATCAAAGTGGCGCAACGACTGATAACTGCGGGTCGGGTTGGCGTGGTGATCGGAGTGGCGCTGCAACTGGAACAGAAAGATATTGGTGACAATACGGTTACTGTTCCAGGAGTGGCGCGGCGAACACCGCTCATAACGACCATTGGGCAACTTCTGGCGTTTAAGGCCGTAGTGTTCGACATAGTTCACTACTTCCAGCAACGAGAAGCCATAGATGCCCTGGATCACCAAAAAGGGAATCACTGCCACACCCAGCCAGGCGATCATTGCGCCCCACAACACCACGCTGTACATCCAGGCGCTGAGCACGCCGTTCTTCCAGTGCCAGGCTGGCAAGCCAAGCTTGCGCAGACGTTCGCGTTCCAGATTCCAGGCCGAGCGCGCGCTGAACCACACCGAGCGCGGCAGGAACGCCCAAAAGCTTTCCCCCAGCCGCGAGCTGGCCGGATCTTCCGGGGTGGCGACGCGCACGTGATGGCCACGGTTGTGTTCGGTGTAGAAGTGCCCGTAGAAAGTCGGCGCCAGGGTGATCTTGGCCAACACGATCTCCAGCAGGCGCGGCTTGTGCCCCAGTTCATGGGCGGTGTTGATCGCGATGCCGGTGGCGGCGCCGGTGGACATGGCCATGCCCAGGTAGGTGAACCAACTGACTTCACCGTGCAGTTGCACCCGGGCAGTCAGGAAGCTGGCGGTTTGCGCCATCCAGCTCGACGGGTCCATGGACGCCGTGAGTTGCAGTAGCCCACCGTTGATCATCCAGTCGATGCCGCTGACGGCCAGCCAACCGGTAATCACCACGGAGGAGATTACAAACAACACGCCGGTGTAGACGATCCAGCGATAGTACTTCTGCGATTCAAGGCCGCTGACGGCAGATTCCGGCGGGTTGCTGACGTCTTCGCCGAGCAGGCCGTCGATCAATGGAATCAGGCCGAAAATCACCAGTACGCCGACCCACCACAGTTCTTGTACACCGGTGGTGATGGCCAACGCGCCAGACAGCAGAGGGGTTGCCAAAGGCATGATGCCGAGCCACCACAGGTGGCGCTTACCGTCAGTCCAGACGTGCGGGGCGGCCAGGGTCTGATTCATGGCAGCCTCCGGGCGCTCTGCGCGGCAGGGAGGGAGAGAGAAGCAAAAGAGGCAAACAGGTTCAGGCGGCACTGAAAGCCACTTGAAATCAACCATGCGATAAAAGGCGTTTTTTTCATTATTTTATTCGCTCTTAGGCATTTCAAAAATCATTTCAAAATAAATATTGAAATATTTTTTTAAATAAATAGCGCGGAACCCTTAGGTCGTCAACTACTTTTTCGCGGCCTTTTCTACGTGACCGAGCAGTCTCTTTTTCATCCATTCGGTCAGGTGTCTAGGGCAAGCGTTACCGACTCTCGACCACGCCGTGGGGTGCACGATTATTTGCTCGCCAGTGCAAATGGCGGGTGCAGGACGGTGGCGCTTTGCACCGGTTTGCTGCGCTTGGCCACCTGCTCCACCAGTGCGGCCACCCGCTCGGTGGCGGTGATGGGCAGCATGTGGCCGCGGCCTTCGACTACCTGCATTTTGAGCCCAGGCACCTTGTCCGCCAGGGCTTGGCCGTGCTTGCGAAAGTCCAGCACCTTGTCTCGCGAGCCATAAATCAGGCCGATGGGCAGGCGTAGCTGGGGGTAGCGCTTGACCATATCCGGCAGGTAATCATTGATCAGGCCGATTTCGGTGGAGGCTGCATAGAAGTTGTCGGGGCGCATCCCCAGCATCCCACCGCCACGGGTGGCGAAGTCGGCCGGTGCCGGGTCGGGGGCAAACACCGCCTTGACCACCGCGCCGCTGGTGAGCAGGCCGATGGGCACGGTCAGCGTTCGTGAGACCCAGCGCCGCAGCCAGCCCGGGCGCACCGCCAACGATAGAAACACCAAGGGGATCATGCGCTGGGGATGGGTCAGCGGTGCCACCAGCACCAGCCCGGACACCGCATGGGGATGATCCAGGGCCAGGGCCAGAGAAATCGCCCCGCCCAGGGAATGCCCCAGCACCAGGGGCTGGCCCAGGTCCAGGGTCTGGATAAAGGTCGCCACTTGCCGGGCCTGGCTTTGCAGGTCGGCAGCGGTGCCTTTGTGCCGGGTGGAATAGCCTGAGCCGGGGCGGTCCAGGGTGATCACCCGAAAGTGCTCGCGCAATTGGGCAGACAAGGCATAAGTCAGGTTGCGACTGCTGCCCATCAGGCCGTGGATCATCACCAGCGGCGGCCCCTTGCCCTCGTCTACATAATGAAAGCGCTCGCCATCGACCTCCAGAAAGCGCCCGTTACTTGGAACAGCCGCTTCTATACGGCGCGTCATCCAGGCACTCAAGCCCCATAACGCCGCACTCGCAGCTATAAACACACCCGCAGCGACAACCCACTCGACAGCCATAGCTCGGTCCTCGGCTTCCCTGCTGCTGGCGATCCGACCGGTATTGGTCAGGACCTCAGCCATCGTCCACACCCTGGACTTCAACTGCGTGCGTAAAGGCTCGTCCGTCGGACAAATCGCACATAAAGGACAAGGCTCTAGCGTAGGCGATATTTTCAGGTAGATTATTTAAAATCTTTTTTAAAATAATAAATTCAATTTTTCTTTGCAATGGTGTTCTATCTAAAAGCCAAAAACAAAAACAGGAGCACATCCGATGTCAAAACCCGTCAGGCGCCCACAGCCCACGAGGGAAACCCTATGAATGCCTCTACCCAGCCGAGCGGTTCGGCAGATTGTGTGGATATCGCGATTATTGGCTCAGGCTTTGCCGGCCTGTGCATGGCGATCAAACTCAAGCAAGCCGGGCTCGACGACTTCTTCATCGCCGAACAGGCTGATTCCCTGGGCGGTACCTGGCGCGACAACCACTACCCGGGCTGCGCCTGTGATGTGCAATCCCATGTCTATTCGTTTTCGTTTGCGCCCAACCCCGACTGGACCCGCCAGTTCGCCCCCCAAGCGGAAATCCGCGCCTACCTGGAACACTGTGCACAGCGCTTCGAGCTGGCGCCGTACCTGCGTTTTGGCATGGGTCTTACACGGGCAGTGTTCGATGAGCAACTGCAGCGCTGGCAATTGCAGTTCAGCAATGGCCGCCACGTCAGTGCGCGGGTGCTGGTGTCGGGGATGGGTGGTTTGTCTCGCCCGGCGCTCCCGGATATTCCGGGGCTGGACAGCTTCAAGGGCAAACGCTTCCACTCCCAGCAGTGGGACCACAACTATTCGCTTAAGGGCAAGCGCGTGGCCGTTATTGGCACGGGCGCCAGTGCCATCCAGTTCGTGCCGCAGATCGCCCCGCAAGTGGCGCACCTGGACCTGTTCCAGCGCACTCCGCCGTGGATCATGCCCAAGCCGGACCGCCCCATTTCACGGGTTGAACGCTGGGCCTTCAAACACCTGCCGTTCACCCAACGCCTGGTGCGCGGTGCCTTTTACTGGGCCCTGGAAGGCCGGGTGGTGGGGTTTGCGCTGCACCCCCGGCTGATGAAAATGGTGCAGAAAATCGCCCTGCGCCATCTGCACAAACAAGTGGCGCGCCCTTCCCTGCGCAAAATCCTGCGGCCGGACTACACCATCGGCTGCAAACGCGTGCTGATTTCCAATGACTACTACCCGGCGCTGTCGCGCAGCAATGTCGAGGTGGTCACCGACAACGTGCTGCGGATCGAAGCCGACGGGGTCATCACCGCCGATGGCATCAAGCACCCGGCTGACTGCCTGATCTTCGGCACCGGGTTCCAGGCCAGCGATCCCCTGCCCCGCGACTGCATCATCGGGCGCGATGGCATCGACCTGATGGACACCTGGCGCGATGGCGCCCATGCGTACAAAGGCACCACCGTGCCGGGCTACCCGAACCTGTTCCTGATCGTCGGGCCCAACACTGGGCTGGGCCACAACTCGATGATTCTGATGATCGAGGCGCAAGTCACCTACATCCTCGATGCCCTGCAACAGATGCGCCGCCAACAAATTGCCACGGTGGACGTCAAGCCGGCGGTGGAAAGCGCCTACAACCTGCACATCCAGCAAAAGCTCCAGCGCACCATCTGGAACACCGGTGGCTGCCGCAGTTGGTACCTCGACCCGCGCACCGGCAAAAACACCACGCTGTGGCCCGGTTCGACCTGGCGCTTCAAGCAGGTCACCCGCCAGTTCGCCCTGCGGGATTATCACGTCACTCCCCTGCTTGGCGGCGCCACACCGCGCCCTGTCACGCCACCCCATGCCACCGCAGAAGGAAGCCTGTCATGAAGTCATTCAATGGCCGCGTGGCGGCCATCACCGGTGCCGCGTCCGGCATGGGCCGCGCCCTGGCTCTGGCCCTGGCGCGCGAGGGTTGCCACCTGGCGCTGGCGGACAAGAACTTGGCGGGTCTGCAACAAACCGTGGAGTTGATCCAGCACGCCACCCTGGCGCCAGTGCGCGTGACCTTCCGCGAGCTGGACGTTTCCGAGCGCCAGGCCGTGGAGGATTGGGCGGCCAGTTGTGCGGCGGAGCACGGCCAGGTCAATTTGATTTTCAACAATGCCGGGGTGGCCTTGTCGAGCACCGTGGAAGGTGTGGACTACGCCGACCTGGAGTGGATCGTCGGCATTAACTTCTGGGGCGTGGTCTACGGCACCAAGGCCTTCCTGCCGTATCTCAAGGCCAGCGGCGACGGGCATGTGGTCAACACCTCCAGCGTATTCGGCCTGTTCGCCCAGCCTGGCATGAGCGGCTACAACGCCACCAAGTTCGCGGTGCGCGGCTTCACCGAGGCCCTGCGCCAGGAGTTGGATTTGCAACGCAGCGGCGTCTCGGCCACCTGTGTGCATCCTGGTGGGATCCGTACCGATATCTGCCGCAGCAGCCGGATCGACGCGAACATGACCGGGTTCCTGATCCATAGCGAACAACAAGCCCGCGCCGACTTCGAGAAGCTGTTTATCACCGACGCCGACCAGGCCGCCAAGGTGATTCTGCAAGGTGTACGCAAAAACAAACGCCGCGTATTGATCGGCCGCGATGCCTATGCCCTGGACTTACTCGCACGCTGGTTGCCGGCGGCGTATCAGGCGCTGGTGGTGTTCGCCAGCCGGCGCATGGCACCGAAAAAGCGCAAGGCCCCGCTGCCCAACCCCATCACTGAACAGGAGTCGCCATAATGCTGCCCATTCGCCGCGACCTGCATTTTGCCCTGCCCGCCGAACGCATCAAGGACTGGCACGAGCAAGGCCCTTTCATCACACATTTTTTCAATGCCCTGTCACTGCTGTTTCCCCAAGGCGAACTGTTCTTCATGGACAGCGTGCGCCACTATCGCCAGCGCATCGACGATCCGGCGTTAAAAAAGGAGATCCAGGGTTTTATCGGCCAGGAAGCCATGCACAGCCGTGAACACGTGGCCTATAACGAGCTGCTGCAAGCTGCCGGATTGCCCGCCCATCTGCTTGATCGGCGGTTGAAATTCATCCTCGACCTGCAAAAGAAGCACTTGCCGCCGTCCTTCAACCTGGCAGTGACCATCGCCCTGGAACACTACACGGCGATGCTCGCGGAAATCCTGCTCAGCGACCCCACGCGTTTCGGTGATTCGCTCAAGGGTTATCAACAGATGTGGTATTGGCACGCCCTTGAGGAAACGGAGCATAAGGCCGTGGCCTTTGATGTGTGGAATAGCGTGATCAAGCCAGGACCCAAGCGTTACCTGCTGCGTACCGGAACCATGCTGTTTACCACGGTGTTTTTCTGGCTGGTGGTGTTTGATTTCCACCTGCGCCTGCTGATCGCCGACCGCCGCGCGGGCGGGCATCTGAAAGGGTTCTGGCGGATGCTGAAGTTTCTCTACGGGCCCAAGGGCGTATTCCCGCGCATGGCGCGGCCATGGCTGCATTACTTCAAGCCGGGGTTTCATCCGTGGGATCACGACAACCGCGCGCGGCTGGAAGGGATCGATAAGCTGGTCGAAGAGATAGAGCGCACCAATGCGGTTGCCGGGGCCTGAGCCTGAGCCTATGGGTATGGCCGAATACCACTGTAGGAGCGAGCTTGCTCGCGAAGGTCGTCAACGATAACGCGGGTTGCCTGGGTAAACGCGTTGTCGTTAAGTTTTTCGCGAGCAAGCTCGCTCCTACAGTTGGTATTAGGACAAGTTACGTTGCCCCGGTTTGATCAGGGACTGCACGGGTCAGACCGTACGAGAAAACTGCCCCTTCTGCTGCCCACCCAAATACGCATCGAACGCCATCGCCACGCTGCGCACCATCAACTGCCCCTGGGGCAGCAACTGCACGGCATCGTCCTGGATATGCAGCAAACCATCCGCCACTTGCTCATCCAACCGCGACAACGCCTGGGCAAAATATTCGGTAAAGCGGATCGCATGCCCGGCCTCGACCCCAGCAAAATCAATGCGCCCATGGCACATCAGGCCGTTGATCACGTCGCGGCGCAGCACGTCATCGGCGTTCAGGCGGTAGCCGCGCTGCACCGGCAACAACCCGGCGTCGATACGTGCGTAGTACTGGGACAGCTCCTTGACGCTCTGGCTGTAGCTGTCGCCCACCTTGCCGATGGCCGAGACGCCCAGCCCGATCAGGTCGCAATCAGCATGGGTCGAATAGCCCTGGAAATTGCGCTGCAAGGTGCCATTGGCCCGGGCCAGGGCCAGTTCGTCGTCGGGCAAGGCAAAGTGATCCATGCCGATATACACATACCCCGCCTCGGTCAGCCGGCGAATAGTCAGCTCCAGCAGTTCCAGCTTGCGCTCGGGTGGGGGCATGTCTTCGGGGCGGATCATGCGCTGGGCGCGGATTTGTGTCGGCAGGTGCGCATAGCTGTACGCCGCCACGCGGTCCGGGCGCAAGGCAATCAGCTTGCCCAGGGTCACGTCGAAACTGGCCACAGTCTGCAACGGCAGGCCGTAGATCAGATCCACACTGATCGACTTGAACTGCGCCTCACGCGCCGCCGAGACCAGTTGCACGATCTGCTCTTCGCTCTGCACGCGATTGACTGCCGCCTGCACATCGGCATCAAAATCCTGCACGCCAAAACTCAGGCGATTGAAGCCCAGCCCGCGCAGGTTGTGGATCCGCTCGACGCTGATGGTGCGCGGGTCCACCTCAATGGAAAACTCGTGGCGATCGCTGCTATCCAGGCTGAAGCCTTGGGCCAGGCAGTCCATCAATTCGGCCAGTTGCCCATCGTCGAGGTAGGTCGGCGTGCCGCCCCCCAAGTGCAACTGGGTCAAGGGCCGCGCGCGATCGAACAACGCCGCCTGCATCTGGATTTCGCGCTTGAGGTAGCTCAGGTATTCCACGGCGCGGTGGGTCTTGCGCGTGATGATCTTGTGGCAGCCGCAGTAGTAGCAAAGGCTCTGGCAGAACGGGACGTGGATGTACACCGACAACGCCTTGGGCGTCAGCGCATGGTTGCTGGCCGCGACCGCCTGCTGGTAATCGTCCAGGGCGAAGGCTGAGTGAAACTGCGGCGCCGTCGGATACGAGGTGTAGCGCGGCCCCGGGCGGTCGTATTTCTGCACCAGGGCCCGGTTGAACTCAAACGCTTTCATGGTCGATGGTCTCATCGTTGGAGCAAGGGGGGACAACGCTGCCTGCTCGGTCAAACAGCGCGCAGAGAGCTTCGACCCGGTGCCGGCCAGCGGGCAGTACACAGAGGAAACGCTCGGACAGATCGATCAGGCCGTCCTGGTGCAAATGCTCCAGCAGTGGCCAGATCGCCGAGAAGTAGCGGGAAAAAATCACCCCATAGCGGCGCTCCATGGCCTGGATATCCAACTCCAGGTCACAGGCCAGGCGCTCCATGACGTGCTGGCGGATCTGGTCGCCGGCCTCGCAACGCCAGCCACGGGCGGTGGGCAACAGGTCGCTGTCCAACTGCTGGCGATAGCGCGCCAGGTCGTCGGTGTTTTGCGCATAAAGGGTGTCGAGTTGGCTGATGGCGCCCAGGCCAAAACCAATATGGTCGCAGTAGCCATGACGGGTAAAACCCTGGCAATTGCGGCTCAGGTGCCCACGCTCCTGGGCCAGGGCCAGGTCGTCGTCGGGGCGTACGAACTGGCCCAGGCCAATGTAGTGATAACCGGCATCTTCCAGGCGCTGGAAAGCAATGCGGCGCATGCCACATTTGTCGGCATTCGACGACAGCACACGCCGTGGCTGCTGCTGGTAGCGCCGTGGAGCCTGGGCATAGTCGAAGACTTGCAGGCGATCCGGTTCCAGGGCGATCAGGCTGGCCAACTTGGCTTCAAAACTGTCGCAAGTCTGCCAGGCGTGGCCGTAGCCCAGGTCAACATTCACCGAGCGAAAGCCGAAGGTGCGCGCCGCGTCGATCAGCGACTGGATCGGCGCCGGGTCCTGATAACCGGCCACCGACGGCGTGGCCTCGGCACTGGCGTCCGGCACGCCGATATTGATGTGGTTAAAACCCAGGTCGCGCAACAGGCCCATGGTTGCCCAGTCGGTGTGCAGCGGGTCGAGGTCGAGGCTGTAGTCACCTTGGTCGTGATCAAGAAAGTGCAGGCGACTGCGCAGGTGCGCCATCAAGCGTTGCAGGTCGGCAATGGCCGGGGTGGCGCCACCTAGATGGAATTGATCCACTGGTTGCCGGCCGCCCACGTGGCAACCAACCAGGTGGATTTCCTGTTCCAGCGCGCCCAGGTAGGCATCCGCCACCAGGCCCGCCGGCCACTGCAGGTTAAGCGCCAGGGGCCTTTGCCGCTGGCGGCTGCTGCGCAGGGCGCGCAGTAAATCAAGGGAGCCGATGCCCGTATGAAATTTACCGATGTCGACCTGGCCCTGGTCCAGCACGCTTTGGTCACGGCGCAGGCGCCACTCGCGGGCGGGATGAATGACAGTGAGCATGACGGCCTCCGGGTCTGGCTACGGTGGGTCATTGTGCGGTGCGACCGGACAGCGCACCTTGATATGCATCAAGCGCCGACGTTTACCAGGTGATGTAGAACATGCTCTTGGCCAACAACACAATGGCGACCATATGGCAAAACAGGCTCAGATGGACGAAGCGCAGATAAGCCGCGCTGACCCGCCCACGGCGCATCAACCACACGGTCAGCAAAAAATGCATCAGCACGCTGGCGGCAAGGATCAGCTTGAGGGTCAGCAACGCGCCGAATGCCGAGCTGGACGGCGTCGCCAGCACCGGCAGGTAACGCAACCAGACCATGCCGATGCCGGCACCAAACAGCACCAGTAGCACCCACGGCATCAAGGCCCTGGCACGGCGGCCAATGCCCTGCTCCACCAGCAGCATGACGCGGGCCGGCAGTTGCTTGTGCACACTGGCGAGGATCAACACTTCAAAGAACACCGTGCCGATAAAAATCAGCGCGGCGAATAGATGGGCCAGCAGGAATAGGAGATAGAGCATCAGAACCTCACGGTGCTTGTACCGTGACTGTGCCCACAGCGCACACGCGTTGCCTTGATGCGGGTCAAGGGCCCTGATAATCGTTGAAACATTTGCCCCAAGCCTTGTGCGGCGAGCCTTTGCCAGTGTCTGCGACAGTGTGCCACAGACTCAATCAGCGCCCTGGCTGATAAGGTGGCGACCGCCCCTGTGGCAGAACGTCGCAGATTATCAAGCGCGATCAAGGTCGGTAGACTACCCAGCCTTCCTGTTCACCGCTTTTCAAAGCCTGACTGACCTGTTACGCGCAGCCGTCAGACGCTTCACGGGACGCCCATTTCATGAGTACGTTATTCACCCGCCGCAAGGTCCTCACCGGTATGGGCCTGTTGGGCCTGGGTCTGCTGAGCGGCTGCGACACCAGCCCCAAGCTGAACTTCAAGTACGGCAAGGACTTGAGCAACAAGATCATGGGCCGCACGTTCAAGCTCAAGAACACGGCCGGCGAAACCGTCACCCTGAGTTCATTCCGCGGCTTGATGCCGGTGGTGTTCTTCGGTTTCACCCAGTGCCCGGCGGTGTGCCCCACCACCCTGGCGCGCATGGCCCAGGCCAAGAAGCTGATGGGCCGCGACGGCGAAATCATGCAGGTGATCTTTATCACCCTGGACCCCGAACGCGACACGCCCCAGGTGCTCGACGCCTACGTCAAGGCCTTCGACCCCAGCTTCGAAGCGCTCTATGGCACCCCGGAAGAAATCGCCGTGGCCGCCAAGGAGTTCGGGATTTTTTATGAAAAGATCCCCGCCGGCGATACCTACACCCTGTCCCACACCGCCACCAGCTTTGTGTTCGACACCCGCGGCAACCTGCGCCTGGGCCTGTCGGCATCCCTTAACGCCAAAGAGTGCGCAGAAGACCTGCTCACCGTCATGGAGGTCTGCTAATGACTGCTGTCCACACCCTCAAGCGCATCGCCCTCGGTCTTTCCCTGCTGGGCCTCGCCGCCCACGCCAGCGCCCAAGTCGTGGTCAGCGATGCCTGGGCCCGCGCCACCGTGGCCGGGCAGCATTCGAGCGGTGCGTTCATGACCCTCACTGCCGACAGCGACAGCAAGTTGCTGAGCGTCAAGTCGCCGGTGGCCAAGGATGTGCAGATTCATGAGATGAGCATGAAGGATGATGTCATGCGCATGGGCCCGGTGGACTCCGTGGCACTGCCAGCCGGCCAGGCGGTAAAACTCGACCCTGAGGGCTATCACGTGATGCTGATGGGCCTGAAGGACCAGATCAAGGAAGGCGACCAGGTGCCGCTGACCCTGACCGTGGAAGATGCCAAGGGCCAGAAGCAGGACATCCAGATCAAGGCCCCGGCCCGCAGCCTGGGCAGTGCTGACGGCCATCACATGAACCATTGATCCTGCTCCCACAAGGGGGGCGTTGCTGGCCACCGAGTATTGGCCGCACCCGATCAACTGTGGGAGCTGGCTTGCCTGCGATAGCGGTATACCTGCCAGCCATGAAGTGACTGAACCACCGCTTTCGCGAGCAAGTCGAATCGTCGCACCGCCGCTCCCACAGGGGGATGTCAGCGAAGCTGGGAATTGTGGCCGCACTACCCCTCAATTTTGCTGGGGCACCGAACTCTGAAAACCCCACGGTGGATGCATTTGGGCAGAGGTACGACTGATCAATCCACAATAAACAGCTTGGCTCCGGTGGCTGTGCTTGACCGGTGTCCGTCCCTGTCATTGCCCACCTGATAACTCATCCCCGCCGTCAGGGTGAACTGGCGACCATCCTCCAGTTCGGTCTGCAACTCTCCCTCCAGGCATAACAACACATGCCCGCGCCAGCACCAGTGGTCCGCCAGGTAGCCAGGGCTGTATTCCACCATGCGCACGCGGGTGGTGCCGAAATGGCAGGTGCGCCATAGGGCGCTGCCGGTTTCGCCAGGGTGCAACTGCGCTTCGACGGTCGACCAGTCGGTGGTGCCAAAAGGGGTAGCCAGTAGATCCATGATTGCCTCAGCGTTAGAGCAAAGGGCATGACGGTACCCACAAGACACGCCCGTCGAAAGACACAGATCGCGCCCATTTCTGGGATACAGGGGGTTGCCTTTGGTATCCTGCCGGCCCGACCTGCCCGGTTATTTGATGCTGGGGGCCAAGACCCCAATCAGCTCGGTGGCTGACCTGCCGGAGGCGGCCGGGCTTTCGGTGCCGACCGTGATCGAACGCCTGCGTGCGGCGTTCAAGCAGACAGGCGCTTGACCATCGGGATACACGCCAGGTCCAGCCCCGTAGGCGAATGATAGATGGACTGCTCGCTGCCTTCATAACCACGGCTGCGGTAGAAATCAGCGGCATTGAGTGTCGCGTCCAGCACCACCTCCTCAATCCCCAACGCCAGCGCCACTTGCTCCAGGTGTTCAAGCATCTGCCCGCCAAACCCGCGCCCGGTAAAACCGGGCAGGACAAACAGCGCGCCGACTTCCCGATGGTCCGGGTCCAACATGCCGGTGGCGACCGGCTCACCCTCGACGCACCCCAGGTAGAACGGCTTGGCCATCAGCGCGGTGTAACCGTCCTCGGCTGCGCCACGGGTCCAGGTCAGCATCTGCTCGGCGGTGTAGGCGCCGATGCATTGGCTGCGGATGGCCTGCAGGCGGATCTCGAAGGCGATGGCGCCGTCGTCGTCGGTGGCGCGTCTGATTTGCAGCATTCGAATCTCCCTGAATTAACCTTGTTTGCCGTGACCTCAAGGTGCCATTAGCACACTTGTGCTAATCGACCCCGCAGGCACCCGGCGCTATATTCGCCAGCACCCCCAATGCTCCCCGCCAGCACGTCGAGCCCGCCGTGCAAGGGATCGTTGCGCGTGTAAAAAACCAAAACAACCCCAAGGAAGAAGCGCCATGAAACTGCACTCCCCTGTCACCCGCCTTGCCCTGCTGGGCGCACTGATGATCGGCGTTGCCGGTTGCAGCAATATCAAGCCCACCGAAGACCATCTCAAGACGCTCTCGGAAACCAATCTGGGTGAGCCGGTCAAGCGTGTTTCCAATGTCCGCAGTGACTCCATGACCACCTATTACATCGCCAGCACCGCTTCTGGTGACTACAACTGCTCGGTGCCTAGTGGTGCCAGCGGCGGGATGTTTGCCGTGGCCAGCTTCGGCCTGATGAAACCCGCCGCCTACTGCCAACCCAAGGGCGCCCGGGGTAACGGGTTGACGCCGTTTAACCAGTAACCGGCCCCTGGCTGAGGTCGCGCAGGGTGCCCCGTAGTTCAGCGGGGCGCACTGGCTTGGACAAAATGGCGATCTGCCGGTCGTGCAGGGCCGCCTGGATTCTCTCTACATCATGCCCGGTCAGAATCAGCGCTGGCACCGCCACGCCGCGCTGTGCACGCAGTTGGTCGATGCACTCGATACCGGTGGCATGGTTGCCCAGGTCATAGTCGGCGACGATGATGTCGCAATCGCTGACCAGGTTATGCCCGCTCGATTCGGCCTGCACCTCGCAGCCCCACCGCTCCAGCAATGCCTGGGTGGCCAGCAGTACGTTATGGTCATCTTCCACCAGGCACACTTTCAAACCGGTCAGCAGCCCCGCCAGGCGTGCATCGTCGCGCACCGCAGGTTGATGGGGTGCGGTCGCCAGGGCCAAACCGCGCAGGCTGACCGAGGTGCCACGGCCCACCCGCGAGCGCAGCCCCACGTCCATGTTCATCAACTGTCCCAGGCGCTTGACGATGGACAAGCCCAGGCCGACGCCTTCAACGTCTTTGTCGCGCAGGTGGCGGACCCGATAGAACTCCTCGAAGACCCGGGGCAGATGCTCCTCGGCAATCCCTCGTCCCTGGTCGTGAATCTCCACCACCAGCCCACCGCCGCGCTGGCGCACGCCGACCAGCACCGGGCGCAGGCCGCCGTACTTGAAGCAATTGGAGAGCACGTTCTGCACCATGGTAGCCAACAGTGCCGGATCAACCCGCACCCAGTGGGCACAAGGGCGCAGGCGCAGTTCTACCCCGGCCCAACGCGCGGCTTCGGCGTTCTGGCGCAGCAAGTCAGCCAGCAACTCACCCAGGTGAACAACCTGGTACTTGGGGAGCAAGCGGCCATTGTCCAGGGTGTAGAGGTCGAGAATGGAGCGGAACAATTGCGAGACGTTAAGCAGCGAACGGTCGATATTGTCCACCAGCCGCCGTTCTTCATCGCCCAAGCGTGCTTCGCGCAGGCACGCGGTAAACAGGCCGATGGAGTGAATGGGCTGGCGCAAATCATGGCTGGCCTGGGCCAGGAAGCGCGACTTTTCCAGATTGGCGGCGATGGCCTCTTCGGACGCCTTGCGCGTGCGTTCCAGCAGCAGGTGAGCGTAGACCGGGATCACCGTGCTGGTGATCATCAGCATCAACACCATAAAGGGCTGCGCCTGCCACAGTGGTGTCAGGCGATACACGATCAGCAGCGCCAGCAATGCCAGGCCCGTGGCAATCGCCAGGTAGCGCGAACCATAGCGCATGCCGTTGCCAAGGTTGACCCAGACCATCACCGCATACAGCGGCAACGCCGCCTCACCGCCGACCACCAGGCCGAACGAGGTGCCGGTGTAATCGTGGATCATCCCGAAAATCCGCCGCGCCGGGTAATGCCCGGGCCAGCGCACGATCACCTGGCGCAGCACAATCGAGGCCAGCAGGAACAGGCCGATATAGATCATCACCGGCACATAATGCGCCACCGACTGCCCCGGCAAAAAGCCCAGCAGGCCGATGTAGACCATGGCGCAGCCGGCTACGACAATACGCAGGTTGGCTTGGTCCAGTTCGGCGTCTTTCACGAACTTCATGGGCAACGTCCTTGTACGGTCATCGTCGAATCGGTGCTCCCGGCAGGCAGGCGGTGAACAGAGTGGTAAAGTAGCACGCCACAGGACAACCTGGCCCCAGGGAGGAGCACACCATGACATGCCGGATCATCATCGCCGACGACCATCCCATGTTTCGCGAAGGCATGCTGCGCACGGTGCAACGCCTGCTGCCCGAGGCTCGCGTGGAGCAGGCCGGCGACCTGGACACGGTGCTGCAAATGCTCAAGGGCGGTGGCGAAGTCGACACGCTGATCCTCGACCTGCGCTTCCCCGGGCTGACTTGCATCAGCCAGCTGGGCGAACTGCGCCAGCAACTGCGGCGCACCACGTTGATCGTGGTGTCGATGGTCGATGACCCACTGCTGATCGAACAGGTGATGGCAATGGGCGCCGATGGCTTTATCGGCAAAAACATCGCCCCCGAAGAGATCGGCCAGGCCCTGCTCGCCATCCGCCAGGGCGAAGTGCTGGTCAAGTTCGCCCCCTCGGGGCTATTGCCCCTGGACACCCACACCCTGACTGCGCGCCAGCAGGAAGTGTTGCGGCTGATCGCCCAAGGCAAGACCAACAAGGAAATCGCCAAGGCCCTGGATATTTCGCCGTTTACCGTGCGTATCCATGTGTCCGGGTTGCTGAGAAGCCTGAACGTGCCATCGCGGGCGGCAGCGGCAGTCAAATACAGTCCAACCCTGTAGGAGCGGTACCATCAAAGCGCTATCCATCGTGCGCCCCAGCGGCAGCCGCATTGCCTCAGGCGAAAAAACCCTGGAAATCCGCCGCTGGCATCCAGGACTGGAGCCGTCCCAGGACCTGCTGATTGTCGAGAACGAGCGCTTCCTGCATGCCGATGGCGATGAAGACGACGCCGGTGTTGCCGTCGCCGTCGTGCGGGTAAAAGCAGTTCGTGCATTTACCCCTGAGGACGTACCAGCGGCCTGTGCCAGCTATTTCGAGGAAGGCTGGCTCGCCTGGGAACTGAGCGATGTACGGCCGCTCGCACATCCCTTCAGTGCCCTGGCGGCACGGGGGATCTACGAGGTTGAATTCATGGACAACAGCGAGAACTGCATGCCCCCTCACATCAGAGTCGCCACCCCGGCGGACATCAACGTCATCTTCGACATTCGCACCAGCGTCACGGAAAACCACCTGTCCCACGATCAACTGACAGAAATGGGCATCACCCCTGATGCCATCGAGCAAGCCATGCAACAAGCGCCCTGCGTATGGATCGCCGAGGTGGATGGCGTGGCGGCCGGGTTTTCCATGGCCGATGTCGAGGACGGCTGCGTATTTGCTGCGTTCATCCGCCCTGAATTTGAAGGGCGCGGGCTGGGCCGCAGGCT
Source organism: Pseudomonas sp. WS 5027 (assembly GCF_012985695.1). Classification (NCBI taxonomy): domain Bacteria; kingdom Pseudomonadati; phylum Pseudomonadota; class Gammaproteobacteria; order Pseudomonadales; family Pseudomonadaceae; genus Pseudomonas; species Pseudomonas sp. WS 5027. The sequence goes on along the minus strand of NZ_JAAQWU010000004.1, from coordinate 129,545 downwards.
GATGCAGCAGGCCGAAGCCTTGTTGTTCCAGCACCATCCACAGATCTGGCTGGAAACCGCAGAAGCCAGCCGGGCCAATGGGTTTTACCAGCGACTGGGTTGGAGGGTGGTCGCGCAGTTGCCGCAGGGCGACATCCGCATGGAAAAACACCGCACTTAAACGCCCCTGTAGGAGCCGGCTTGCCGGCTCCTACAGGGGTGGGTTTTGTTTGTGGGATTTTCGTCAGTGCTCCTACCCCGCTATCATGCAGCCCCTCGCTCAACCGCCCAGCCCAGGAACCGCCATGCCCGCCCTCACCCTACGCAACGCCACCCCGGCAGATGCCACTCGCTGCTATGAGATCGAAATCAGCGCCTACGAAGGTGATGAAGCCGCGACCCTGGAGAAGATCGCCACGCGTATCGCCCTGTACCCCCAAGGCTTCCTGATCCTGGAAGTGGACGCTCAGGTGGTGGGCTTTATCAACGGCGGTTGCGCCCATGAGGTGGTGATGTCGGATGAAGCCTTCAAGGAGTTGGTAGGGCACGCAGCGGATGCGCCAAATGTTGTGATCATGTCGGTGGTGGTGGACCCGGCGCATCAGGGCAAGGGTTATTCCACGCAATTGATGGCAGAATTTGTGCAACGGATGCGTGCAATGGGCAAGCAGGCCATCCACCTGATGTGCAAGGAGCAGCATGTGCCGTTGTACACGCGCATGGGTTACCAGTATGTGCAGCCCTCGGCATCAGATCATGGCGGGATGGCTTGGCATGAAATGGTGATGACGCTCTGAACCGGCAGCGGGCTTCACCAACTCCCCGAAGCCCCGCCGCCACCGCTGGAGCCACCGCCACCGGAAAACCCGCCACCGGAGCTTGAGCTGGAACTGGAACTTGAACTTGAGCGGTCGCTGGAACCTGTGCCCGATCCGCCCGTACCCTGGCCGTAAATGAACAGCGCCGCGAATGAGCTGATGGGCAAGGCGAACAACCAGCCATCAAGCCCCAGTTCCAGCAAATACCCGGCGGCGCCATACACTCCCAGCACCATCACCGACTGTATGCAAAACCCCACCCGGCTGTTTTTCCACGCAGCCCTCATCACTGCGAACAGGATCAGGTACAGGCCCAGCACCACCAGTGCGGCCATCGGCCAGGCCAGCCAGTTCATAAAGGACACTTCGGCCAGGTAGTGATCCACCAGCCCCAGACCGATGCTGTAAGCCATCAACGCCAGTACGCAATAAAACACCACCTTGGCCTGCCACAACGCGCCGAATATGGCCGCGCTGATCGACATGCAAAAGGGCAGCGCCAGCACATAGATCGGCCAGGCCTTGCCATTGATTGCGGCCAGCGCGGTCAGCAGCACGGTCACTAGCAGGGCGGCGATCAGACCGCGTCGCCAATGCAACTTGCCCGAGGCCAGCAGCACCCCGCCGACGGCGCCGAGGATCAGGGCCAGCAACACCGCAGCCTCATCCACCGTCTCCCTGGACTCGTCCACCGCTGGCAAGTCGCCCCCTTCGACCAACACGCTCAGGGCATCCACCGCGTGTTGCACACCGGCGGCGTAATCGCCCTGGCGAAACGCCGGGGTCAGTTGCTCCTCGATAATCCGGTGGCTCAACAGGTCCGTGACCACGCCTTCCAAGCCGTATCCGACTTCGATCCGCACCTTGCGGTCATCCTTGATCACCAGCAGCAAAATACCGTCGTCGATGCCCTTGCGCCCCAATTTCCAGGCGCGCAACAGATCGGTGGTGAACGTTTCAAGGTCGGCGTCCCCCGTAGTCGGCAGCAGCATTACGCCGATCTGCGCGCCCTTGCGTTGTTCCAGCGCCGCGAGTTGGTCGGTCAGGCGCTGCTGGGTCGAGGTGTCCAGGGTGTGGGTCAGGTCGATCACCCGCTGGTTCAGCGCCACGTTCCCCCATGGCGACGGCGCCGTTTGCGCCAAGGCCAGCGCAGCGAACACCATGACCAACAAGCCCCAGGCCGATTGCCGTAAAAACCGCGCCATACTGGTTACCTGACGTTTCGTCCTGAAAGCGCCGACTTTACCCTATCAACGCTATATCTAGTGACCCTATGCGGTTGACTCTCTAAACTGACGGCAAAAGTTCATAGCACCACGTCACTACGAGCACGCCCATGGATATTCGACATCGCAACAACGTCAACGTAGTGGGCAATGGTTCCTCGACCCTGGTGTTTTCCCATGGCTTTGGCTGCAACCAGGCCATGTGGAATTACCTGCTGCCCCATTTCGTCGAGCGTTTTCGCGTGGTGTCCTATGACCTGGTAGGAGCTGGCTTGTCCGACCTGAAGGCCTATCACAAGGAAAAATATGCCTCCCTGGGCGGTTACGCCGCCGATCTGAACGAGATTATCGATGGGTTCGCCAGCGGCCCGGTGATCCTGGTCGGCCACTCGGTCAGCGCCATGATCGGCACCCTCGCCGACCGCGCCGCCCCCGGGCGCATCGCCGCCCATGTAATGATCGGCCCCTCCCCTTGCTACATCGATACCGACGACTACGTGGGCGGGTTCAAACCCGAAGATATCCAGTCGCTGCTCGACACTCTCGACAGCAACTACCTGGGTTGGTCCAGCACCATGGCCCCGGTGATCATGGGCGCGCCGGGGCAACCGGCCCTCAGTGAAGAACTGACTGACAGCTTCTGCCGCACCGAGCCCGAGATCGCCAAGCAGTTTGCGCGGGTGACGTTCTTGTCGGATAACCGCGCCGATATCGGCGGCCTCACCACCCCCACACTGATCCTGCAATCGAGCGATGACCTGATCGCTCCGGTCTGCGTGGGCGAGTACCTGCACCGTGCGTTGCCCCACAGCAGCTATTGCCTGATCGACAATGTGGGCCATTGCCCCCATATGAGCGCGGCACCGGCCTGCGCGGCCGCGATGGATAACTTCCTGGCGCCATGGGCAGTTGTCCATGGTCAATGACCAGATGCTGTTCGACGGCGCGGCCTGTGCGCTGGCCGTCACCACCGAAGACGGCACGCTCCTGCGGGTAAACCAGTGCTTCAGCGACTGGTTGGGCATGGCGGTGGCCGAGTTGCACGGGCGGCGTTTCCAAGACCTGCTGACCATGGGCGGGCGTATTTTTCATCAGACTCATCTGGCCCCATTGATGCAGGTACAAGGCCGCGTCACCGAGGTCAAGCTCGACCTGCGCCATCGTGACGGCCACACCGTGACCGTCCTGCTCAATGCCATCAAGCGCGACCACGCCAGCGGCGTGCGGCACGAACTGGCGCTGTTCGGTACCACCGACCGCGACAAGTACGAGCGCGAGCTGCTCAATGCACGCAAGTTGGCCGAAGCCCTGCTGCTGGAAAAAACCGCCGCGCAAACCGCCCTCCAGCAAGCCCAGGCGCAGCTCAACCAGGCCTATATCAAGGCCCAGCGCCGAGCGCTGTTTGCCGAGCAAATGGTCGCCATCGTCAGCCACGACCTGAAAAACCCGCTGACCGCGATCAAGATGGCCTCCGATTTCCTCGCCCGGGGCGAGCGCACCGCCAAGGAAACCCAATTGATTGGCCATATCGGCCAGTCATCGGAGCGTGCCCAACGGATGATCGCCGACCTGCTGGACTTCACCCAGGCGCGGGTCGGCGTTGGCATAGCCGTCACCCCCACTGCGCTGGACCTGCATGAGGTGACCCGGTGCGCGGTGGATGAGCTGCGGGTGGCCTTTCCTCGGGCCACTCTGGTGCATCACACCGTGGGCGCTGCCGATACTTGCCTGGATGGCGACCGCCTGCAGCAAATCATCGGCAACCTGGTGGCCAATAGCGTGGCCTACGGCGACCTGCAACAACCGATCACCATTACCTCGCAAATGGATCACCACGGCGCCAGCCTCTCGGTGCATAACCATGGGCCGGTGATTGACGATGCGCTGATGAGCGTACTGTTTGAACCCATGACCCGCGGCACCGACCAAGACACCGATGTGCGCAGTGTCGGGCTGGGGTTGTTTATCGTGCGGGAAATTGCCAAGGCCCATGGCGGGGATGTGACGGCAAGCTCCCAGGTGGGCAGCGGCACGACGTTTACCGTCTGTTTCCAGACTAACGCGACAACCCCCACCTTTGATCCTTGCTGCCTGGAGTCACGGGGTTTTCAGGGATAACTCAGCGTCACCAGGTAAGCCCCTGAGCGCAACGGCTTGCCCGCCCCATCGTTCAAGCTGTAGTGCCGATCGAAGTAACGGCCATCCCCCGTGGTTTCGGTCACCAGCTTGACCTTGACCGCTGTGTGGTCCAGCGCTCTGACGGTAGGTACCGGCTCGACGCCACGGGCGCTGATGCTGCTTGCGGATGCAAACGTCGGGCAACCGCTCAGTGCCAACGTTGCCCCAGACCCGCCGCCGGCAGTGCACGTTGCCTCGACGATGCTGCCACGAAACTGGATAACGCCGTGGGCCACGGTGGTTGCTGCTTGGCCACTGCCGCTGACGAGCGCGAAAAACAGGCTGATACCGACTGCCAAACCTTGACTGCTCATGTTGAACGCTCCTGGGTATGTACCCATCACGTCGGCAAGTCTGGTTGGTTTCTTGAGGGTTTAAGAAATATCTGATGGATATTTTTTCAAGGATGCCAACCGGGTCTCATATTGCGCAGATCCCCGGCGGCTTTTCGGCGGGAGCGTCTATAGGACCGCGCCCAGCGCCTTCAACAACACGCCATCGCGGCTATAGATATCCGGCGCGTACAGCAACGCACCCTGGCTATCCACCTGCACTGTCCAATAGCCCAGCAACACGGGGACCGGCGTAGCCAGGCGGAACTCGTGGGTCACCCCGGTCGCCAGCAACGCCTCGGTACGCGCCCTTTCAGCCGGGCTCACCAGCAGATCGCGCAACAACATCGGCTGCTCCACTCGCACACACCCCGAACTGAACGCCCGCGGCCCCTTGCTGAACAACGGCTGGCTGGGCGTATCGTGCAGGTATACGGAAAACGGATTGGGGAAACGCATGACAATCTTGCCCAACGGGTTGCGCGGGCCGGCGTCCTGGCGCAGGAGAATATTGCCGGGGTGCGACCAATCCACCTGCTCGGGCGAGAGTGCGCGACCTTCGCTGTCGAGCACCTTGAGGTTCTGCTGGCGCAAGTACTCCGGGTTCAGGCGAATGGCTGGCAGTTTGTCCTCGCGCATGATGGTCGGTGGGATGGTCCAGGTAGGGTTGAGGGTCAACCGCGTGATGCGCGACTTGAGCAGCGGCGTTTGCCGTTCGGCGCGGCCCACCTGCAAACGGGTCTGCCACACGGGGACGCCGCCCTGGTAGACGCTTAACTGCGCCGCCGCAACGTTGACCAGAATGCCGTCCGGCTCTAGGTCCTGGGCCAACCAGCGGAAGCGCTCGAGATTGACCCGCAGTTGCTCGCGCCGCACCGCCGGGCTGACGTTGAGTTCGGCCACCGTCCCCGGGCCGATCACCCCATCGGCTTGCAGCGAATGGCTGGCCTGGAAGCGCTTCACTCCCTCCACCAACTCATTGGCGTATTGATTGCCCTTGGGCACGCTCGCCAGATAACCGCCACTGACCAGGCGTCGGGCCAATGCCGGCACCCGTGGGTCGTCCCGGCCAGGGCGCAACAACGGGCCGTCGGCAATCACGCCCCATTGCGCCAAGGGTTGCAGGCGCTGGGTGGCGTAGGCCGTGCGCAGGCTGCGGTATAGCTGTGCGCTGGGCCTGGCCTGGTCGAATGCCGCAGGTATGTCGGCAAGCCCGGCGTTGGCCAGGGCCAGCACCGCGAGGGCTGGGTCCTCGCTCGGCGGCTGGGAATGCCACAGCGGCTCGTAATGGGCCTGCTGCAAACGGCCATAGTGCAAGTCATGCAGGGCTTGCAGATAGTGCTGACTGGTTTCGAAGTCGGTACACAGCACATTGCCGGTGCTTGTCGTGTCGGGCAGCCGATAATGCGCCGGGTCGAGGCCGTCGTCGGCCAGCAACAGCAACTGGTCCTGCAACGCCTGCCGGCGCCCCTCCACCAACCAGAGGGCGGTATTGCCTTGTTGCTGGTAAAAAGCCTGCAGCCGCAACTCGGCTGGCGTATCCAACTGGGTGGCTAAACCGGGGCAGACACTCGACAACTGCCCAAGTGCCAGCTGTACTGGGTTTGACGGCTCGACCGGCACTTCATCGGCCGTGGCGACCAATGGTGCTACGAGCAAGCAAAGGCTCAAGTAACATGCAGTTTTTTTGAACAATGGCTTAGCTCCAATCTACGGCGGAGATGCTCGATAAATGCTGAATATTGACTGCCGACTCGGCCTGATCGCCGCCATTCTGGCCGCGTTTTGTACGGGTGCCTTCGCAGAGAATGCCAAACCTCATACCTTGTATAGCAGCCTGGCGCGCTCGGCTCCAGAACTCAATCCCACCGTACTCAAAAGCGCCCTCAGCGCGATGCAGTGTGCCGTCAATAATGGCCAGGAACGCTCCGAACGCCTGGCAGTGATCGACTATTCGCAACCTTCGACCGCCCGTCGCCTGTGGATTTTCGATCTGCGCCAAAAAAAGCTGGTGCTGCGCGACCTGGTGGCCCACGGGCAAAAATCCGGGGAAAACTTCGCCACCCAATTCTCCAACAGTGAAGGCAGCCATCAATCCAGCCTCGGCCTGTTCCGCACCCAGGAAAGCTACCAAGGCACCCACGGCTACTCGCTGCGCATGGACGGCCTGGAGCCGGGCTTCAATGACCAGGCCCGCGACCGCGCCATCGTGATCCATGCCGCCGACTATGTCAGCCCGCTGTGGAGCAAGCGTGAAGGCCGCATCGGCCGCAGCCAGGGCTGCCCCGCCGTGCGCCCGCAAGTGGCGCGCCAGGTGGTGGACAAGCTCAAGGATGGGCAGTTCATGTTCTCCTGGTACCCCGACCAGCGCTGGCTCAAGTCCTCGGCCTACCTCAATTGCAAGCCGCGCCAGATCGCCAGCGCCGGTTGAGGTAGTATCTGGCAGGCCGAGCCTGACCAGAGAGAGGACCTGAAATGCTTTTGCACCAGTCAACGTGGATCGAGATTGGCCAATTTCTCGACCGCAGCCGCACCGTGGTGATCCCCATCGGTTCCAACGAACAACATGGCCCCACGGGCCTGTTGGGCACCGATTGGATGTGCCCGGAAATCATCGCCCATCAAGCGCAAAAAGACGCCGATATCCTGGTTGGCCCGACGTTCAATATCGGCATGGCCCAGCATCACCTCGGGTTCCCCGGCACCATCTCCCTGCGTCCGTCGACGTTTATCGCCGCCATTGGTGACTGGACCCGCTCCCTGGCGGCCCATGGCTTTGAGAAAATCCTCTTTCTCAATGGTCATGGCGGCAATATCGCCACCATTGAAGCGGCCTTTTCCGAGCTATACGCCGAAGCCAGCTTCGCCCGCCGCCCAGCCGGCTTCGCCTTGAAGCTGTGCAACTGGTGGGACCTGGAAGGCGTTGGCGAGCTGGCACGCGCGCAGTTCCCGACAGGACATGGCACCCATGCCACGCCCTCCGAGATCGCGATTACCCAGTGGGCCTATCCCGACTCGATCAAGACAGCCGAGTACTCGCCCCGGATTGCTCCCGCCGGCCCGATCCGCGAGGCCCAGGACTTCCGCGCCCGCCACCCGGATGGGCGCATGGGTTCGGACCCGGCCCTGGCAACCCCGGCAAAAGGCGGTGAACTGGTGGCCCTGGCTGCCAAGGGTTTGGTAGCGGCGGTGCATGCATTCAGCGGCGAAGCCATGCCCAACTGATGCCATCCCCTGTAGGAGACCGCTTGCCGGCTCCTACAGTAGTCAGCGTACATACAACAAAGTCTATAAGAAGGACCTCACCATGAAACCCCACCAGAAGACTTTTGATCGCATCCGCAACGCTGTCCTGCCGGAGTTTCGCGAGCGCGTTGCCGACTATTTGGTCGAATACGAAAACGTCCTGCAGGCCCCTGCTGTCGATACGCTTCAGGCCTGCGCCGCCGCCCAGCAACTGCGCGGCTATCTGCGCGGCCTGAACACCACCCGGGTGCTGGGCATGGAAGACTGGGAAGATCTCGATCGCCGCGTTGCGCAGGAATGGCCGCTGGGCCCTATAACGCCGGGCGTGCCTGGCTGACCCAGGCCTGCACCGATGGCCGCTGCCACTGACGCTGGGCATACGCCACCAACGGCGCGGGCACCGGATCGCCGTTGAGGATCAGCCGGTTGAGTATCACGGCCAGGTCCAGATCGGCAATCGACCATTGGCCAAACAGATAGTCATCGCCCGCGGCCAGCCAGTACTGCGCAGCCGCAATCAGTTTGTCCGCCGCCACTTGGGCCTGGGTGGATAACGGGCCGTACTTGGCCCCGCAAAACACCACCAGCGTGGAGCGCTCCTGGCGGATGGGCAGCAGGTCACTGCGCAACCACGCCTGGATCTGCCGCGCCCGCGCACGCTGGCGTGGCTGCGTGGGGTACACCGGCACATCCGGGAACACCTCGTCCAGATACTCGGTAATCGCCGACGACTCGGACAAGGCAAACCCATCCTGCTCCAGGGTCGGCACCCGCTGGGTCACGGAAAGCCCGGCAAACGCCGGCGCCTGCTGCTCCAGCGCATCCAGGTCGAGGGTGTGCACCTCGAACGGCAAGCCTTTTTCCTGCAGGGCCACAAACACCGACATCGCATACGGGCTAGTGAACAGGACATCGACATACAAGCGCATCGGCAGATTCGTCACGGCGGCATCTCCTTGGGTGAACAGCCACGCTACGAGATGTGCGGCGACAAATACAATGCAGCTTTTTTATGGGGGCATTCCTCGGCGGAATACAACCGGCGCTAACAAGCTAGCCGGAAAACCCACCCCCCTTAAGAAACGCCTGCTCCTCCTCAGTGGTCACCCGGCCCAACGCCCCATTGCGATGGGGGAACCGGCCGAAACGCTCGATGATGTCGGCATGTTCCTTGGCCCAATGGTAAGTATCAGCATCGAGTTGTTGGTTCAATGCCAGGGAACGCTGCTGGTCATCGGGCTGTTCTGAATGCTCAAAGGGCAAGTAGCAGAACGCGCGCAATGCCGGGTCGATCAGCCGGTCCATCCCCGCGTCGATCATACGTGCGGCGTAAGCCCTGGCCAGTGGATCGGTGGCAAACATATGGGCGGTGCCGCGGAAGGTATTGCGCGGGTATTGATCGAGCAGGATCAGCAACGCCAGCGCGCCTTCGGGCTCGTTCATCCAGTATTCCAGTTCGCCCCTGGCCGCCTGGAAGTGGGCCTCATGGAAACGGGCGCCGAACTCGGCATCGAACTGTGCATCTTTCTTGAACCAGCGTGATGGGCCCGCCGCTGTCCAGAATTGCACGACAGCTTTGAAATCAATCGGGTCGCTCATAAATGACTCCTGGGTCGTCAAGGTCTATGCCCTACCCTAGCATCCGCAGGGTGCGATTCCGACTCAGAAATCCACGACTGCCGATCAATGTTATAAGATAACCACCCTTCCCTTCCGCCGACGATCTTGCCTCATGACTGACGCTGTTCCCCGCTCACGCCTGCTTTCCATCGACGCCCTGCGCGGCCTGGTGATCCTGTTCATGTTGCTTGACCACGTGCGCGAAACGTTTCTGCTGCACCGGCAAGTCAGCGACCCGATGAGCATCGACACTACGGAGCCGGCGTTGTTTATCAGCCGTACCCTGGCCCACTTGTGCGCGCCGGTATTTGTGTTGCTGACTGGTCTGTCGGCGTTTCTGTACGGCGAAAAATACCAGGGCCGCGGTGACGTCTCGGCGTTTTTGTTCAAGCGCGGGCTGTTTCTGGTAGTGCTGGAATTTACTCTGGTGAACTTCGCCTGGACCTTCCAACTGCCTCCCAGCGTCATCTATATGCAGGTGATCTGGGCCATCGGCGTAAGCATGATCGCCCTCGCCGTGCTGGTGTGGTTGCCACGCCCGTTGCTGATCGGCCTGGCACTGGTGATCATTGGCGGGCATAACCTGCTCGACGGCGTGCACTTCGCAGCGGGGTCGGCGCTGCACGTTCCATGGGCGATCTTGCACGAACGCAGCTGGATCGAAGTAGGCGACAGTCTGCGCCTGCGCACGACGTACCCGGTGCTGCCGTGGATCGGTGTGATTGCCCTGGGTTACGGCATCGGCCCGTGGTTTTCCGGCTCGATGGCGCCGGCGCGGCGTCAGCGGTATCTGTTACTGGCGGGCGTTGGCGCGCTGGTGGGCTTTGTGGTGTTGCGCGTAATCAATGGCTACGGTGAAGCGCCATGGCAAATGTACGACAGCCATGTGCAGACGCTGATGAGTTTCTTCAACATCACCAAATACCCACCTTCACTGCTGTTCCTCGCGCTGACATTGGGGGTGGGGCTGTTGTTGCTGCGGGGCTTCGAACGCGCCGGGCAACCACGCTGGATCGGCACCCTGGCGGTGTTCGGCGCGGCGCCGATGTTCTTTTATTTGCTGCATTTGTATGTGTTGAAGGTGCTGTACGTGATGGGCGTGGCGCTGTTTGGCCTGAACCAGGGGACGCACTTTGGCTTCGACAACGTAGCATCGGTGTGGCTGGTGGCGTTGTTGCTGCCGCTGGCGTTGTACCTGCCAGTACGCTGGTTTGCCGGGCTGAAGGCTCGGCGGCGGGATATTGCGTGGCTCAAGTACCTGTGACCCTAGAGATCCAACTGCAGGGGCACCGCACATCAACTGTAGGAGCCGGCTTGCCGGCGATAGCGGTGCACCTGGCACCAAAAAGGGTGACTGAACCACCGCTTTCGCGAGCAAGCCCGCTCCCACAGGGGATCTCGGTGCGGCAGGGAGTTTTGCATACGCTGCAAAACAAAGGTGGGAGCTGGCTTGCCTGCGATGGCGGTAGACCTGTCACCCAAGAGAGTGACTGAACCACCGCTTTCGCGAGCAAGCCCGCTCCCACAGGGGATCTCGGTACGGCAGGGAGTTTTGCATACGCTGCAAAACAAAGGTGGGAGCTGGCTTGCCTGCGATGGCGGTGCAACTTCCACCAACGAGAGTGACTGAACCACCGCTTTCGCGGGCAAGCCCGCTCCCACAGGGGGGGTTGGGGTTAGCTGCTGCTATGCCAGTTCGGCCCGCAGTTGCCGCGCAGCCGCCACCATATGAATCAGCGCCGCCTCCGTCTCTGGCCAGGCGCGGGTCTTCAGGCCGCAGTCGGGGTTCACCCACAGCCGCTCAGCCGGGATGCGCTGTGCGGCCTTGCGCAGCAGGTTGGCCATTTCCGAGGCGTCCGGTACCCGTGGCGAGTGGATGTCGTAGACGCCCGGGCCAATATCATTCGGGTAAGCGAAGGCTTCGAACGCATCCAGCAATTCCATATCCGAACGTGAGGTCTCGATGGTAATCACGTCGGCATCCATCGCCGCAATAGACTCGATCACGTCGTTGAATTCGCTGTAGCACATATGGGTATGGATCTGGGTTTCATCCCGCACACCAGAGGCGCACAGGCGGAAGACTTCGGTGGCCCAGTCCAGGTAGTGCTGCCATTGGGCCCGGCGCAGGGGCAAGCCTTCGCGGAACGCCGCTTCATCGATCTGCACGATCTTGATACCCGCTGCTTCCAGGTCCAGCACTTCGTCACGAATCGCCAGCGCCAGTTGCCGGGCCTGCACCTCGCGGCTCACGTCTTCGCGGGGAAATGACCACATCAGCATGGTCACCGGGCCGGTCAGCATGCCTTTCATCACCTTGTCGGTCAGGCCTTGGGCGTAGCGGATCCACTCCACTGTCATGGCTTTCGGGCGGCTCAGGTCACCGAAGATCACCGCCGGTTTCACGCAGCGCGAACCGTAGCTCTGCACCCAGCCAAAGCGGGTGAACACGTAGCCATCCAGTTGCTCGGCAAAATATTCAACCATGTCGTTACGCTCGGCTTCGCCATGCACCAGCACGTCCAGGCCAAGATTTTCCTGCACCTGCACGGCGTGTTTGATCTCACTGTGCATCGCCTCGACATATTCGGCCTCGCTCAACTTGCCGGCCTTGAACGACTGGCGTGCCAGGCGGATCGAGGCGGTCTGCGGGAACGAGCCAATGGTGGTGGTCGGAAACAACGGCAGGTCGAGGCCGACGCGCTGCTTGGCGATCCGCTGGGCAAACAGCGACTGGCGTTGGCTGTCTTGGGCGGTGATGGCCGCAACACGCGCTTGTACAGCCGGTTTATGGATCCGTGGCGAAGCGGCGCGGGCGGCCTGCACGGCACGGCTTTGGGCCAAGGCCGCCACGACGTTCGCGGCTTCTGGCTGATTGATGGCCTGGGCCAGCACCGCCACTTCGGCACACTTCTGCACGGCGAAGGCCAGCCAGCTTTTCAGTTCGGCGTCGAGCTTGTCTTCACGGCCCAGGTCAACCGGGCTATGCAGCAACGAGCAAGACGGCGCGACCCACAAGCGATCACCCAGGCGTTCATGGGCATGTTGCAAGGTGGCCAGGGCATTTTCCAGGTCGCAGCGCCAGACGTTACGCCCGTTGACCACGCCCAGGGACAGCACTTTATAGGCCGGCAGGCGATCGAGGATCGTCGGGTACTGATCAGGCGCACGCACCAGGTCAATGTGCAAGCCATCGACCGGCAAGTTGGCCGCCAGGCCCAGGTTTTCTTCCAGGCCGCCAAAGTAAGTGGCCACCAGTTTTTTCAGGGGGTCACGCTGGATCAGGTTGTAGGCGCGCTCAAATGCATTTTTCCAGTCCTGGGGCAAATCGAGCACCAGGATCGGTTCATCGATCTGCACCCACTCCACGCCCAGGTCCGCCAGGCGCTGGAAGATCTGGCCGTACAGCGACAGCAGGCGATCGAGCAGGTCGAGCTTGTCGAAGTCAGCGCCCTTGGCCTTGCCCAGCCACAGGTAAGTCAGTGGCCCGATCACTACCGGCTTGACGGTGTGCCCCAGGTCGCGGGCTTCTTGGACTTCTTCGAACAATTGATCCCAGCCCAGATGGAACTGCTGGTCAACGCTGAATTCGGGCACCAGGTAGTGGTAGTTGGTATCGAACCACTTGGTCATCTCCTGGGCGTGGGCGCCGCCGCAGCAACTGTCACTGACACCGCGGGCCATGGCAAACAGGGTGTGCAAGGTGGCATGGCCGTCGGCCGGACGAAAACGCTCGGGGATCACCCCGAACATCAGCGAGTGGGTCAGCACCTGGTCGTACCAGGCAAAATCCCCGGCGGGCAACAGCTCGATGCCGGCCTGTTTCTGCAGGTCCCAGTGAGTCTTGCGCAACTCACGGCCTACAGCATGCAGACCGGCTTCGTCTAACTCGCCCTTCCAAAACGCTTCTTGCGCTTTTTTCAGTTCACGATCGCGTCCAATGCGCGGAAATCCGAGGGAATGAGCGACTGCCATGACAAAAAACTCCAATGTGTTGATAGGGGAGCTATTGTCGGCAGATGGTCATAGTGAAACAAACTCATTTTATTTTAGATGATCACGAATATTCCTCATGAAGATAAGTGCGAAGTTTTCTACTCATTCACCGGCGTTCGGGCCACGTGCTTTTCCTTGGAAAATTCGAGAAAAACATCCTTGGCCTTGCGCTCGGTAAACTGCTGCTGGGTGAATAGATCGCTCAATGCCAGTAACTGTTGATGCTCACCGACGACAAACTGCCGGGCAAGTTTCGCCGTCATACTATTGAGTCCGATTGCAGCTCCCCCTGCTGCGCGGCCACACTTAAGTTGCCAAGTGATTTGCGCAGGGTTCTCTGGAGGGCAACCCGATAAAAAATGATCTGGCGTCAATGGGATCACGACGGTTTGGAACTGCCTGTCACTCATCGTCATGTCAAACAATGGGCGATCCCCTATCAGCAACCGCTCAGCCATCCCACTGTGGAGCGCAAAGTCCCAGTTCTTGAATTGCTCAAGCTTTGCCGCATGCAGGCTTCTAAAGTGATCCACGACCCAACGGCCGATTACCTCATCCGAACTGTCCGGGTTTTCACGCCTTAATTTCATTTCCATACAATCGAACTCGTAGGCACTACGAAAGCCCAGCATGATCGCTGCGGTGATGAAATTGTCCCGCGCTTTGTCTTTTACTGCTGCGAATTGGCCACTCGATAGCTGTTTCGTGACAACCACCAAGTCACTTTCGCCCTGTGAGAACCAATCCTCCAGCCATTCGTCCCGATAGGCTGTGCCCTCCGGCGTATAGCGCACTGGCACATACCGAAATTCCTTGATCGCAAAACTGGCGCCATCGCCTTTACGGAACTGGACGTTGCCCGAGTTGCAATCCAGCACCCAGTATCCTTCCTGTTCGTCTTTCTTCGTCAACCACTGCTTGAGCAACCCCTTGGGTACCGTGTGGTTTTTATGCTTGGCCGATTTGCCAGCCAGGTTGGTCGTAACACCCTTTTTCTTTGCCATGAAACAGTCCTTTGATCGCACGGTAAAAACTGGCCACACAAAGATGGATCATCCACCCCTGCGCGCCACGTCGAGGTTAAACAGTCATAGTGACAGACTACAGTGGCCGCTACCCTGCAAAATCCGCTGACGAACCTTTCGATCTGCCCCAAGTGCGGGCACAATGCCTGTCCTTTTTTGGCAGGCTCCGCCACAGGCTCTGAAAAATGATCAAAACCCCGTATTACCTCATCGACAAACAGAAACTTCTGACCAACATGCAGAAGATCGCCTACGTGCGCGAGCAATCCGGCGCCAAGGCGCTGCTGGCACTCAAGTGCTTTGCCACCTGGTCGGTGTTCGATCTGATGCAGGAATACATGGACGGCACCACGTCCTCGTCGCTGTATGAGCTCAAGCTCGGTCGCCAGAAGTTCGAAGGTGAAGCCCACGCCTATAGCGTGGCCTGGGCCGACGATGAGATCGAGGAGATGCTCGCCAACTGCGACAAGATCATCTTCAACTCCATCAGCCAACTGCAGCGCTTTGCCGAGCGCAGCGAGGGCAAGACCCGCGGCCTGCGCGTCAACCCGCAAGTGAGCAGCTCCGACTACCTGCTGGCCGACCCGGCGCGCCCCTTCAGCCGCCTGGGCGAATGGGACCCGGTGAAGATCGAAGGCGTGATCGAGCAGATCTCCGGCTTCATGTTCCACAACAACTGCGAGAACGGTGATTTCGAGCTGTTCGACAAGATGCTGGGAACCATCGAAGAACGCTTCGGTGCGCTGCTGCACAAGGTCAACTGGGTCAGCCTCGGCGGCGGCATCCACTTTACCGGTGAAGGCTACGCGATCGATGCATTCTGCCAACGCCTGAAGGCGTTCTCGCAGAAGTACGACGTGCAGGTGTACCTGGAACCCGGCGAAGCGGCGATCACCAACAGCGCTTCCCTGGAAGTCACCGTGCTCGACACCCTGTACAACGGCAAGAACCTCGCCGTGGTCGACAGCTCCATCGAAGCCCACTTGCTGGACCTGCTGATTTATCGCCTCAACGCCAAGCTGGCGCCAAGCACCGGCGAGCACACGTACATGGTGTGCGGCAAGTCGTGCCTGGCCGGGGACATCTTCGGCGAATACCAATTTGATCAGCCGCTGGCCATCGGCGATCGACTGTCGTTCATCGACACGGCAGGCTACACCATGGTCAAGAAAAACTGGTTCAACGGCCTGAAAATGCCGTCCATCGTAGTGAAACAACTCGACGGTACAGTCGAAGTGGTTCGTGAATTTGGTTACGACGACTACCTGTCCAGCCTTTCGTAAAGCGGACAGATAAAGGAGAGATAAAGCAATTGAAAAAGAACGTTCTTATCATTGGTGCAGGAGGTGTCGCCAAGGTGGTGGCCCACAAGTGCGCGCAGCACAACGACGAACTCGGTCGGATTGCTATCGCGTCGCGCAACATCTCCAAATGCCAGGCCATCATCGACAGCGTCAAGGCCAAGGGTAGCCTCAAGGTACCCGCCCAGATCCAAGCCTTTGCGCTGAACGCTTTGGACGTGGAAGCGACCAAGGCACTGATCCGCGAAACCGAATCGCAGATCGTCATCAACGTCGGCTCCGCGTTCCTCAACATGTCGGTACTGCGTGCCTGCATCGATACCGGCGTGGCTTACCTCGACACCGCGATCCACGAAGAGCCGGGCAAGGTCTGCGAGACCCCGCCGTGGTACGGCAACTACGAGTGGAACCACCTGGAGGAATGCAAGCAGAAGAACATCACTGCGATCCTCGGTGTGGGTTTTGACCCAGGTGTGGTCAACGCCTATGCGGCGCTGGCGCAACAACAGCATTTTGACCGCATTGATTCGATCGACATTCTCGACGTCAATGCCGGCAGCCACGGCAAATATTTCGCCACCAATTTCGACCCGGAAATCAACTTCCGCGAATTCACCGGACAGGTGTGGAGCTGGCAGGACAGCCAGTGGACCAGCAACACCATGTTCGAAGTCAAACGTACCGACGACCTGCCGGTAGTCGGTTCGCAGAACCTGTACCTGACCGGCCACGATGAAGTGCACTCGTTGTCGAAAAACCTCGACGTGCCCAACGTGCGGTTCTGGATGAGCTTCGGCGAACACTACATCAATGTGTTCACCGTGCTGAAAAACCTCGGCCTGCTCTCCGAGAAACCGGTCACCACCGCCGAAGGCCTGGAAGTGGTGCCATTGAAACTGGTCAAGGCCGTGCTGCCTGATCCGTCTTCCCTGGCACCGGGCTACACCGGCAAGACCTGCATTGGCGACTTGGTCAAGGGCACCAAGGATGGTCAGCCGCGCGAGCTGTTCATCTACAACGTGGCCTGCCACGAAGAAGCCTATGCCGAAACCGACAGCCAGGGCATCTCCTACACCGCCGGCGTACCGCCTGTAGCCGCAGCGCTGCTGGTTGCCCGTGGCGAGTGGGACGTGCAACGCATGGCCAACGTTGAAGAACTGCCAGCCGAGCCGTTCCTCAAGGCACTGGACGTGATGGGCCTGCCGACCCGTATCAAGGACGAGAAAGGCGACCGCGCCTGGGATGCTATCGCCTGATAGCGTCTTGCTCGGATCACTCCCACGTCCTGTGGGAGTGATCAAAAACCCTGTAGGGGTTGTCGATCCCCAGCCTTTCTATGCTTTTCTTTGACCAGATACCGTTCTGTACCTAGCCTTGTCCGTGTAAGCGAGAAAGGAAGTCCGCACACGCTCTCCCACGTGGCCGCCGGTCACGGATACGCCATGTACGAAAGGAGTCGTCCATGAACATTGATACAACCGCAAACGGCCTGACAGTGCGCCTGGCTGGATTGATCTACAGCGCCTGCTGTTATTTGATCTTTCTCCTCACCTTCCTCTACCTGATTGGCTTTATTGGCCGCGTGGTCGTGCCCAAAAACATAGATGATGGCATTTCATCAACCACTGGTGGGCCGCGTTGATCAACCTGTCACTGCTCCTCCTGTTTGCGCTGCAGCACACGGTGATGGCGCGTCAAGGTTTCAAATCCTGGCTGGCCCGTTACATTCCCACAACCGTTGAGCGCTCGACCTACGTGCTGCTCAGCAGCCTGGTGTTGATGCTGATGTTCTGGCTCTGGCAACCGATGCCCACGCCGGTATGGACAGTGGAAACCAGCCTGCTGCGAGTGATGGTGAGCGCAACATTCTGGCTGGGCTGGGTGCTGGTCCTAGTGGCCACGCTACTGATCAGCCATTTCGAGCTGTTTGGCCTCAAGCAGGCCATCGACCGCTACCGAAACGCTGTACCCCGCGTCCATGCCTTCAAGACCCCAGGGCTCTACAAGGTGGTGCGCCATCCGTTGTACCTGGGTTTTTTGATTGTGTTCTGGGCGACACCGGACATGAGCGCCGGCCGGCTGCTCTTTGCGCTGGGGATGTCGGCCTATCTGTTTATCGGTGTTCACTTTGAGGAACGGGACCTGGTTGTGCTTTTTGGCGAACAGTACCGGTGTTATCAGAAAAGGGTCGGCATGGTGCTGCCGAAGTTTGGCCCTGGTATTCGTGGCAAAAAACGCTGAAGGGCCAGACGTTTCCCACACCTGTTTCAGGTGTCCCTCGGACAGGCGCTGACTAACCTTTCCGACGCCGCTGCCAAGTCAGCGGCCGGATTTGACCGTCCGCGTGAACCAGTGCACCAAAGCGCCCAAGACCTATTTCAGGCGTTTTTTATGCTTGAGGTATCGTGTCGCGGCAGTTGTGCGCGGCATACCTTCGGGTATGCCGGATCACTGGTTCCGGTCGGTCAACCCACGTGCAACGCAACGTCGCCCTGAGTATCTGCCGGATGGTTGAAGGCGTGCAGTTGCTTGTCGATGAGGCATTGACTACGTCCTGCCGGGCAACTGCCTGAAGCACCGAGCATCACGACACGGTGCGGTGTGCAGGGGATGCGCACTATGCGGCCCCGAATGGTTATCTATCGCTAAACAATCTAAAAAACTGTCAGAACTAACAGGTTCCTCTGCGTGACTACTTCCCTAACCTTTCGGGTGTGTGAATCAGCGACCAACTTGTATATTCCCAAGAGGAGTTCTCACCATGACAGGCTTAGTACTGAAGATGTATTTATCCAGGCCACTTATTCAAAGAGGGGTTATCACACTTCTTCAGGGGGCATGGAGAGTCATCTACTCTGATGTAGCAGTCCCTGTACTTGGAGCTTATTTGAACGAAAATGGAGTTCGGGGAAAGCTTGTTGGTTTAGGAATAATCAATAGCAAACACGAATTTTCATTCCCCATTGGCCCATTAGATCCAGGCACCTATGTTGTCGATCTGTACAAATTTGACCGTGAAGGCCGTCCCGATACTGAAAACACATTATCGACTGATGTGGTTGTACATGCCCCCACCCTCCCCGATGGAGAAATCACGATCCCCCCTGTTCAACAACCCTGAGCATTTACCCGTAGCAGCCGCCGAGCCCAGCGAAGCGGCGCTCGGCGGCGAAGCTGTCGCAAAAGCATGCGCAGTGGCATGCCTGGTGCAGCACGCCGAGCGCTTAATACTCAAACGCAGCCTCATCAGGACTCGACAGCTGCTACAGGATTTGTCTGTTCAGTGTGACCGGTTATTGCAGCACCCATTGCACAAACGGTAGTATTGAGAACGATTCACAATACCACCCCTGAGAAAGTCGACCCGTGCAATCACCTCCACTCCGCAAGCTGGGCTTCTTTTTCAATGACCATCACCGGTGGCTGCTGCAACATATCCAGCATCGCGTGCGTAACCACGCCGACGCCGAGGACACCGCCGCCGACACGTTCTGCCAGATGCTCGCCGCGCGGGTCGACCCCGACAGCATCGAGCAACCCCGGGCCTATCTCTCGACCATTGCGCGCCGGTTGATCTTTGATCGTTACCGCCGCAGTCGTCTGGAAACCGCCTATCTGGAGCGACTCGCCGCAACCCCCGAGGCGCTGGCGCCATCCCCCGAAGACCAACTGCAACTGATCCAGGCCCTGGTGGCGATTGACCGCGCCCTCGATGGCCTGCCGCTGATCGTCAAGGCCACGTTCCTTTATAGCCAACTCGACGGCATGAGCTACGTGGCGATTGCGCGCAAGCTGCAATTGTCCGAGCGCACCGTGAGCCGCTACATGAAACAAGCCCTGCGCCAGTGCTACCTGGCCGAGATGGCGCCATGAGCAAGGCCCGCCTGGACCCGGTCAGCGAGCAGGCCATTGACTGGATGGTGCGCCTGCGCGCCGGCAACCCGGATGCGTTGTTGCAGGAACGATTCAATGCCTGGCTGGCCACGGACCCGGCGCACGCCCAGGCCTGGGTCCGCTTGCAGGAGCGCCTGGGCGGGTCGTGGAACACCTTGCGCAGCCTCGACAAACGCCTGCCCGGGGAAGCGCGGCAGGTGCTGTTGCAGCCCCAGGGTTCACGCCGCGAAGTACTGCGCGCCATCAGTGGCCTGGGCCTGCTCGGCGGCGGTCTGTGGCTGGCGGCGCGCAGCCCGCTGGGTGACGACCTGCTGGCCGATCTGCACACCGCGCGCGGTCAGCGCCAGACGTTCACCCTGCTGGACGGCAGCCGCCTGACCCTGAACGCAGGCAGCGCCGTCGACCTGCAATTCGACCAGCATCAACGCTTGATCATCCTGCGTCGCGGCGAACTGGTAATTGAGGTGGCGGCCGATCCGCAACGACCATTGCGCGTGCGCAGCGCCCAGGGCAGTGTCCAAGCGTTGGGCACACGCTTCCTCGTATCCCAAGAGCCAGATGCCACGCGGGTGGTGGTGCTGGAGCATTCGGTCCAGGCGACCCTGCACAACGGCATCCAGCACACCGTGCTGCAAGGCCAATCGGTGCTGCTCCACGCCAACCGCATCGAACCGCTGCCCGGCAACCAGGGCTACCGCGCCGACTGGCTCGCCGGACATCTGAACGTGCTGGACGATTCCCTGGAACAGGTGGTCAACGCCCTGCGCCCATATAACCGTGGTTTTGTGCGCGTCGACCCGCAAGTACGCAACTTGCGCGTACAGGGTGTATTCCCCCTCAACGACCCGCACCGCGCCTTCGCTGCCCTGGCCGAAACCCTGCCGATCCGAGTCGAGCATTACAGCCCCTGGCTGACCCTGATTCGCGCCAAGTAACCCGGCCCCAAACTTTTTTATGCAAATCACTCTTATTTGTGTCCGGTTTTCATTTCTCGGCCCACCTACCTCCTGACACGTCCACACCTTCAGGAGAATGCTGTGCTCAACCCTTGGCCCCACGCCCTTTCTGTCGCCATTGCCCTGGCAACCCTGGCGAGCCCCGCCCTGGTGCAGGCCCAAAGCCTGTCTTTCAACCTGCCGGCCGGCCCGCTGGCCCAAACGCTGAACGCCATTGCCAGTCAGAGTGGGCGGATTGTGTCCCTGGATCCGGTGTTGGTGCAGGGTAAACAGGCCCAGGCGGTGATTGGCCAGATGCCAGCCGAACAGGCCATGGACCGCGCGTTGTCAGGCAGCGGCCTGCAGTTGCGTATCACCGGGCAAGGCAACTTCAGCGTCGAACCGGCCACCGACACCGGCAGCGCGCTGCAATTGGGTGTGACCTCCATCGTCGAGCAGAGTATCGACCCCACCACCACCGAAGGCAGCGGCTCCTACGCCGCCCGCGCGGTGAGCATCGGCAAGGGCACCCATACCCTCAAGGAAATCCCCCAGTCGATCACGGTGATGACCCGCAAACAAATGGATGACCAGGGCCTGGTCGATCTCAAGGACGCCGTCAACCAGACCACTGGCCTGGTGGGTGTGCAAGGCGTGGGCAAAGGCATGATCATCACCTCCCGCGGCTTCCAGATCGACGACTGGCAGTACGACGGCGTGCCGATCCCGCGTAACACCTATGCCCTGGGCAACTGGGCCACCCAGGACCTGATCTTCTTCGACCGCCTGGAAGTGCTGCGTGGCGCCTCCGGTCTGCTGCAGGGCACCGGCAGTCCCGGTGGTGCGATCAACCTGGTGCGCAAGCGCGGGCAGACGGCGCCCACCGTTGCCCTTACCGCCAAGGCTGGCAGTTGGGACCACTACGGCCTGCAACTGGACGCCGGCGGCCCGTTGAACCAGAGCGGCACGGTTCGTGGACGGATGGTGGCGGACGAAGACCAGAGCGACTCCTTCATCGACTACGAATGGAGCAAGACCCACTCGTTGTACGGCGCCCTGGACTTCGACCTGCAAGAAGACACCACCCTGGGCTTGGCCGTCAGCCGCACCAATGCCGAGTCGCGCCCCATGCTACGCGGCCTGCCACGCTATGCCACCGGCAAGTCGATCGACCTGTCGCGCTCGACCTTCACCGGCTCACGCTGGAACCACTCGCAGATCGACGTCACCACCCTGTATGCCGACTTGGAGCACCGCTTCAATGACGACTGGAAGTTCAAAGTCGGCGCAGTACGCATGCATGAGGAAAACACCTCCACCCACCAGCGCGTACAGACCAACAATGAAGGCATCGAAGCCGACGGCAGCGGCGTGTCATATGCCGACTGGTACACCGATTTCGACGGCACCAAAATCGGCCTCGACACCCACCTCACCGGGCGTTTCGAGGCGCTGTCGATGGCGCAGGAAATCACCCTGGGCGGTAACTATTCCAAGTACACCACCAACGACGTCATTGCACGGACGTTCAATGACAGCGCCGACAATATCTTCGACATCAACAACCACCGCCCCGAAGTCACCTATGAAAGCCTGATGAATACCCCTGGCGGGCGCGCAACACCGAGCAAGTACGACATTCGCCAAAAAGGCCTGTATGGCAGTTGGCGCGTCAAGCCAATCGAGCCATTGACCCTGGTACTTGGTGCCCGTGCCAGTTGGTATGACTACAGCTACACCTCCTCGTCCGTCATGGCGGTGACCCATACCACCAGCATCAACAAACCCAGCACCACCAACGAAACCGGCGAAGTCACGCCCTACGCCGGGATCGTCTACGACCTGAGCCGCGAATGGGCGGTGTACGCCAGCTACACCGACGTGTTCGAGCCACAGACCCAGCGCGACCTCGGCGGTGCGGTGGTCAAGCCGGTGATTGGCAGCAACTACGAAGTCGGCCTCAAGGGCGAGTTGATGGATGGCCGGGTCAACACCTCCCTGGCGTTGTTCCGCTACGACCAGGAAAACCGTGCGATCACCGACTACTCCCTGGGCGAAATCTGCGGCGGCACTTACTGCGCAACGGGTTCCGGTAAAGTGCGCAGCCAAGGCCTGGAAGCGGAAATCAGCGGCGAAGTGCTGAGCGGCCTGCAACTGTTTGCCGGCTACACCTACAACACCACCAAGTACCTTGAGGATCCAGCGAACAAAGGCCGGGTCTTCAGCCAGTGGACGCCCAAGCATATGTTGCGGGTATGGAGCGACTACCAGTTCAGCGGCGACTGGAGCAAGGTCAGCGCCGGGTTGGGCTTCACCACCCAGAGCCATACCCTGGGCTACGAGTACACCTATGACGTGGCAGGCTACACGGTGTGGAATGCGCGCCTGGCCTATCAACTGACGCCAGAGGTGGGGTTGGCGATGAATGCCAACAACCTGTTCGACAAGAAGTACTACACGTCCGGCTACAACCAGTTGAACGGCAACAACTTCTACGGCGACCCGCGTAATGTGATGTTCAGCGTCAAATACACGCCGCAGTTCTGAGGCTGACGCAGGCCCGCTGAGGCAACCGGGCTTATCGTGGCGAGCGGGCTTGCCCCGCGCTGGGCTGCGTAGCAGCCCTGAAGCCTATTGATTTAATCCGACTGATAGAACGCGGTGCTCTAATGGGGGGCTGCTACGCAGCCCAGCGCGGGGCAAGCCCGCTCGCCACAGCAAGCCACAGTAGGCTTGCTGCTGGTAACGTCAGGTCAGTTCACCCCACCCTGCCCAAACCGATAAATCGACAGGCAGTACAACCCCAGCGCCGCCACCGCCAGCAAGCCCCCCGCCGCGCCGATCCAGGCAAAGCCAAAGTGCCCGCCAACCCAACTGCCCAGCAGCGCGCCGCCACCGATACCAATGTTGTAGATCCCGGAAAACATGGCCATCGCCACATCAGTCGCATCCGGCGCCAGCACCAGCACCTTGGACTGCAACGCTAAACCAAAGGCCATGATCGCCATGCCCCAGAACACGCTCAACACCACCAGGTACGACAGCTCGCCACTCAACGGCAGCAGCAACCCCAGGCACAAAGCCAACACCGATACCGCCACCAGCAGAAAACGATAGGGATTGAAACGGTGCAGCAGGCTGAACAGCAATGAACCGATGATCCCCGCCCCGCCAAACACCAGCAGCACCAACGTCACCGCATTGCCGCCCAGGCCCGCAACGCGCTCCACAAAGGGTTCGATATAGCTGTAGGCGGTGAATTGCGCGGTGACCACCATCGCCGTCAACACATACAGCGCCACCAGCGCCGGGCGTTTGAACAGCAGCGGCAGGCTGCGCAGCGAACCGGAGTTCTGGCTCGGCAACAACGGCAAGGTGCGCGCCAGCCAGAACACAAGGGCCGCAGCGAACCCGGCGATCACAAGGAACGTGGTGCGCCAGCCCATCGCTTCGCCCAGCAGGCGCCCCAGAGGAATCCCCAACACCATCGCCAACGAGGTGCCCGTCGCCAGCAACCCCAGCGCTTGCACCTGCTTGCCCGGCGGCGCCAGACGCACCGCCAGGGACGCGGTGATCGACCAGAACAGCGCATGGGACAAGGCAATGCCGATGCGGCTAACCATCAATAAGCCAAAACTGTTGGCCACACTGGAGAGGATATGGCTGGCGATAAACATGCCGAACAACACGATCAGCAACTTGCGCCGCTCGATATTACGGGTCAGCAACATCACCGGCAGCGACGTCAATGACACCACCCAGGCATAGATGGTCAGCATCAGACCGACCTTGGCGATGGGCATGTCAAAGCTCGCACCGATGGCACTGAGCAAGCCGACCGGCACGAATTCCGTGGTGTTGAATACAAAGGCGGCCAACGCCAGAGCGATGACCGGTTGCCAGTTGGCGGCGGGAGTTGCGGTGGAAGTACTCATCGACAGGTCGTTTTACTCTGTTGCGCGCTGATCCTGACGGCCCGATGCCAGCCCTTGAGCAGCGCGGAAAAATAGTAACACGATGGTTCAGGGATCGACTTGCGCCATGATCTCGGGAATGGACTCCGGGCGATTGGCGTAACGCTGGGCTAGCACTGCACAGACCATCAGTTGGATCTGGTGGAACAGCATCAACGGCAGGATCAACACGCCCATGGTGCTACCGGCAAACAGCACCTGGGCCATCGGCACGCCCGTGGCCAGGCTCTTTTTCGAGCCGCAGAACAGGATGGTGATGCGATCTTCCTGGTTGAACCCAAAGACCTTGCCCAACAGCGCGGACGCCACCAGCACCAGTGCCAGCAAGACGCAACAGGCCACAAGCAAACCGGCCAATTCCCACAACGGGATCTGATGCCAGATACCTTCATTGACCGCTTCACTGAATGCGCCGAAGACCACCAGCAGGATCGAGCCTTGGTCGACGAACTTCAGCCAGTTCTTGTTACGCCCCACCCACTCGCCGATCCAGCGTCGGGCGATCTGCCCGGCGATAAACGGCAGCAGCAGTTGCACGCTGATCTTGAGGATCGCATCCACGGTGGAGCCGCCGTCGCCATGCACATTTAGCAGCAGCGTCACCAGCAACGGCGTGAGGAAAATCCCGAACAGGCTGGACGCCGCCGCACTGCAAATTGCCGCCGGGATATTGCCCCGCGCCAGCGACGTAAAGGCAATCGCCGACTGTACCGTGGCCGGCAGCGCGCACAGATAGAGCATCCCCATGTACAAATCTTTGCCAATCATCGGCGACAGCAACGGCTTGAGCGCCAGGCCCAACAGCGGGAACAGTACGAAGGTCAGGCTGAACACCAACAGGTGCAAACGCCAGTGCCCGGCGCCGGCAACGATGGCCTGGCGTGACAGCTTGGCGCCATGCAGGAAAAACAGCAGCGCGATGGCCAGGTTGGTCACCCAGCCAAACGCCACTGCGGCCTGGCCGCTGACCGGCAGCAAAGAGGCAAGGACCACCGTGGCAATCAAGGTCAGGGTGAAGTTATCGGGTAAAAACCGGGGGCGAGTCATGGGCTGTTCTTTCCAGGGGTTGCCAGGGCGTCGTGCCGACTCTAACGTAACGGCTTGTTACCGACTAACGCCAATGAGCCAGTAAATGCCGCCAAAAGGACATGAAAAGGCCGTTCGCCGCAGCATTCCCGGGCTCTCCAGCCTGCCGCGCCCGGTGTATGGCCGCACCGAATCCCTGCCCAACCGCGCCCTGACCCGCCGCCATAGCCATCCGTGGGTGCAGTTGTCGTATGCGATTTCCGGGGTGCTGGAAATCCAGACCAGTGTCGGGCGCTTCATGGCACCGCCGCAACGGGCGGTGTGGATCCCGGCAGGCATGCCACACCGGGTGTTCAGTTCGCCACACACCGAAATGCGCAGTCTGTACCTCGACTGCAGCGTGACCGCCTGGGCGGCGGAGCGCTGCCAAGTGTTGGCGGTGAGTGACCTGTTGCGCGAGTTGATCCGCCGTTTCAGCGAATTGCCGGTGGAATATGCCGAAGATGGTCCTGATGGGCGCCTGGCCCAAGTGTTGCTCGATCAATTGGCCGCCGCGCCGCAGGTGGACCTGATGCTGCCGTTGCCACTGGACAGCCGGTTGCGCCAGATCTATCGCAGCCTGAGCCTGCACCCCGAACAGGCCACCACACTGGGACAGTGGAGCCAGCGGCTGGGGGTCAGTGAAAAAACCCTGAGCCGGTTGTTTGTGAGCGATACCGGCCTGACATTTCGTGCCTGGCGCCAGCGGCTGAGGCTGCTTGGCGCCCTACCCGACCTGGAACGCGGCGAGCGGGTGACGGACGTGGCGCTGGGGTGTGGGTATGAATCGGTTTCGGCGTTTATCGCAGCGTTTCGACAACAGTTCGATGCGACGCCCGGGGAATTTTTTCGCTGACTGAATGCCCCACACATTTTTTTGTGGCGAGCGGGCTTGCCCCGCGCTGGGCTGCGAAGCAGCCCTAAACCCGGCTATCGTGGTTTATCTGAAGAAACGCGGCGGGCTTTTTTGGGGCCGCTACGCAGCCCAACGCGGGCGATGCGGCGTTCCGACAAGCCCGCTCGCCACAAGGGGCCAGTTTGCTGCGCGACAGCGCTATGTCGAAGAGGTAGTGGCTTCAGCGCAACAAAGACGAACTCGCCCGCACCTGCAACTGCGGCGCCACCATGATCGACTCGCACGCCTCGCCCTCGATGCGCTTGAGCAGCAGCTCCACCGCATGCCGGCCCATGTCTGCCAGGGGCAGGCGCACGCTGGTGAGGGGCACCATCAGTTCATTGGCCAGTGGTATGTCGTTGAAGCCCACCACGGCAATGTCCTTGCCCGGCATCAAGCCCTTGTCACGGGCGGCCCCCATCAAGCCGATGGCCAGGAAGTCATTGACCGCGAAAAACGCCTGGGGCCGTGGGTTGAGCCCCAACAGGTACTCGCCCTGGCGGTGTCCGGTGAGGCTGTCAAAAGGACCATTGAGCGTCCACTCCGGGCGCAGCGTGATGCCCTGCTCACGGTAATAACGGGTAAACCCACGGGTGCGATCGGCCCCGGTCGAGGCATGCCGTTCGCCCGCCAGAATGGCCACATCGCGACAGCCCAACTGGTACAAGTGCTCGGCCGCCAACCAGCCACCGCGTTCATCGTCGCTGCACGCCGCCAGATGCCCGGTAATCTGGCGACTGACCAGTACGTAGGGAATGTGCTTGCGCGCCAGCAGTTCCAGCAACGGCTGGCTTTCGCCGACATGTGAATCGCCGACGATCAGCCCGGCCACCGAGCGGCGCAAGGCATGCTCGGCACGGGCCATCTGGCGGGGTTGCTGGTCGTCGGTATTGGAAACAAAGGTCAGGTAGCCGGCCTGTTCGGCTGCACTGTCGATGCTGTCATAAATGGTCGCCATCACCAGGTCGGTGAGGCGCGGCATCAGCACACAGATTTCCTGGCTTTTGCGCAGTTTCAGGCTAGATGCCTGCGTGTTCGGTCGATAATCCAGCTCTTTGGCCAATTCCCGGATACGCGCCACCACTTCGGCAGACGCCGCTCGCTCGACCCCGGCCGGGTCGCCATTGAGTACCCGGGACACCGTGGAAACATGCACGCCAAGTGCGGTCGCCATGGACTTCAAGGTGGCTGGGCGAGATTGGCTCGACATGTCTTAAGGGTTTCCAACTGTCTGTTTATTGAGCGCGCAGATTCTACCCGAACGGGCGTACCGCAGCCGCAGATAAATCTTTACCCAAACGTTTGACTAAATTTTTTTCCCACCTTACATTTCGCCTACCCAAACGTTTGGGCAACCAATAAAAATACGCCGGACGCGGCCGACTTTTTGACTTCTGCCATCATTTTGAAGAGTCAGATCCCTATGAATAGCCCCGCTATCCCGTCTTTCCGCTACCAGATTTTCTTCCTGATCATGCTCATGGCCTTGCTCAACTACATCGACCGTGGCGCAATTGCCTATGCGTCGGCGAGCATCCTTCCCGAGTATGGTTTCGACAAAGCCGACTGGGGCAATGTCCTGGGCTACTTCGGCTACGGCTACATCCTTGGGGCCTTGGTCGGCGGCATTCTGGCCGACCGCTTTGGTGCCAAGCGCATCTGGCTGATCGCCGGTGGCACCTGGTCGATCTTCGAAATCGCCACGGCATTTGCCGGCGACTTCGGGCTGGCGTTTCTCGGCGGCTCGGCCATGGCCGGTTTCGCCACGATCCGCGTGCTGTTCGGCTTTGCCGAAGGTCCGGCCTACTCGGTGATCAACAAGAGCGTGGCCAACTGGGCCACGCCCAAGGAGCGCGGCTTTGTGGTCGCGGTCGGCCTCTTGAGCACCCCATTGGGCGCACTGCTCACCGCGCCAGTGGCTGTGGGCCTGCAAACCCTGACCGGCAGCTGGCGCAGCATGTTCGTGGTGTTGGGCGTGGTCAGCCTGGCGCTGCTGGTGTTTTTCATGACGCGCTTCACCAACACCCCGGATGAAAACCCGCGCGTATCCAAGGCCGAACTCGACTTCCTGCGCAAAGAGCGCGCCGAGGCCGCCAATGCGTCGACCCCCACCACCAGCGTTGCGCCGATCTGGCACTTCTTCAAGAACAAGGACCTGCTGTTCAACGCCGTCGGTTACTTCTCGTTTGTTTACGTGACCTTCCTGCTGCTGACCTGGACCCCCAAATACCTGCAGGACGAGTTCCACTACAACCTGTCGTCGCTGTGGTACATGGGCATGATCCCGTGGACCGGCGCCTGCTTCACCGTGCTGCTGGGCGGCAAGATTTCGGACTTGCTGCTGCGCCGCACCGGCAACCTGAAAGTCGCCCGCAGCTGGCTGGCCGCGACCTGCCTGCTGCTGACAACCTTGTGTTTCATCATGGTTTCCCAGGCCCAGACCGTATGGGGTGTGATTGCCCTGATGACCTTGGCCAACGCGCTCAATGCCCTGCCCAACTCCGTCTATTGGGCCGTGGTCATCGACACTGCACCGTCCAACCGGGTGGGTGCCTACAGCGGCATGACGCACTTTATCGCCAACACCGCGTCGTTTATCGCCCCCATGCTGACCGGCTACCTGACCGTGCGTTACGGCTATTCGTCGATGTTCGTGGCCGCCGCCGTGGCCACGGCGCTGGGCATGAGCGCAATGCTGATGGTGCGCCCGGGCGGGCGTCAGGTTGCGCCGTCCTCTCAACCTGCTGCTGTTTGATGGAGTTGTATTTATGAGCCTGGTGAAGCCTACCCACGCTGGATACTTTTTTGGTCAATCGATCATCACGCTGGCCGCGCGCCTGCGTGCCGGCAGCCTGACCAGTGTCGAGTTGACGCAGGCCGCGCTGGACAGCATCGAGCGCTTGAACCCGGCGTTGAATGCGTTCGTTCACGTCGATGCCGCTGTGGCACTGGCCCAGGCCCGCAAGGTCGACGCGCTGTTTGCCCAAGGCGTGGACCTGGGCCCGCTGCAGGGCATGCCGATAGCGGTCAAAGACAACATCGACACGTCTGACTACATCACCACCTACGGTTCAGCGCATTTCGACCGTTTCAAACCGAGCCACGATGCGCTGTGCGTGCAACGCGTACGCGAGGCCGGGGCGGTGATTATCGGCAAGACCTTGACCCATGAGTTCGCCTACGGCCCGACTGGCGACCGCTCGCTGCAAGGCGCGGCGCGCAACCCATGGGATGCGCGCTGCATCACCGGTGGCTCCAGCGCCGGCAGCGCCGCGGCGGTGGCCAGCGGCATGGTGCCGCTGGCACTGGGCACCGACACCGGCGGCTCGATCCGAATTCCGGCGGCCTTGTGCGGCACGGTCGGCTTCAAGCCCTCGTTTGCCAGCGTGCCGCTGGACGGGGTGTTCCCGCTCGCGTCCAGCCTCGACCACGTCGGCCCCATCGCCAACCACGTTGAAGATGCACGCCTGTTGTTCGAAGTACTGGCAGGACGCGCGTGCTTGCCTGCGGCCACGCCGCAAGCGTTGCGGGTAGGCTGGATCACGTGCGACAGCTTCGGCCCGGTGGATGCCGAGCTGTATCAGCAGGTCTACCGGGCGGCGCAGCAACTGTTTGGCGACGCGCTGCAGGAAACTGACGCGCTGCAAACAATGGCGGCTGGAATGAAGGACACCTTGCAGACCTTGCAACGTGCCGAGGCCTTTGCGGTACATGCCGAACGCATGCGCGATGCGCCGCACAAATTTGACCAGGAAGTACGCGAGCGCCTTGAGGTGTCGAGCGAGGTCAGAGGCTGGCAATACATTCGCGCACAGGCCAGCCAGGCGCAGTACAAAGCGGCCATGGCGCGCTTGTTCGAAGACTATGACTTGCTGGTTTCACCCACTGTGCCGATTACCGCCACAGCGGTGAATGCGCGCCAGGTGCGGGTTGGCGAACAGGACATTGATGTACGCGCCGCCGTACTCAGCCATACCAGTGCCTGGAACCTCACTGGCCTACCCTCGATCAGCCTGCCGGTGGGACACGTGAGGGGCATGCCGGTGGGGTTGCAAGTGATAGGCGCGGCTGGCGCGGATGATCGGTTGTTGCAGGTGATGGGCGGGCTGTTTGGGCGGATCACGGGGGGTGACTGAACTACCGCTATCGCGGGCAAGCCTGCGATAGCCATAGGTATCTACACAACTCTCAGAACCTGACGACCTTCCCTGTGGCGGGCGGGCTTGCCCCGCGTTGGGCTGCGAAGCAGCCCCAGTAAGTCGAATGCGGTGTATCAGATACACCGTAGCGGCTGGTTTTGGGGCTGCTTCGCAGCCCAACGCGGGGCAAGCCCGCTCGCCACAGGGGCGTTCGTCAGTGCCTGAAAGTTGTGTAGATAGCGGTGCAACTGCCACCAACGATAGTGACTGAACCACCGCTATCGCAAGCAAGCCCGCTCCCACCCATCACTCACGCGACGAAGCCAGAATCGCCTGCAACAACACATCCGCCCCGGCCGTGGACCAGTGCGGGTGGATCTCTTCGGCCTCGTTATGACTCAGGCCATCCACACAGGGTACGAAGATCATCGCCGTCGGCGCGACCTGGTTCAGGTAGCAGGCGTCATGCCCCGCGCCGGAAATCATCCGCCGATGGCTATAGCCCAGCGCTTGGGCTGCGGTCTGCACCACGTCCACGCAATCCTTGTCGAAGGCAATCGGCGCGTACTGGAAGATCTGTTTGACGCTGGCCTGCAGGCCAATCCCCTCGGCGATCCGCGCCACGGTTTCGTGCAGTTGCCGGTCCTGCACGCCCAGCACCGCTTCATCCGGATGGCGGAACTCGACACTGAAGAACACCCGCCCCGGCACCACATTGCGCGAGTTGGGGAAGATATTGGCCATGCCCACCGTCGCCCGCCCTTCGGCGCCTTGGGCCAGGCCGATCTGGTTGACCGCCTCCACCACCCGGGCAAAGCCCAGCAGTGCATCCAGGCGGTGATCCATTGGCGTGGTGCCGGCATGGGCGCTGCGGCCGCTCAGTTCGACTTCATACCAACGCTGGCCCTGGGCACCGGTGACTACGCCGATGGTCAGGTCCTGGGCTTCAAGGATCGGGCCCTGCTCGATATGCAGTTCATACGCCGCATGCACCGCCTGGCCGCCCACGGGGTGCGGGCCGGCGTAGCCGATCTGTTGCAGCGCCTGGCCGATGGTCACGCCGGCTTTGTCTTCGCGGGACAAGCCGTATTCCAGGTCGAACACCCCGGCATACACCCCCGAGGAAATCATCGCCGGGGCAAAGCGCGAGCCTTCTTCGTTGGTCCAGTTGACTACCTCGATTGGCCGGTCGGTCTCGATGGCCAGGTCGTTCAAGGTGCGCAGCACTTCCAGGCCGGCCAGCACGCCGTAGATGCCATCGAACTTGCCGCCAGCGGGCTGCGAGTCACCGTGGGAGCCGGTCAGCACCGGGGCCAGATGGTCGAGGCGGCCGGCGCGACGGGCGAAGATGTTGCCCATGGCATCCACACGAATGCTGCACCCGGCCGCCGTGCACCAGGCCACGAACAGGTCACGCCCGCGCCGGTCCTCGTCGGTCAAGGCCAGGCGCGACACGCCGCCCTTGGGCGTGCCGCCGATCTGCGCCATTTCCATCAGCGAGTCCCACAGGCGCTCACCGTTGACCCGCGCCAGGGCGCTCACGAGCGCGGCTCCTGGGGCTTGGCGTGGTAGCGGAAGTCACAGCTTGGCGCGCCGCCCATGATGGTCTGGGTGCGCGTCAATTCGATATTCGGGTTGTAGCCGACGATAAACAGCTCGTCGCGGTTGCACGACAACAGGTGGCCGATCTCGCCCAGGCCCATTTCGTGGTACATCTCGGCATAGCGGCAACGCTTGACGTCGTAGTCGTAGTGCTCGGCATCGCTGGCGATGATTTCGACTTTCAGCGCATCGTCCTTTTCCCACAGCACTTGCAGCTCAACGAAGCTCTTGAGGTCGGCGCCCTGCTCTTCCTGGGCGGCAAAGTGCTTGCCGGCCTGGATCGCGGCGTTGCCCACCGCTTCGCCAATCACCGCGGCGGCAAAGGCCTTGCCCTGCTCGCGCACGAGGATTTCGTAGATCGGTTTGATGATCTCAGCCTCGATGCGCCGGCGGGCCAGGATGCCCAGTTCACCTTCAAGTTTGCTCATGGTGTGCCTCATTCAAAATGGCTGCGAAGATCCAATGTGGGTGCTGCCAAATGTGGGAGCTGTCTCGCCCGGCGAGGCTGCGATGCAGACACCACGGTGTCGCAGATACACCGCGGTGATCCCATCGCAGCCTCGCCGGGCGAGACAGCTCCTACATGAGCTGCGCCTACACTTAAATCCAGCGCGTTACTTTTTGCCGCCAGCCACGCTCACCGGTTGCCATTGATTGGCCTTGACCTGGTAAACGGTGAACGACGGGTTCTGCAGATTGCCCTGGGCATCGAATGCGATGGTCCCGGTCACACCCGGATAGCTGATGGCGCGCAGTACCGGCAGGTACTTCTGCGGATCGGTGGAGTTGGCCTGCTCGATGGCGGCGATCAACACGCCCACACCGTCATAGGCGAAAGGTGCGTGCAGCTCGATGTTGCTTTTGAAGCGCGCCTTGTAGGCCTCTTCAAATGCTTTGCCGCCTGGCATCTGCGCCACGGCCAGGCCGGGTTCCAGGGCGATCACGCCCTCGCCTTCGTTCTGTGCCAGTTGCAGGAAGGTCTGGCTGACAAAGCCGCCTGCGCCCATCAACGGCGCCTTGATCCCCAACTGCTTGATGCGTCGGGCCAGCGGTGCAGCCTGGGAGTCGACGCCGCCAAAGAAGATCAGGTCGGGGTTTTGCCCGCGGATGTTGGTCAGTACCGCGCTGAAGTCGATGGTTTTGTCGTCCACGTATTCGCGGGCAACCACCTTGGCGCCACCGGCCTCGATGGACTTGACGAACTGATCCGCCAGGCCCTGGCCGAATGCGGTGCGGTCGTCGATCACGGCGATGCGCTGCGCCTTGAGGGTCTTGAGTGCATAGTCGCCGGCGACCTGGCCGCCGTCATCGTCGTGGCCCATGATCCGCAAGCTGGTGTCGAAACCTTGCTGGGTATAGGCGTGACCAGTGGCCACCGGCGCGACCTGGGCAATCCCGGCGTCATGGTAGACCCGTGCCGCCGGGATGCTGGTGCCGGTGTTCCAGTGGCCGACCACGCCGACCACGCCTTCGTCCACCAGACGCTGGGCCACGGTGACGGCGGTGCGTGGGTCGGATTGGTCGTCCTCGGACACCAGCTTGTAGGTCACCGCTTCGCCGTTGATTTTCGGATGCTTGGCGTTGGCCTGGTCAATGGCCAGTTGCGCGCCGTTTTCCAGGTCTTTGCCGATCCGTGCCGATGGACCGGTCAGGGGTCCGGCCAGGCCGATCAGTACCGTCTGGTCGGCCTGGGCCACGCCGCTCAGGGCCAGGCTCAACAGCAGTACGCGTTTGAAGGGGGCAGTCTTGTTCATGGTTTTTTCCTGTTTCTCAGCAGGCCCTCATGGCCTGTGGGGTTGACGAAACACGCCGGGCGTCCGGTGGCGTTTGTTATGGGGTTATTCACCGAGGTAGGCACTGCGCACCTCGGGGTGGTCGAGCAATTGGTCACTGGCACCGCTGAGGCTGATGCGCCCGGTGTCCATCACGTAGGCGCGGTCAGTCACTTGCAGCGCAAGGCGCGCATTTTGCTCCACCAGCAGCAAAGTCATGCCCTGGCGGCACACATCATCGATCACCTGGAACAGCTTTTCGACCATGATCGGCGCCAGGCCCATGGACGGCTCATCGAGCACCAGCAGGCGGGGCTTGGACAGCAACGCACGAGCCAGGGCGAGCATCTGCTGCTCGCCACCGGAGAGCAAGCCGGCCGACTGCTGCAAGCGCTCTTCCAGGCGTGGGAAGTGTTCGAACAACTGGCGGATTTCCAGGTTCACCTGCTGTGGGTCGCGGCGCAGGAATGCGCCGGCCTGGAGGTTTTCCAGCACGCTCATGCGCGCAAAAATGCCACGCCCTTCCGGCACCATGGCGATGCCCAGGGTCAGGCGCTCATGGGGCGCCAGGTTGAGGATCGAACGGCCAGCAAAGCGGATCTGCCCCGCAGCGGCCGGCAGCAACCCGGTCAGGGCCTTGAGGCTGGAGCTTTTGCCGGCGCCATTGGCGCCGATCAGCGTGACCCGTTCACCTTCATCAATATGCAGGTCCAGGGACTTGACCGCCTCGATGGCGCCGTAGCGCACCTTCAGGCCGTCAATCTGCAACAACGCTTCAGACATGGGCGCCGGCTCCCAGATAGGCCTGGATCACTTCCGGGTGGCGGCGCACTTCGGCAGGCGCCCCCACGGCGATCACGCGGCCGTAGTCCAGCACGCTGATGCGGTCGCACACGCCCATCACCAGCTTCACGTCGTGTTCGATCAGCAGCAGGGTATGGCCGTCATCGCGGATTTTTTCCAGCAGGCTGCGCAGTTGCACTTTCTCGCTGGCATTCATCCCGGCAGCCGGCTCGTCGAGGGCCAGCAGGCGCGGTTCGGTGGCCAGGGCACGGGCAATTTCCAGGCGCCGCTGGTGGCCGTAGGACAGGCTGTCGGCGCGGTAGTGGGCAAACCCGGCCAGGCCGACATAGGCCAGCAGGCGGTGGGCGTGGGCGCGGGTCTGCGCTTCTTCCTCGCGCCCGCGCGAATGCCCGCTCAAGGCCGCCCACACGCCGTTATGGGTGCGCACATGGCGCCCGACCATAACGTTTTCCAGGGCGCTCATGGCGTTGAACAGGCGGATGTTCTGGAACGTGCGCGCGATGCCGGCGCGGGCCACCTGGTGCACCGCCGTGGGCTGGTATTCCTCGCCGTCGAGTTGGAAACGCCCGGAATCCGGGGTGTACAGCCCCGTCATCACATTAAAGAAGGTGGTCTTGCCGGCGCCATTGGGCCCGATCAGGCCGTAGATTTCCCCGGCCTCGATACTCAAGCTCACGTCATCAAGCGCGGCCACGCCGCCAAACTGTTTATTGACCTTCTCGATCTGTAATAACGGATGGTTCAAGGTGCACCTCCTGTGCGGCTCGGCCAGAGGCCGGCGGGTCGATACAGCATCGCCAGAATCAGCGCCAGGCCGTAGAACAGCTGGCGGATAATCTCCGGGTCCACCAGCACCTGGCCAAACAGCGCCTGTTGCAAGGGGCCCATGCTGGCGCGCAACGCTTCGGGTAGGGCCGCGAGCAACACGCAGCCCAGAATCACCCCGGGGATATGCCCCATGCCGCCGAGCACCACCATGGCCAGCACGGCAATGGACTCATTGAGGGTGAAGGATTCCGGTGAAACAAAGCCTTGGAACGAGGCAAACAGCGCCCCACTGATACCGCCAAACGCCGCGCCAATGGCAAACGCCAGCAGCTTCAGGCGCAGGGTATTGAGGCCCATGGCCTGGGCCGCCTCTTCGTCCTCGCGGATCGCCATCCACGCACGGCCGATGCGCGAGCGCTCAAGGCGGATGCAGGCAAACAGGATCAGCACCACCAGCGCGGCGAACAGGTAGTAATAGAGGTAGACCGAGGGCAAGCGCAGGCCGAACAGTTCCTGGGTGCGTCCCAGGTTGACCCCCAGCAGCGTCACCGGATCAACCTGGGCGATGCCTTTGGGGCCGTTGGTGAGGTTCACCGGGCGGTCCAGGTTACGCAGCAATATGCGGATGATCTCGCCAAAGCCCAGGGTGACGATGGCCAGGTAGTCGCCGCGCAGGCGCAGGGTCGGCGCGCCGAGGATCACCCCGAACCCGGCCGCCAGCAGCGCCGCCAGCGGCAGTATCAGCCAGATCGAGGTGTGCATGCCCTCGGGCATCAGCGCCAGCAAGGCCGGGAACTGTTGCAACAGATGGGGCGACGAGAGCAATGCCGCCAGGTAGGCGCCCACCGCATAGAAGGCGATAAAGCCCATGTCCAGCAGGCCGGCATAACCCACCACGATGTTCAGGCCCAGGGCCAACATGATGTACAGCAGGGCAAAATCCAGGGTACGCACCCAGGTATTGCCGCCGGCATGCCCGACAATCCACGGGGCCAGCACCAGGGCCAGGGCGAACAGCAACAAGCCAAGGCTGGCGCGTTTGCTCGAAGGGCTCACAGCGGTTGCCAGGCTCATGCGCGGGTCGCCAATCGTTCGCCCAACAGCCCTTGGGGACGGAACACCAGCACCGCGATCAACACGATAAAGGCGAACACATCCTGATAGTTGCTGCCAAACACGCCGTTGGTGGCGGCCCCCAGATAGCCGGTGCCCAGGGCTTCGATCAGCCCCAGCAACAGGCCGCCGAGCATGGCCCCCTTGAGGTTGCCGATACCGCCCAGCACCGCTGCGGTAAACGCCTTGATGCCGGGCAAAAAGCCCATATAGAAATGCGCGCTGCCGTAGTTGCTGGCCATCATGATGCCCGCCAGCGCGGCCAGGGCGCCGCCGATGGCGAAGGTCATGACAATGATGCGGTTGGGGTTGATGCCCATCAGGCTCGCCACTTGCGGGTTCTCGGCCACGGCGCGCATGGCCCGGCCAAAGCGCGTGCGCTCGACCAACAGCAGCAGCCCGACCATCAGGCTCAACGCCACGCCAATGGTGGTCAGCGCGGTGGCATTGGTCACGGCGGCATGGGTGGCATCGCCGGCCAGTACTTCGATGGGTTCCAGAGGCAGCAATTGCGGGAACATCTGCGGGTTACGGGTCCAGACCAGCATGGCGACGGTCTGCAACAACAGCGACACGCCGATACCACTGATCAACGGCGCCAGGCGCGGGGCGTTACGCAAGCGCCGATAAGCGACGCGCTCGATCACTACCGCCAGCACTGCACAGAAGGCCATGGCAATCATCGCCGCCGCCAGCAGCAATAGCACCGGTGGCATATCCGGCCAGGTCGCTTGCAGTACACGGATCACCGACAGGCCCACCAGCGCGCCAATCATCAACACATCGCCGTGGGCAAAGTTGATGATCCGCAAAATGCCGTAGACCATGGTGTAACCCAAGGCCACTAGCGCGTAGAGACTGCCCGACAGCAAGCCGTTAAGCAGTTGCTGGATAAACGCATCCATGAGAACCATCAACTCCATATACAAAAAACGTCGGTGCCAGGGCGCACCGACTAAAAGCCCGAGCGCGGAACACTAGTTATTTATTCTGTTTTTATCAAATATCTGAAAGGAATATGTTTATACCAAATACCAAACGCCCTATTTACGGCATCTTTTCCACGCTAACGCCGCTTTATTTATCTTTTTACTTGGTATTTAATTCAACACATGAATAATTTAGAACAGTTAGCTAACGATCCACCTTTACGTGCCGTGCGCACCTTCGAGGCCTTTGCCCGCCATGGTGGCGTGAATGCCGCCGCCCGCGAACTGGGGGTGTCGCCCTCGGCGGTCAGTCATCAACTGCACTTGCTCGAGAGCTTCCTGCAACAACCCCTGACGATGCGCCAAGGCCGCAACCTGGGCCTGACCGAAGAAGGCCGCGAGTACTACCGGGCGATTCGCTCGGCATTCGCGGTACTGCGCAGCGCCACCGAGCACGTGCGGGAAAAGAGCGCGACGCGCCAGGTCACCATCAGCCTGATCCCGATGTTCGCCACCAACCTGTTCATCCCGAACCTACCGCAGTTTTTGAGCGACAACCCGGCGCTGGATATCAACATCACCTACGCCAACCACCGCAGCTACCCCAGCGATGCCGCCGACCTGTCGATCCGCTTCGGCACCGGGCACTGGCCGGGGTATCACAGCGAGCCATTGATCAGCGGCGCGGTCACGCCGTTTTGCAGTCGCCAATTCCTGCAGCGCCACGGCCCTATCGACAGCCCCCAAACCCTCAGCGAACTGCCACTGCTGCACGACGAAGAACGCGGCACCTGGGGTCAATGGTTCGACGTGGCGGCGGTCAACCACAGCAACTCGCACAATGGCCTGTTGCTGGAGGATGGCCAGTTGACCCTGGTCGCCACCCTCACCGGCCTTGGCTGCTCGCTGCTGCGTGCACCGTTGGTGGCGCCGCTGGTGGCCCGGGGTGAACTGGTGCAACTGTCCGACTTGCCGGTGGATGACGGACGCCAGTATTACCTGTGCCGCCGGGCCAGCAGCGAACTGTCGAGCGAGGGCAATAACCTGTATGACTGGATCAAGAGCCGCTTGGGCCACACCCCCCTGTAGGAGCCGGCTTGCCGGCGAAGGTCGTTAACGATAACGCGGGATGCCTGACACGCTGAGGCGCTCTCGGGTTCTTCGCCGGCAAGCCGGCTCCTACAGTTGGGCATGGGCAAGTCTTGGCGACCGCCCAC
This sequence comes from Pseudomonas sp. WS 5027, assembly GCF_012985695.1. NCBI lineage: Bacteria > Pseudomonadati > Pseudomonadota > Gammaproteobacteria > Pseudomonadales > Pseudomonadaceae > Pseudomonas > Pseudomonas sp. WS 5027. The sequence goes on along the minus strand of NZ_JAAQWU010000004.1, from coordinate 90,717 downwards.
GCTGTCGTGCTGGTATGATGCCGCGCTTTGAAAAACCAGCTGTAGACCTGCGAGGAAATGCACCTTGAGTAACGACGCAAAAATGACCGGTGACCTGTTCGAAGTGGACAAGCGCCTGTCGCTCAAGCCCGTGGTGGACTTCAATAGCTATCTGCTGGCGGCCTTTGGCGACGGCCCTTGCACCTGCGTGCGCTGTGTTGCCAGCGCGGGTGACGAGAAAGGTTACGAGTATCAGCACAGCTTCAACTTCCAGGGCCAGGTGACCCACCGGCGCTTTGCGTTGACCGCTGGCAGTGATGTGCTGCAGATGTTGAAAAAGGCCTGGCTGTCCTATACCAAGGCCGAACTGCCGGGCAGTGGCGACTTGGCGCTGGAGACGGTCAAGGAGTTTGTCGAGCCGCAGTTGCACAAGCGTTTACTGCCGTTGTTGCTGGCCAGCGGATTGGTCAAGGATGTCGAGGGTAGCTTGCAGCTTCAGGCTGTCGCGGCCTGATAGACAAGCGGATCATGACAGCGAACACATAACCCTGTGGGAGCGGGCAAGCCCGCTCCCATACAAGCCGGCGTCTACAAGTCTGGAGGAAGGTGCTGTACGCCTTGCAGCGGCAGTTCATAAGACTTCTTCACCGTGCGCACCACCAAGGTCGACGAATAGGTGCGGATCGGAATATCCCGGTAAGTGTCGAGAAACCGATAGATGTATTCGGTGTACTCCGTGGCATCGCGAAACTTGGCCACCATCACAAAATCAAACTCCCCAGTCATCAAGTAGCAGTCCTGAATCTCCGGGTGGTTGGCCAGGATGTGCTGCATCTTGCGATCAATGTCGTTGCTGTCCTTGTCGAGCTTGATCAAAAAGAACGCTGTGACCTGGATCCCCAGCTTTTTTTCATCCAGCACCGCGACTTTCGCCTTGATGATGCCCACGCTCTCCAGGCGCCGGATGCGCCGGTAACAACTGGTCGAGGACAACCCCACGCTGTCGCTGAGCAGGTCCAGGCTCTGGGTGCAATCCTTCTGCAATTTGCCGAGAATTTTCAAATCCATGGCGTCTGTCATTATTTCCACATCTTCCTTGAGAAAACTGCAATGAATCCGCCGTAACGGGCGGCCAATTTGCACAATTCACTGCACAGTGGCCCGTTACTATCAACTCCAGCTTAGCAGCCCCGGAAAATCCAGCATGGGGCCGCGTGAGAGGGATCTTATGATAGTCGCGAAACCGACATGGGCCGCTGATATCCAAGGGCTTTTCACCGCGCCTTACTGGATACCACCAGCAGATCGCGCCAAAGTCGCAGGCTCGTGGGTGCGCTGCATGAACGCCTACGATGTGTTCCTGGAAGACCCCGACTCGGTCAAGACCTGGTCCGAAACCATCTACCAGCACCTGGCGTCGCGCAACATGCCGCTGACCCTGGACGACCGGCAATTCTGGCCCATTGACGCTCTGGAAACCTTCCGGCTGTGGGTCAACCAGGGTTGGCGCCTGAACAGCTTTTCGCCATTCGATATCGCCGAGCGCATCCCGCCTCCGGATCTGCCGCACCCGGTCAAGCGCGTGCGCCAGGACATCCGCGCGCTGAGCCAGGAGCAACTGGACCTGTACCGTGCGCGGCTCGACGACGTGATGCAAATCGGCAACCCGGACAATGGCTCGCCCTGGCAGCGCTATGCCTATATCCACACCAACTGGTGCCTGCATTACCAGGAAGCCTTTGCCTTGTGGCATCGCGCCTACCTGCTGTACCTGGAAGCCTTGATCGACTGCCCGATCCCGTATTGGGACTGGATGGCCGAGGACGCCAGTATCGATGGCAGCCCCCAGGCCGGCCTGCCCCAGGCCTTTCTCGATGAAACCTATGTACACCCCCACAGCGGCGAAGTGCGGCGTAACCCATTGCGGTATGCGGCGGCCAAAGATGGTCGCTCCAAAGTCTGTGCCTCGGGCGAGGTCGAGGGTGTGGATTGCCGCTTCGTGCAGCGCAACCCGCTGTTCTACACCCAGGGCGATCAGCAGCGCTTCAAGCGCACACAGCTGTTTGGCATGAGCCGGATTTTCCAGCAGCAGGTGGTGGATGCCTTGAAATTCAGGACCTTCAGCCAGCCCCAGGGCGTGCCGGGGTATCCCTGGGCCAATATCACCGTGTTTGATCCACCGCAAAAGGACGAGCTGTACCCCAACCGCACGCTGAATTTCGATGGCCTGTTTGAACAGCCCCACGACAACTATCACGGCTGGATCGGCGGCGATATGGCCGATAACGCCTACACCGCGTTTGACCCGGTGTTCTGCTCCTACCACGCCAATATCGATCGCGTATTGGAGATCTGGATCCGTGCCAACCCGGCGGCGCAGTACACCACCCAGTGCCTGCTCCAGCCGTTTGCCGGCAGCCAGGCCGAGTCGATCACATTCACCAGTGCCGATGCCTGGCGCTATACCACCCTGGGCGATATGGCCCAGGACAGCCGGCATATCGGCTACGACTACGGCACCCCGGTGGCGCCACCCTTCGGCGCCCGGCGCGCCAGCGCGAACACCTGCTGCCCGCACAGTGCCGCGCCTGTCCAGGAGCAGGTCCAGGCCAGCGGCCCATGGGTGGTGTTCGACCATGTGCGCTGCACCCACGACACCTACCTGATCGACGTTTTCCTCAACCAGCCCGACGCCACGCCACAGCAGGTCAACGCTGATAACCCGCACTACATCGGGCGCTTCAGCCGCATCGGCATGGGGTTGGTGGATGACAAGGGCCGTTGCATCACCCACGGCGTCTGCCGCGCACTGAATGCCGCGCGCAGTGTCTCGGCGTTGCACCTTGGCCCCACGGACGCCGTGCAGTTGAGCCTGCTGGTCACCCATCTCGATAGTGGCCGGGTATTGGCGCCGCAAGAATACGCGCCGCTGCCTGGCTTTATCGCCCAACTGGTGTGGGACGACCCGCGCCAGACCCTCGCCGACCCTCCCCCGAGTGCCGGTTGCTGCAGCATTTCTACCCCCCATGGAGATTTGTCATGAGCACGCCCTTCAAGCAATTCACCTCCCCCGCTGGGCAAGCGCCAAAGGACTACAACAAACTGGGCCTGGAAGACCAGTTGCCGCAGTTTGAAACCGACTGGAACAACGACATCACTGGCTGGACCGAAGCGGCGATCATCGGCAACCCGTGGTCAGGCCTGTATGACGCGCCCCGCTCGGCCTATTACAACCCGCTGGTCGAGGGCTATGGCGACACGACCCTGCCGGCGATTACCTGGCAACCCTTTCCCAATCGGTTGTGGACCTTTTTCTACAACAACGGCACGGCGGTGATTCCGCAACTGGGCAACAAGGCCATGACCCTGCAACAAGTGATGGAGCTGACCGACAACGGCCAGATCACCATCAACGGCACCCTGTACACCCTGTACGACCCGGACAAGAAAGGCACCCTGCTGCAATTGCCAGTGACCCGCTGCCCGACTATCGACTGGAACGGCAAATACAAAGACTTCTCGCCCTCCGGACCACGGGGCTGGCTGGACGAATACTGCGAGTGGTCGATCGTGCGCGATACCAACGGCAAGATGCGCAAGATCACCTTCACCAGTGAAAACCCGGCGTACTTCCTGGCCATGTGGCGCATCGATCCGAATGCCGTGCTGGGCTTGTATCGCGACTACATCGACCCGAATGTGCAACTGCAAGATCTCTATCTGCGCTACACCGCCGACTGCAAGACCGGCAAGGCCGGTGACCCGGTGATTGACCCGACCACTGGCCTGCCGGCCTACGACACGGTCAACAAATGGAACTCCGGCACTGCCTGCACCCCCGGCCAGTTCGGCGGCGCGATGCACCTGACCTCGGGGCCCAACACCCTCAGCGCCGAGGTGTACCTGGCGGCGGCGGCCACGATCATGCGCCCCCTGAAGAGCAGCCAAAGCGCCCAGGCCCTGATCTGCTGCGCGCAATATGGCCAGAACTATCGCAACTCCGACCCCCATATCGGCTTTGCCGCCAATGGGGCGACCAATGATGGGGCCACCCCCAGCCGCATTTCCCTGACCAACCCCATTGCCCTGTACCTGCAACAGCCGACCAACTTCGATGCATGGAAAGGCCCCCAAGGCCAGGATGTGAGCCAGTACTGGCGCATTACCCGCGGCACCGCCAAATCGGCGATCAACGGCTCTGACCAGATCCTGCAGGCGGTGTTCGAGGTCCCGGAAAGTGCGGGGTTCTCGATCAACGACATCACCATCAACGGCCAGCCGGTGAACTATGTGTGGGTAATTGCCCAGCAATTGCTGGTGGGCCTGAGTGTCACCACCATGCCGAGCACCGCGCAGGAGCAATCGCTTTGCGTGCAGGATCGGGTCGATGGCCTGCAACCCTGGCCGGTGCAGTTGTTGCCGCTGGACTTGTTCTACGGCCAGTCGCCCACCGACCTGCCGGCCTGGCTGGCCCCAGGCACCAGAGGACAATTCGCGCTGGTGGTACAAGGCGCCGACCTCAAGACCACCGCCACCACCGCACGGATCCAGTTCAACAACCCTGGGGTCACGGCAGAGGTCACGGAGTTCCTGCCCGACGCCTCGGCCATTCCGGGCCAGACCAATGCGGGCGGCACCCAGGGTTACATCATGACCATCACCGTCGCGTCGAACGCGGCGCCGGGACTGGTGACAGTGCGCGCGCTCAATCCGGGCGAGGCGGATAACGTCAGCGCGGCGGACCACCCTTGGGAGTCCGGGCTGGCGCTGGTGCCATCCCTTTAAGGCCCCCCTGTGGGAGCTGGCTTGCCAGCGAGAATCCTCAACGATAACGCGGGGTATCTGATGCCCAGCGGTGCTCTCAGGTTTTTCGCCAGCTTGCCGGCTCCTACAGAACGGCTAGAGGCTTCACCTTCATGCAAGGAGCGCGATGATGTACAGATTTCGCTTACGTGGTCTGCTGCTGGTTGGCACGCTACTGTCACTGTTTCTCCTGCCCTCGGCCCACGCGTCCGATGCCGACAACTGCGTCCAGCAGCAACTGGTGTTCGACCCAAACAGCGGCGGGTTTTTACCGGTCAATAACTTCAACACCACCGGCCAGAGCTTTATGAATTGCTTTGGCTGGCAATTGTTCATTGCCCTGAACTGGCCGGTGAACCCTGGATGGCCGGCCGATGCCAGCCTGGCGGGCGAACCGGACAGGACGATTACCGTCAAGCAATTCGGCGTACCCACCACCGCCGGGCAACCGATGAGCGTGGCGCCGGTCTGGGCCAGCTACAAGGACGCCAATGAGATTTTCCTGCCCGGCGCGCCAAAGCCCAGTGATTGGGGGTTGCAAACCCTGGTGCCGGCCAATTGCAGCAGCCAGGGCAGCCTGCAAGCGCTATCGGTCGGCGCGCGCAAGTTTATGAACGCCACCTCGGAAAGCGCGACCAACGCCAAGCATCGCTTCCACTTGTCCAGCGGTACCCTGGCGTCGATTCCCGACCCGATCATGGAAGCCGCCGGTGGCTGGCTGACGGACCAGACCGGCAACCTGGTGTATTTCGAGCGCAAGGTGGGCAAGGCCGAGTTTGACTATATCGTCAAGTACGGGTTGTACGATGCCGCCAACCAACTGACCGTGGCACAGAACAGCGATGGCAATCACCCGGCCGGGCTGTCCCTGCCCGCTGGCGAGCTGATGCGCTCGATGCCGACAAAACCCCTGCCCCAGGAAGAACTGGGCGCCCTGGAACTCAAGGCCGCCTGGCGCATCCTCACTGGCAAACCCCAGCTCTACGGGCGCTACCTGACCACCGTGGCCTGGCTCAAGAACCCCGCCACCCTGCAATGCACCCAACAAGTGGTGGGCCTGGTGGGCCTGCATATCATCAACAAGACCCAGAGTTCACCGAACTTCATCTGGACCACCTTCGAGCAAGTAGACAACGTACAAGAGCCAGGCCAAGTACCTGCGCAACAAACACCGCCCGACGGCTATACCTTCTACAACCCCAACTGCACCGGTGGTCCTGACGTGTGCATGGCGAACGTAGCCCGTATCCAGTGCAAACAGCACCACCCTGATCGCGAATGCACCGAACCCTATCCACGCGACCAGCCGGTGCAGACCACCCGCGAACACCCCTTGCCTTCGGACATACAGGCGCTCAACGGCGCCGTGCAGGCCAGCTTCGCCCAGCAGACCAACGGCCAGTCGGTGTTCCAGTACTACAAGCTAGTCAATGTGCTGTGGATCACCGCCCCGACCGCACCGGACCCGGAGCCGGGCGCGGGTGCGAAGGTGCCCCTGTCCTATGGCGCCTTTATCAGCGATAGCAACGTACCGGTGGCCAATACCACCATGGAGACCTACGTCCAGAGCATGGACTGCAATGCCTGCCATCAGCAGGCGACGATTGCCGGCAGCAGCACCCTGGCCTCGGACTTCTCGTTCCTGTTCAACAACGCCGATTCGGCCAAGCAAAAAAGCCTGATCAAGCGCGTACATGCCTTCGAAACCCTCAAGGATGGCCAACCATGAAACGCTCCCTTGCAACCCTACTGCTTGCGCTGTCGATGGCCCTCGCGCCGCTGGCCTTTGCCCATTCACCCCATGAACTGCACGCGGTCAGCAACGGCGCCGATGCCGATGCGCCGGGCAACCACGGCATGTTCATGGTCGGCTCGCAGACCCTGTTCCTGGTGCACATGCCAATGTTCACCACGGAAAAGCACATGTACCAGATCGTCCTCCAGGCCAGCCTGCCCGCAGACGTAATGGCCAAGTACCAGGCGCTGCGCGCGGCCAACCCGAGCAAGCCGTATAACCTGATCAACGTCGATAACGACACGTTCACCCTGCCTCAGCTCAAGGCCGGTGAAGTGACCTCGTTCAAGGCAACGATCTTTGACGGCTACTCCAACGATGGCGGCGGCACACCGGGACCGGTGCTGTTTGACAACGTGCCGGTAACGGTCGAATCGGTGGTGATCTACCGGCCATTCAACCTGGGCATCGACCGGCCTAAACAGCTGGTGTACACCCTGTTTGGCCGGGGCAATGAGGCGCACCTGACGCACTACATCGCCCAGGATCCGGACTTCCAGGAGATCATCACCCTGCCCGGCCCACCAGCGCCGTTTTCGGCGGCGCAATTGGTGTCGACGGTGGATTTGAACTTCACCACGGTGCAGTCGTTGCCGATTGTCTGCCAGTCGCCGCTCAAGCCTGGGGTTTACCCGACCTTGCTGGAAGGGCGCGCAGATGCGCCGGTGGCGCTGGATCTGGGACCGGCGGCGCAGCGCGTGTGGTATTCGACGGGAAATCTGTTGAACAAAAACGATCCTTGTCAGCCCTAGGATTTGCCGAAGTGCGCGCGGGCCCCAGGACCCGACTCAATATGGCGTATCTGGATGATCCGGTGTTCTGCCGGATCATCCGGCAAATACAGCAATAAACCGCAATCAATAGGAATGTGCCGAGAGTTTTGTCAGAATGCGCAACTTAGAAACATTCGCATTCGCAGGAAATTCCCATGCACGCCCCCCACTCGCTCCCCGCTGCGCGCCGTATCCTCGCCGTCGAGGATGATCCGGTGCTCGCCGCCCACCTGGACAGCCACCTGGGCCAGCGTGGCTTCGAGGTCACGTTGCGCCAGAGCGGTGGCGAAATCGTCGAGCTGGTGCGCGCGCAACCTTTCGACCTGATCCTGATGGATATCATGCTGCCGGGCTGCAGCGGCCTGGAGGTGCTCACGCAACTGCGCCGGCATCAACGGGTGCCGGTGATCCTGATGTCGGCCCTCGGTGCCGAGCAGGACCGCATCACCGGTTTCAGCCAGGGCGCCGACGATTACCTGCCCAAGCCGTTCAGCATGCTGGAAATGGATGTGCGCATCGACGCAATCCTGCGCCGCGTGGCCTATGAACATGAGGTGCCGGGCACGGCGCGCAATGAGGACCCGCAACTGACATTCGACGAGCAACGCACCGATGTCAGCCTCGATGAGCGGTGGGCCGATCTGACCACCACCGAGTATCGGGTCCTGGAAACCCTGGTGGCCCATGTCGATGAGGTGCTGACCAAGGCGTTCCTGTACCAGCAGGTGATGCACCGTGCGTACTCCCGGCATGATCGCAGCCTGGACATGCATGTCAGCCGTATCCGCCGCAAGTTACAGGCCATCGGCTACACCGCCGGGCGCGTGGAGACGGTCAGGAGTACCGGCTACCTACTGACCCGGCTGGCGCCATGAAGCTGCCCAACCGCCACTCCCTGCTATGGAAACTCAGCGGGGTGCTGGCCGTGCTGTGCCTGCTGGTGGTCAGCCTGCAAGTGGACTTGAGCCAGCGCCTGCTGGAAGCCACCGCACGGTTGCCCGCCCCGACCCGGCAGGTGCTTGTCGATTATGCGCAGCAGGCCGAAACCGCCTTGCGTGAGCACGGCGCAGCGGGCGTTGACGAGTTCCTGCAGACCTTGCAGGCCCGCGAGCAGGTATGGGCGGTGGTGGTGAATGACCACCAGTCGCTGTCCTCGCAAGCGTTGACCCCAATCGAGCGGCGCAAGTTGGATTTCGTCCGCCGGATCGACTGGCCGGTAGGTCGTCCCGGTGGCCGGCCGACGTTTTATATCCCGTTCAGCGATTGCGTATCGCGGTTGGTGATGGAGCTGCCCTTGCATCTGGACCCGCGCAAGGACAACGGGCGCTGGTACATCTTGCTGCAACAGGTACTGCCCACAGGCCTGGCGCTGTTGTTCGGCGTGCTGTTGTACCGGGTGCTGATTTCGCCCCTGGTGATCCTGCGGCGCCAGGCCAATGCCTTGAGCGCCGGGGACCTGGCCTCACGGGTCGGGGCCCAGGTGACGCGCCGCCGCGATGAGCTGGGTGAATTGGCCCGAGCCTTCGATCATATGGCCGAGCGCCTGGAAAGCACGGTGGTGTTGCAACGGCGCTTGCTGCGGGACTTGTCCCACGAACTGCGCACGCCCTTGAGCCGGCTGCGGGTGGCCGGCGAGCGCGAGCCCGACCCCGGCGCCCTGCGCCAGCGCCTGGAGCGCGAAGTGCAAGGCATGGAGCGCCTGATCGGCAGCACTCTGGAGCTGGTCTGGCTGGATACCGAACGCCCCTGCATGCCAGTGGAAGCGGTGGAGATGGAGCCGTTGTGGGATCTGCTGCGCGAAGACGCCTGTTTTGAAAGCGGCTGGTCAAGCGAGCGCCTGCCCTGCGAGCTACCCGCAGGCGTTTGGGTGCTGGGCAACCTCAACGGCCTGGCCCAGGCCCTGGAAAATATTCTGCGCAATGCCATCCGCCATTCCCCCGAACAGGGTGTGGTGCGCTTGACCGGTGTGCTTGAGGGCGATTTCTGGCACCTGTGCATTCAGGACCAGGGCCCGGGCATCGAGCCCGACAAGCTGGAGCAGATCTTCCTGCCGTTCACCCGCCTCAATGCAGCCCGCCCGGGCGGTGACGGTTATGGCCTGGGCTTGTCGATTGCGCGCAGCATCGTGCAGTTGCAAGGCGGTCAGTTGTGGGCGCAGAACACCACACCCGGGCTGTGCCTGCACCTGCGGCTCAAAGTGTATAAGTTGTAAATTGCGTTTACTCCCACATGAGAATCACTAGCATTCGAGCCCTGAATTTCTTGTGACCACTCAACCTATGTGGGATCGGCTTGTATGGGAGCTGGATTGCCTGCGATGGCATCACCTCAAAATTACCTGATAGACCGAGGCGTCTGCATCGCAGCCAAGCCAGCTCCCACAGGTCTAACGCTGATGAGCCCTCCATGAAAAGCAAATCCCAGGCGTTGCCGACACTCTCGCGGATTGTCGCCGCGCTGATCGGCGGTTACCTGTTTACCTATGCGTTTACCGCCGCCATGGCGCGCCTGTTGCCCATGGACAAGGTGGACGCGCTGGTGGTCGCCAGCCTGCCCTCCTTCCTGATCTATACCCTGGCGATTCTCTGGGCCTTCGCCTGTCGCAACGCCTGGCGCGCCTGGGCCGGGATGGCCCTGGCGCTGCCGTTGGCCGCCATCGGCTTCTGGCCACACTGGCGTGAGGTGCTGGGATGAAACACAAGACCCTGACCCAATCCATGGCCTGGCTGCACACCTGGAGCGGGCTGATTTTTGGCTGGTTGCTGTTTGCGATCTTTCTGACCGGCACCCTGGCGGTGTTCGACAAGGAAATCGACGGCTGGATGCGCCCGGAAATCCCCGCCACCAGCCTGTCGCAAAGCGCCGCCGCGCAACAGGCCCTTGGTTATCTGGCGCGCCAGCATCCCGAAGCGAAGACCTGGAACATCGGCCTGCCCGGCGAGCGCTCCGACACCCTGACAGTATCGGCCGGCGAACAACGGCGTGGCGGCGGCACCGCGCTCGACCCGCACACCGGCGAGCCCCTGGCCGTGCGCGAAACGGCCGGTGGGGGGTTCTTCTTCCGCTTCCACTTCACCCTCAACCTGCCCCGTGACCTGGGAATCTGGACTGTCGGTTTGGCTGCCATGGCAATGCTGGTGGCGCTGATCAGCGGGATCGTGATTCACAAGAAGTTCTTCAAGGATTTCTTCACCTTCCGCCCGGCCAAGGGCCAGCGTTCGTGGCTGGATGCGCATAATGCGACGGCCGTGCTGGTCCTGCCCTTTCACCTGATGATCACCTATACCGGGCTGGTGATTTTCTACCTGATCTACATGCCGGCGGCGGTGGATGCACTGTTCGATGGCGATCGTGACAACCTGGGCCGCGCCCTGCGCGGTGTGCCCGCCGAACAGCAGGTGCGCGGCGAACGCCCCACACGTAGCGAGGCGGCCGAGCTGACGGCGCTTGGGCCCCTGCTGGCCGAAGCGGAGCGAGCCATGGGGCCGGTTTCCAGCCTGTCGATCCACAACCCCGGACGCAGCAACGCACGGATCGAGGCACGCCCGGTGCTGGGCAATCGCATCGAGCTGACCAAGGGCCAAAGCATGCTGTTTGACGGGGTCAGCGGTGAAGTCCTGCGCCAACCCGCCGTCAGCCGGCCAAGCCTGCTGACCCAAAAGGTCATGGCCGGCCTGCACTTTGCCCAGTTTGGCGGCTACTCCATGCGCTGGTTGTACTTTGCCTGCGGCCTGGCCAGTTGCGCGATGCTGGCGACCGGGGTGGTCCTGTTTACCGTCAAGCGCCGTCGCCGACACGATGGCGAAGGGGCCGTCGGCGCCCTGCTCTACCACATCGCCGAACGCCTGAATGTGGCGGTGGTGGCCGGGTTGATGGTGGCATGCGTGGCCTTCCTGTGGGCCAACCGCTTGCTGCCGGTGGAACTGGCCCAGCGCGGTGGCTGGGAGGTGCGGATGTTTTTCCTGGTGTGGTTGCTGAGCCTGGGCCACGCGATTATCCGCCCCTGGCGCAGTGCCTGGCGCGAGCAACTGGGCCTGGCCGCCGCCCTGTGTATTGGCCTGCCGGCCCTGAGTCTGCTAGGGCAAAGCCTGGGTGATTACGTTTACCTGGAATTGACCAGCGTCGCCCTTGGCCTGCTGCTGGCCTGGTCGTGCTGGAAGTTGTACCAGGCGCCCAAGGAACGTGCCCCACGGCGCGTGGGCAAGCAACCTGCGGCAGAGGCCAACTGAGATGGCATTGATAGCAGCCTTGTTGCTGGCGTGCGCTGGAATGCTGGGGTTATGCCTAGGCTTGGAGCGGCACTACAAACAGCTCTGGCACCGCCCGCCCTCGCCCATGCTGCGCCGTGGCTTGCGGGGGATGGGCTGGGTGCTGCTGACGGCCAGCTTTGCCGCGAGTGTGCAGGTGTGGGGCTGGGCCATGGGGCCAGTGGCGTGGTTTGGCTTGATTTCACTGGCGGGGCTTAGCGTGGCGTTTCTGTTGCCCTACAGCGCCCGCTGAGTGGCGGCGGGCCGGTTGTTGTAGTCATATGTGGCGAGGGGGCTTGCCGGAACGCCGTATCGCCCCCGCTGGGCTGCGCAGCAGCCCCAAAACCATCCCCCTCGGTGTGCCTGACACTCCTCGGTGGGGCTTATATTGGGGCTGCTGCGCAGCCCAACGGGGGACAAGCCCCCTCGCCACAGGGGGGGCGTTGCAGCAGGTGGGAACTTACTGTGGATCGCAGATTTTCTGTGGCGAGCGGGCTTGCCCCGCGCTGGGTGGCGAAGCCACCCCAATCGCCTCACCACGTTGTGCCAGATATACCGAAGTGGCTGGTTTTGGGGCCGCTGCGCAGCCCAACGGGGGGCAAGCCCCCTCGCCACAACAAGCCCCGTCATCACAACAAGCATCATCACAACGGGCTTCCTGGCTAGGGCTCTCAGGCCGCTTGGATCTCGCGCTTGAGGCTGTCCATATCGATCACGAAGCGGTATTTCACATCGCCCTTGAGCATGCGCTCATAGGATTCGTTGATGCTCTGGATATCAATCATCTCGATCTGCGAGACGATTCCGTGCCGGGCGCAGAAGTCGAGCATGTCCTGGGTCTCCTGGATGCCACCGATCAATGAGCCGGCCAGGCTGCGGCGCTTGAAGATCAGGTTGAATACCGTGGGCGACGGGTGCGGACTGTCCGGCGCGCCCACCAGCGTCATGGTGCCGTCGCGCTTGAGCAGGTTGAGGAACGCGTCCAGGTCATGGGGCGCGGCCACGGTATTGAGGATGAAGTCCAGGCTGTTGGCGACCTTGGCCATTTCGTCCGGGTTCTTCGACACCACCACTTCGTCAGCCCCAAGGCGCAGGCCGTCTTCGCGTTTATTCGGCGAGGTGGTGAACAACACCACATGGGCGCCCATGGCATGGGCGATCTTCACCGCCATATGGCCCAGGCCACCGAGACCGACCACGCCGACCCTCTGCCCAGGCCCGACCTTCCAGTGGTGCAGCGGCGAATAGGTGGTGATCCCGGCACACAACAGCGGCGCCACGGCTGCCAATTGCGCCTCGTCGTGGGAGATGCGCAGGACGAACTTCTCCTTGACCACGATGTTGTCCGAGTAGCCGCCAAAGGTGTTCTCGCCCCCAAACACCGGACCGTTGTAGGTACCGGTAAAGCCGTTCTCGCAGTACTGCTCCTCGCCCTCGGCGCAGGATTCACAGTGCTGGCAGCTATCGACCATGCAACCGACGCCCGCCAGGTCGCCGACCTTGAAGCGGCTGACATTGGCCCCCACCGCTGTCACCCGGCCAACAATTTCATGGCCCGGCACCGACGGATAGAGGGTGTTGTTCCACTCATTGCGTACCGTGTGCAAGTCGGAGTGGCACACCCCGCAATAGAGGATATCGATCTGTACATCGTCAGCACCGGGGGCGCGACGCTCGAAGGTAAAGGGTTTGAGGGCATCCTTGGCGTCACGGGCGGCGTAGCTGTAAGTCTTGGCCATTGCGGTCACCTGTTTGCATCGACATTGAAGGTCAGTTGACCAGCATAGACGCCCAACCGTTCAACCGAAGTCAATCGGCGGTAATCCAGACAAACGCCTACCCGCGCCCACAGGTCAGTGAACCACCGCCCGGGTCACCAAAAAGTTCAACAAATGCGGTTCGTCATCCAACTCAATGGCCTGCACCGGGCGCGGCAGGTTGTCCAGTACGCTGCGCCAGAACGCCTGGGAGGCTTCGTCCTGATCGTAGAAACGCACCAGCCAGTCAGCCTCGCCGCTGGTCAGCACCTGAGTGGCCAGGGCGCGGCCTATGCCCTTGCGTCGATAGCGTTTGAGGATAAACAGGTCCGCCAACTCCAGAGCGTTGATCCCCGGCAGTTCGCTGCGCTCGATCAGCAGAAATCCGGCGATATAGCCGTCCACCAGCAGCAGGTTGGCGCTCCACTGCGGCTCCTGCCAGTAGCGCGCCAGATGTTCTTCATGGATGTAGAAACGGCCATCCTGCTCGACATCTTCCTGTTCCCAATCCGAGGATTCATAGGCATAGAACTGGTAGAGGTTGCAGATCAGCTCGGCCTGTTCCGGGCCGGTTTGGATCAGTTCGACAGTGGTGTCACTCATGGCGGGGCTCACGCGGGCGGGGCGCCACAGTAGCGAAGGCCGGCGCCCCAGGCAAGCCGCTAGGCTTGCTGCTTGAACGGGGGTAGCGCGCCCAACCACTGCTGCAGTTCGCGATGCACCTGCGGCGCCAGCAACTGCCGGTCTGCCATCCATTGGTCGTTGAATACCGTATCGAGGTATTTTTCGCCGCCATCGCACACCAGCGCCACGATGACGCTGTGGGCCGGGGCGTGCCGCGCCTCGCGCAGGGCCTGGTAAACCACACCGCCTGCCGAACCGCCCAGCAGCAGGCCGTAATGCCGCGCCAGGTAGCGCGCGGTTTCAAAGGCTTGGGCATCGCTGACGGTGAGCCCTTTATCAATCAACTCATAGTCGACCACGGCACCGATTTCCGCGCCTTGCGGGGTGCCGGTGCCGGACTGGTAATACGGCGCACCGGGGCCGCCGAAGATCACCGAGCCGCAGGGTTCGACACCAATCACTTGCAGGCCGTGGGCATGGCGCTTCAAGGCCCGCGCGGTGCCGCACAGTGAGCCACCGGTGCCCACGGCGCCCACCAGGTAGTGGATTTCATCGCCCAGCACCGCGCGCAGTTCCGCGGCCAGTTGCGTGTAGCCGTTGGCATTGGCCGGGTTGTGGTGCTGGCGGGTCCAATAGGCGCCCTGTTCGTTGGCGATACGCTCGGCCGTGGCATCGCGGTCGGCGGTGGCGAGCCCGCCACCGGGGTCGCCGACCCGCACCAGTTGCGCCCCAAAGGCTTGCATCGCTCGCAGTTTGTCGGGGCTGGCGTGTTCGTCGACCACGGCGGTGAAGCGGTAGCCACGCTCGGCGGCCAGCAACGCCAGGCCCAACCCGGTGTTGCCTGAGGTCGATTCGACAATCCGCCCACCCGGCTTGAGTTGCCCCGAGGCCTGCGCCTCGTCGAGCATCTGCCGGGCCATGCGGATCTTGGCGGTGCCGGTGGGGTTGAATTGCTCCAGCTTGAGCAGCACGCAGCTGCCGTTTTCGGTGTCGCACAATTTGAGCAGCGGCGTATCGCCGATCAGTTCGGACAGGCAAGTCTTGATCATGACAACCTCTGGGCAGTATGAAAAACCGGCGCGGCGCTTATCCGGCCAAGGCCGCGACGGCGCGTTGCAGGCTGGCGAGAAACGCCTGGTTTTCCTGGGTCAGGCCCAGGGACACGCGGATGAAACCGGTGTACCCCGGCTCGCGCCAGGCCTTGACGATGATCCCGTCCTTGAGCAGTTCGTCGACCACTTCCAGGGCATTGCAGGCGGTATCGATAAACAGGAAATTGGCCTGGGACGGCGCCACACGAAACCCCGCCGCCTGCAACCCTTCGGTCAGGCGTCGGCGCTCGATGGCGACAAACTCGCGGCTGCGAATCACATGGTGCGGGTCGAGCCAGGCGGCCTTGGCCGCCTCTTGGGCCATCTGATTGACGTTGTACGGCGTGCGCACCCGGTGCAGCGCATCGACCAGGCTGGGGTGCGAGGCGATGCCATAGCCGATCCGCAGCCCGGCCAACCCGTACGCCTTGGAGAACGTGCGCAGGATGATCCACGGCCGCGACTGTGCACCGAGGATCGCCAGGGCATCGGCGCCGTCCTCGACGAATTCGAAGTACGCCTCGTCGATCACCAACAAGGTGTCGGGGTGGGCGGCGGCGACCAGGGCCGTCAGCTCGGCGCTGGACAGCGCCGTGCCCACCGGATTGCAGGGGGTGCTGAGCATCAACAGCTTCGCCGGTTGCTTGAGGGCCGTGGCCCAGGCGCGCAGGTTGAAGCTGAAGTCCGGGTTGAGCGCCACCTTGTCCACCGTCGCGCCCATCATCAGCGGCAGGCTTTCATGCAGACTGAAACAGGGTTGCTGGGTCACTACCCGATCCTTGGGATCAAGCAACGCCAGGCACAACAGCTCGAGGATATTTTCCGAGCCGTTGCCGAGGATGAGCCTGGCGGGGTCCACACCCAACTGCCCGGCAATCAGTTGCCGCAGCGCCCGGCCAGTGGGGTCGGGGTAGCGCGCAAGCCCTTCCCCGCCCTGGCGCGTAAGCATCGCAGCGGCTGCCGGCGACATGCCCAGAGGGTTTTCGCAGTTGGACAGTTTGGTCACCATGGGCGTACCCAACTGGCGTGGATCGGCGCCCGGGTCATACAGGGGCAAGCGCCGCACACTGGGCCGTACCAGCGCCTCGATGCATTGCGCGGGGTTGTCTTGATGCATGGAACACCTCCTTGTCATGACAGTGCGATGGCGCTCGCGCGGTCCAGCGCCTTGAGTTGCCGTTCAAACGAGACGATCAGCAGCAGCGCCGTGGCCGCCAGGCCAATCGCCAAACCGGCCCACACACCAAAGATCCCGTAAGGGCTGACAATCCCCAGCAACCAGGCGGCGGGCAGGCCCACCAGCCAGTAGCCGAACAGTGAAATGCGCAGCGGCCCCGCCGTATCGCCAATGCCGCGCAGGATGCCGTTGCCGATGTTCTGGCTGGCGTCGAACACCTGCAGGACGATGGCGATCAGCAAGCCGGTGGTCGCCAGACGCACCGCGTCCAGGTTGTTGGCGTGTTCGGTGCTGATAAACAGGCCGATCACCTGTTCGGGCAGCAGCGCGTAGGGAATGGCAAACAGCAGCATGACCAGCACCCCAAGGCCCAGTCCCAGGCGCCCCAGTTGCCGGGCGCGCTGATACTGCCCGGTACCGCAGGCCTCGCTGATTTGGATGGAGGCTGCATGGGAGATCCCCGCCGAGAACATGAACACGATGTAGATGATCTGGTTGAGCACGGTCTGCGCCGCCAGCGCTTCCATGCCCAGGGTGCCGATCAGCAAGGTCAGCACGCTGAAGAACCCGGCCTCGCTGGCATAGGTCCCGGCAATCGGCAGCCCGAGCTTCCACACGGCCTTGATCGCCGCCGGCGAGAAGCGCAAGTGCGCCAGCTTGAAGTAACCGGCCAGGCGCCGATGGGTCAGCACCACCGCGAAGAACATCAGGAACGACAACAGGAACACCACCGCGCTGGTGATCGCCACCCCCGCCAACCCGTAGGCTGGGACGCCGAACTTGCCGAACACCAGCACGTAGTTCAGCGCGGCCGTGAGGAAGATCGACACCAGGGTGATTGCCAGCAACGGCCCGGGGAATTTCAGGCCCACGGTGAAATGACGCAGCGCCTGGAACCACAGGCACGGCAACAGGCCCGGCGCAATGATCAGCAGGAAGTCCATGGCATTGGCCACCACACTCGCGTCCTGGCCCAGCCAGGTCAGCGGCTGGCGCAACCCCAGGAGCACGCCCATAAATACCAGGCCGCTGACGGTCGCCCAGAACAGCCCCGCCACCAACAGCGCCCGCACCTGGGCTTCATCGCCCTGGGCATTGGCCTGGGCCACCAGGTTGCTGACGCCCGTGACCAGCCCGGTGCCGGTGGTGCGCAGTTGGTTGAACAGCGCGATGGCCAGGCCGCCAGCCGCCAGCTCCTTGGCGCCCAGGGTACCGAGCACCACGATATCGATGGTGGTCAGGGCCACATACGCAAGGTTGGTCAGGATCAACGGCAATGCCAGTAACAGCAGCGCCCGGCTGTCAGCGCGCCAGGCGCCGGGTTGTGCGGCATTCAGGCCGACCATAGCTGAACCCTCTGCCCACGGTTCTGCGCCAGGGCGCGGTCGGCCATCAGGCGACCGAGGGCGACATCGGTCACCACCATGCCGCTGTTATAGGCGAATACCACATCGCCTGGATGTCGGCGTGCGGGCGCCAGGCCCAGGAGGATGTCTGGCAGTTCGGCGTCCACTTCGGGCAGGCTGCCGTCGGCCGCTACCAGGTCGGCGCTGGTGACCTGCATTTGCGCGGTGTCGGTGGCGATGCGGTAGTCGGCGCCGTGCAGCACGTCGGCATCAATGCCATAGCCCACCAGCACCGCCACCGCGCCAGGCTTGAGCCAGGCACGCTGCACTTGCTGGCGCGCCGAAAGCCCGGCGACGCCAAGGATGATATCGGCCTCGCCAGCCGCCGCCTGCAGGTCATCGACCACGATCACATCGCGCAGCGGGTAGTGTTTGTGCAGGTTTTCGCGCACCGCACGCAAGCCCTCGGCGTAGTGCCCGTAGACATACAAACGTTCCAGGTCCGGCATGGCCGCGAGCAACATCGGCAAGGCGATCTGGCCTTGCACGCCGGTACCCACCACCAGCGCACTGCGCGCATCCGGGCATGCGGCCCTGGCCATCAATGCCGAGGTCGCCGAGGTGCGCAGCGGGCCGAGCTTGACCACGTCCATCAAGGCAATCGGGCGGCCGGTGCGGTCATCACACAGGAAAATAAACGAGTGGAACTGATAGGCATCGCGGGTGCGCTGCGGATCGTGTTCGTAGACCACCTTGAAGCCCACCGTGTGGCTGGCGCCATCGCGGCCGACCATCGAGTAGCTGATGGAGTGGCGGTCAGCAGGCTCGACAATGGTCTTGAGCGGGTTTTGCGAATCGCCGCTGCGCAAGGCCTTGTACGCCTGCTCGACCACCCGCAGCACTTCGCGGTAACTCACGCCCAGGTCTTCGAGCGCGGCTTGGGGTAGCACCCATAGATCGGCGGGGGCCGCGGGTTTGTTCAAACTGTTCACTCAAGACTCCTTGTTGAAGGGTTTGCACGCTCAAGCCAGGCTGTCCAGCTTCCAGCGCAGGTGTCGGTTACGCAGCTCCAGCACCACTTTGTGGGGCAATGGGGCTTCGTGAAATGACGACTCGTTGGAGTCCATCTGATAGCCGGCGGTATTGAGGTAGATAAGCAAGTCACCCGCCTGGACCGGGTAGTCGAAGGCGACTTTGCGCCAGGTCAACATGTCTGACTCAAGGCAGGTGGCGCCGCCGATGCACGCCACAAAGGGCGACCGCGGCCGGGGTGTGGCCGGCAGCAGCAACGGGTCAGGCAGAAATTCGCTGTTGAACCACTGTTCGGAGAGGTTGAAGCTGCTGCCCTGCACGGTGACCAAGGCATAGCCGTCGCTGGCGCTGCGGTCCTTGACGCCCTGCACGCGGAACACACTGATGCCGGCTTGGTCGAGCAAGGCGCGGCCAGGTTCGATGAGCAACTGCACGCCGTATTCGATGACCTTTTGCGCCAGGCTCAAGCCGGGGCTGACGGGCGTGGCGAGGATATCGTCGAGGGCCTCGGCGCCGGCGCGCGGCGCACCATAGGGATAGAAACCAGCGAAGCCCTTGGCGCTGTGATAACGCTCGACGCAGTCCTCGGCCATAAAGGCCTGCCACTGTGCCGGGTCGACATAGCGCACGGCAAAACCACCGCCCAGGTTGACCGTGCGGCAATTGTCCAACTCACTGGCCAGGCACAGATCGATCAAGTGGCTGGCGACTTGCGCCCGCTGCTCGGTGTCATAGCCGCCCAGGTGAAAAGAAAAGCCTTGCAGGTCCAGATTTGTCGCATGTTGGCGGCAGAACACCAGGGCCTGGTCGCACTCCCGGGCATTCAGGCCGAAACGGCTGTGGGGCTGGTTGCTGGGGCAATAACGCAACAACAGGTGCGCCCTTTGTCGCAGGGATTGCGCCAACTGTTGGATACGCAGCAGTTCCTCCAGGGAGTCCACCGCCAACAGGCACTGATGGCTCAAGCTCAGCCCCAGCAATTGATCGCTCTTGCGCGGGCCGGACACGCCAATATCACTGCCGGCAACCCCGCCCGCCAAGGCCTTTTGCAGCTCACCGACGCTGGCCACATCCACCCCAATCGCGCACTGCGCGCAGGCCTGGATAAAGCAGTTGGCCTTATTGGCCTTCTTTGCGAACAACAGGCTGCCGCGCACCTGGGCCTGGGTAAAGCTGTGCTGGAAGGCTTCGACATTGGCGTGGAATACCTGCGGGCACAGCAGATGCAGGGGCGAGCCGAGACCGTCAACCAACTCGGTCAACGTGTCCGGATGCTGCTCAAGCAGGCGCTCGACCCACAGGTGGCGCAGGCCGGGCAAGGAGCTGGAATAGGTCATGGTTCTAGAACTCGAACTTGGCCGAGAGGAACACTTCGCGCTCGCGCCCCACATCCAGCCCACCTTGATAGTAGGCACTGGCGTAGTAGTACTTGTTGGTCAGGTTCTTGCCGTGCAGGCGGTAGGTCACTGGGGTATCCGCCAGTTTCGAGCGGTAGCTGATACCGGCGTCGAGCAAGGTATAGCTGGGGATGTAGCCGCTGTTCTGCGCATCCACCGGGCGGCTGCCGACATAGCTGACGGTGCTGTCCAACGATAGGCCGGGCACGGCTTCCACTCTGTACAGGGCGCCGACCGCGCCTTTCCATTTGGGCACGCTTTCGGTGCGCTTGCCGTCCACGGTGACGTCATCCACATCTTCCATGCGGGTGGCCAGGTAGGTGGCGTTGGCGGTGAGGGTCAGGGTGTCGGTGACGCGATTGGACAGGGTCAGCTCGGCGCCACGGTGGTGGAATTCGCCGTTGCTCACATAAGTGTTGCTGGTGTTCAGGTAACTGGCCTGGCGCCGGATATCGAACACCGCCAGGCCCAGGTTCAGGCGATCATTGAGGTCCAGCTTCAGGCCCACCTCGTACTGCTTGGACTCGATGGCGTCGGTGGGTTGGCTGGCGTTGGTCGCGTTATGGGGGGCGTAGTCGCCCTTTTCAAAGCCCTTGGAGTAGCTGACGTAGGTCATCAGACTGTCCCAGGGCCGGTAGATCAGCGCGGCGCTGGGCACGAACACGTTATGGCTTTGCGAAGGCGCGATGGCCGAGAGTTGATCGGCGCGGTACCAGATGTAACGCCCGCCGAGCATCACCTGGAACTGTTCGGTGAGGGAAATCAGGTCGCTGGCAAAGACCGAGGTTTCCTTGATGGAAGACACAAAGTCGGTGGGCTGCTCCGGGCCGAAATGCCATTTGGGCGGGTTGACCGGGTGGCGGATATTGCCCACCGAGACGTCACCGATGCCGATGCCTGGCGTGCCGCTGTCCACCGAATCCCAGAACGGGCTGACGTCCTTGAACTGCTTGTAGCCGGTGCCGAAGAACACGTCGTGATAGATGTTGCCGGTGGCGAACTTGCCGGCCAGGTACGACTGCAGCGACCAGGTGCTGAACACTTCGCCACGGGACACATAATAGTCGGCCGAGCCAATATCGCCGTTGGGCTTGATCCCGAACAGGTCGTTGTAGCCGCCATGGCGCTCGACCCGCGAGTAGTTGCCTTGGGTTACGGAAGTCCAGTTGTCATCCAGTTCGTACTCGAACTTGGCGTCGAGGTTGGCGCCTTCGGTCTGGTGGCGAAACCAGGACCCGGTCAGCAGGTCCCGGCGATTGACCTTGGGCGGCAGCACGTAGCTGGAAGGGTCCAGCGGGTTGGCGCGACCACTCTGGTCGGCCCGCAGCAACGGATCGGAGACCGTGGATTTGCGGGACCAGTCGGCGTTCAGTTGCAACAGGGCACGGTCGCTCAAGCGAAAATCGGTGGCCAGGCCGATGAATTTGCGCTCCATGTCGCGGGCGTGATCGAAGTCACCGTTTTTTTCGTAGCCGGCATTCAGGCGGTAGCCAAAGGCGCCGTCGTTGAACGAGTCGCTGGTATCAATCGCCACGTAGCGGCCGAGCAAGGACGAGCCTTGCACGCTGACATTGAGCAACGGTTCCAGGGTCGGGCGCTTGAGGATGTAGTTGATAGTGCCGCCCGGCGAGTTGAAGCCGTAGAGGAAACCCGATGGGCCCTTGAGCACGTCGATGCGCTCGACGTTTTCCAGGGGCACATCGTGGTGCGGGGCCAGGGTCAGGCCGTCGCGGCGGATGGTGTTGAAGTTATCCATGGCAAAGCCGCGCAGGCGGAAATTGTCAAAGCCGCTGCCGCCAGACGAACTGAGCACTGAAGGGTCGAGGCTCAACACATCCACGGCAGTGCGCGCGGAGCTGTCGGCGATGGTCTTGCTGGAATAGCTCTGGATGGCCAGGGGGATTTCCATGGTGTCCTTGGCCCCGAAACCACCGGCATTGACCTCAAGCGCCTTGTTCAGCGGCGCGCTGACGCGGGTGGCTTCAAGTTCGGTGACCGACTCTTCGCGCTCCTGCGCCACTGCGGGCAAGCCGGTGAGCGAAGACACCAGGCCCGCCGCCAACAAGGTTGAAAACCGCGGAGCTATCCCGTGCAACTGGTTCATCTGCAATCCCTTGAGCCGAAAGTAAACTAACCGACCTCAGGCATGGCGATACATGAGAATCGTTATTGAAAGATACAATATAACGTTTCTATTGGACTGGCAATCGCACGATCATTCAATACCGGTTATCGCGTTGCACTTAAGGTCAGCTCTTTCCCGGATCAACTGAGATGACTGCCATGCCCGCCTACACCGCCATCAACTTTGCGCACAAATACAGCCTGTTCAGCGAGCAATGGACACCCAAGGTCGTCGCGCAGATGAACGACTACCAATTCAAGGTGGTGAAGATCGAGGGGGATTTTGTCTGGCACAGCCACGTGGATACCGATGAGACGTTTATCGTCCTCGATGGCGTGCTGCGTATTGATTTTCGCGATGGCGCGGTACAGATCGGCGTCGGCGAGATGTTCGTGGTGCCCAAGGGCGTGGAACACAAGCCGTATGCCGAGGGCGAGGTGAAACTACTGCTGGTCGAGCCCTGTGGAGTGTTGAATACCGGCGATCAGGGCGGCGAGCGGACCATGCTCAATGACGTGTGGATCTAGATCACCACATTGCGGATAAACCGCACCGCCACCGCCCCGTCATTGCGATAGGCATGGGGCCGATGACTGGGGAACATGAAGAACTCACTGGCGGCGATGGTGGTTTCGACGTCGTCCACCACCAGGGTCAAGCTGCCCTCGAACACAAACAACTGTTCGCTCCAGCCTTCCAGGTCGGGGTCCGGGCAATAGCGGTCGCCCGGTTCGAGGCGCCACTCCCACAGCTCGACCTCGCGCCGGGCGGTGGCCTTGGCCAGTAACACAGCCTTGCTGCCATCGATTTCACCGGCCCAGGCCAGTTCGTTGATGCGGCTATGGTCGCGGACCTCAGGGGCCTGGATCAGGTCGCTGAACGCCACGTCGAGGGCTTCGGCCACACGGTCGAGGGTGGACAGGCTGACGTTCTTTTCGCCTGCCTCGATGGCCACCAGCATGCGCCGGCTGACTCCGGATTTTTCCGCCAGGGCCGTCTGGCTCAGTTCGGCGGCATGGCGCAGGCGACGAACGTTCTGGCTGACGTGCTGCAGGACCGAGGCTCGTTGCGGATTTTCTTTGTGCACTATATTGCTCACTCGATAGGTTTGCGCAGTATACTGCCCAGCTGCGGCGCATTGTGCGTTCCGCGCCCTTCCTGTGCAAGACCAGAGCCGCCATGACCACCTCGACCGCCTCCCCGCTGTTTTCCCGCTTCAGCAAAGCCGAATGCGTGCTGGTGCTGATCACCATGATCTGGGGCGGCACCTTTATCCTCGTACAACACGCCATGACCGTCAGCGGGCCGATGTTTTTTGTCGGCCTGCGCTT
Source organism: Pseudomonas sp. WS 5027 (assembly GCF_012985695.1). NCBI lineage: Bacteria > Pseudomonadati > Pseudomonadota > Gammaproteobacteria > Pseudomonadales > Pseudomonadaceae > Pseudomonas > Pseudomonas sp. WS 5027. Next base: position 67,240 of record NZ_JAAQWU010000004.1, on the reverse strand, counting down.
TGCCGCGGCGGCGCTGGTGGTCGGCCTGTTTTCCCTGCGCAACCTGGGTGGCCTGACGCGGTTTGAGCTCAAGGCCGGCGTGTTTATCGGCACGGCGATCATGTTTGGCTATGGCCTGCAAACCATTGGCCTGCAGACCATCCTCAGCAGCCAGTCGGCATTTATCACCGCGCTCTATGTGCCGTTTGTACCGCTGCTGCAATGGCTGGTGCTGGGACGACGCCCGGGGTTGATGCCAAGCATTGGCATCATGCTGGCCTTCGCCGGCTTGATGCTACTGACCGGCCCGGCCGGCGCATCACTGAATTTCAGCCCCGGCGAAATCGCCACCTTGATCGGCGCCATTGCGATTGCCGCCGAAATCATCCTGATCAGCGCCTACGCCGGCCAGGTGGATGTGCGCCGGGTGACCGTGGTGCAATTGGCCACTGCGTCGCTTCTTTCGTTCCTGCTGGTAGTGCCTACGGGAGAGGCACTGCCGGTTTTTTCCTGGGTGCTGCTATTCAGCGCGGTAGGCCTGGGCCTGACCAGTGCGGTGATTCAACTGGCGATGAACTGGGCGCAGAAAAGCGTCTCGCCAACCCGTGCCACCCTGATCTATGCCGGTGAACCGGTGTGGGCCGGGGTGATCGGGCGGATCGCCGGGGAGCGTTTCCCTCCGATTGCCATGCTCGGGGCAGTGCTGATTGTGGCGGCGGTGATTGTCAGCGAGATGAAAACCCGGCAACAGAAATCCAATGGCAGGAGCGAGCTTGCTCGCGAAGAGCGTTAACGATGACGCGGGTAACCTGATGCGCCGCAGCGCTCTGAGGTTTTTCGCGAGCAAGCTCGCTCCTACAGGGACAGATGGGCGTTTTCGGTGCATCTTGTAGGATCCTGCCACAGGTTGCCGTTTGGTAATCCGGTTTCCGGCACGTATGATGCATCCCAAACCACCGCAGACTAGAAGCCTATGTCCCTGATAGTTCTACTGCTTCTGCCTTTCATAGGCAGCTGTCTAGCGGCCTTGCTGCCGCACAACGCACGTAACACTGAATCCCTGCTGGCCGGCCTTGTGGCCCTGGTCGGTACTGTACAAGTCGCCCTGCTCTACCCCCAGATCGCCGACGGTGGCGTGATCCGCGAAGAATTCTCCTGGCTGCCCAGCCTGGGCCTGGACTTCGTGTTGCGCATGGATGGCTTTGCCTGGCTGTTCTCGATGCTGGTATTGGGTATCGGCAGCCTGGTGTCTTTGTATGCGCGCTATTACATGTCGCCGGATGACCCGGTGCCGCGTTTCTTTGCGTTTTTCCTGGCGTTCATGGGCGCAATGCTCGGTTTGGTGATCTCCGGCAACCTGATCCAGATCGTATTTTTCTGGGAACTGACCAGCCTGTTCTCGTTCCTGCTGATCGGCTATTGGCACCACCGTTCCGATGCGCGCCGTGGTGCCTATATGGCGCTGATGGTGACCGGTGCGGGAGGTTTGTGCCTGCTGGCGGGGGTTATGCTGCTCGGCCATGTCGTCGGCAGTTACGACCTGGACCAGGTGCTCGCCGCCGGTGACCAGATCCGTGCCCACTCCCTCTACCCCATTCTGTTGACGCTGATCCTGATCGGCGCCCTGAGCAAAAGCGCGCAGTTCCCCTTCCACTTCTGGCTCCCCCACGCCATGGCCGCACCGACTCCTGTGTCGGCCTACCTGCACTCGGCCACGATGGTGAAGGCCGGCGTGTTCCTGCTGGCCCGCCTGTGGCCCTCGTTGTCGGGCAGCGAAGAGTGGTTCTGGATAGTCGGTGGCGCCGGCGCCCTGACCCTGTTGCTCGGCGCGTATTGCGCGATGTTCCAGAACGACCTCAAGGGCCTGCTGGCCTACTCCACCATCAGCCACCTGGGCCTGATCACCCTGCTGCTGGGCCTCAACAGCCCGCTGGCCGCCGTCGCGGCAGTGTTCCATATCCTCAACCACGCCACGTTCAAGGCCTCGCTGTTCATGGCCGCGGGCATCATCGACCACGAAAGCGGCACCCGGGATATCCGCAAGCTCAGCGGCCTGGTGCGCCTGATCCCGTTTACCGCGACCCTGGCCATGGTCGCCAGCGCCTCCATGGCCGGGGTGCCATTGCTCAATGGCTTCCTGTCCAAAGAAATGTTCTTCGCCGAAACCGTGTTCGTCTCCTCGACGAAATGGGTAGAAATCGCCCTGCCGGTGATCGCGACCATCGCCGGCACCTTCAGCGTGGCCTATGCCCTGCGCTTTACCGTGGATGTGTTCTTCGGCCCGCCCGCCACCGACCTGCCGCACACGCCACACGAGCCGCCGCGCTGGATGCGTGCGCCGGTGGAGCTGCTGGTGTTTACCTGCCTGCTGGTGGGGATCTTCCCAGCCCAGGTAGTCGGCTCGATCCTCGCCGCCGCCGCCCTGCCGGTGGTAGGCGGCGTACTGCCCCAGTACAGCCTGGCGATCTGGCACGGCTGGAACGCACCGATGATCATGAGCCTGGTGGCCATGACCGGTGGCGTGATCCTGTACCTGCTGCTGCGCAAGCAACTCAAGCGCGGGCGCTTCAAGTACCCGCCGATCATCAGCTACTTCAATGGCAAGCGCATGTTCGAACGCTGCCTGGTGGTGATGATGCGCGGCGTACGCAAGATCGAGAAACGCATCAGCACCAAGCGCCTGCAGACCCAGTTGTTCCTGCTGGTGCTGGTGGCGGTGATCGCCGGGATGATCCCCATGCTGGGCAGCAGCCTGAGCTGGGGCGACCGGCCGAAAATCCCGGGTTCCATCGTTTTCGTCACCCTGTGGCTGTTGGCGATTGCCTGTGCCCTGGGCGCCGCCTGGCAAGCCAAGTATCACCGGCTGGCGGCCCTGACCATGGTCAGTGTCTGCGGCCTGATGACCTGCGTGACCTTTGTCTGGTTCTCCGCGCCAGACCTGGCGTTGACGCAACTGGTGGTCGAGGTGGTGACGACGGTGTTGATCCTGTTGGGCCTGCGTTGGCTGCCACGACGGATCGAAGAGGTTTCGCCACTCCCGAGTTCGTTGCGCAAGGCGCGTATTCGCCGGCTGCGCGACTTGCTGCTGTCCACGGTGGTCGGTGGCGGCATGGCGCTGTTGTCCTACGCGATGCTGACCCGCCAGACGCCCAACGATATTTCCTCGTTCTACCTCAGCCGTGCCCTGCCTGAAGGCGGCGGCAGCAATGTGGTGAATGTGATGCTCGTCGACTTCCGGGGCTTCGATACCCTGGGCGAGATCACCGTGCTGGGCGCCGTGGCCTTGACGGTGTATGCGCTGCTACGCCGCTTCCGCCCGCCCAAGGAAAGCGAGCAACTGCCCGCGCAACAGCGGCTGTTGGCTCCGGATGTGGACACCGACCTGGTCAACCCACGCCAGGCCAGCGACACCGCCCTGGGCTTCATGATGGTGCCAGCGGTGCTGGTGCGCCTGCTGCTGCCGATTGCCGTGGTGGTGTCGTTCTACCTGTTTATGCGCGGCCACAACCAGCCGGGTGGCGGGTTTGTCGCCGGCCTGGTGATGTCGGTGGCGTTTATCCTGCAATACATGGTCGCCGGTACCCAGTGGGTCGAGGCGCAGATGAACCTGCGGCCGATGCGCTGGATGGGCTTCGGCCTGTTGTCGGCAACATTGACCGGGCTCGGCGCGCTGTTCTTCGGTTATCCGTTCCTCACCACCAGTGCCCTGCACCTGAGCCTGCCGGTGCTGGGCGATATCCACATCGCCAGCGCGCTGTTCTTCGACGTCGGCGTGTACGCCATGGTGGTCGGCTCGACCCTGCTGATGCTCACCGCCCTCGGTCACCAATCGGTGCGGGCCCATAAACCCGGCAACCAGGCGAAAGCCGCCGCCACACCCGCACAAGGAGCTGCCGCCTGATGGAAGAAGTCATCGCAATTGCCATTGGGGTCCTGGCGGCCTCCGGCGTCTGGCTGGTGCTGCGGCCACGGACGTTCCAGGTGGTGATGGGCCTGTGCCTGTTGTCGTATGGGGTGAACCTGTTCATCTTCAGCATGGGCAGCCTGTTTATCGGCAAGGAGCCGATCATCAAGGACGGCGTGCCCCAGGACCTGCTCCATTACACCGATCCCCTGCCCCAGGCCCTGGTGCTGACGGCGATCGTGATCAGCTTCGCCATGACCGCGCTGTTTCTGGTGGTGCTGCTGGCGTCCCGGGGCCTGACCGGCACTGACCATGTGGATGGCCGGGAGCCCAAGGAATGAGCTGGATGAACCAACTGATCATCGCGCCGATCCTGCTGCCACTGCTGACCGCCGCGCTGATGATGATGCTGGGCGAGAAACACCGCCCGCTCAAGGCCAAGATCAACCTGCTGTCGAGCATGACCGGCCTGGGCATCGCGATGTTGATGCTGTACTGGACGCAAAAAGGCGGCCCTGCCTCCATCGGCGTGTACCTGCCAGGCAACTGGCAAGTGCCGTTCGGCATCGTGCTGGTGGTGGATCAACTGTCGGCCCTGATGCTGGTGCTCACCGGGATCATTGGCGTCAGCGCCCTGCTGTTCGCCATGGCGCGATGGGACCGCGCCGGCACCAGTTTCCATGCGCTGTTCCAGATCCAGTTGATGGGCCTCTACGGCGCCTTCCTCACCGCTGATCTGTTCAACCTGTTCGTGTTCTTCGAGGTGCTGCTGGCCGCGTCCTACGGCCTGATGCTCCACGGCTCGGGCCGGGCGCGGGTGTCGTCGGGGCTGCATTACATCTCGATCAACCTGCTGGCTTCGTCACTGTTCCTGATTGGCGCGGCACTGATCTACGGGGTCACCGGCACCCTGAATTTCGCTGACCTGGCACTGAAGATCCCGCTGGTGCCAGAAGCCGATCGCGGCCTGCTGCATGCCGGCGCGGCGATCCTCGCCACCGCCTTCCTGGCCAAGGCCGGCATGTGGCCGCTGAACTTCTGGCTGGCGCCGGCCTACTCCTCGGCCAGCGCGCCGGTGGCGGCGATGTTTGCGATCATGACCAAGGTCGGTGTGTACACCGTGTTGCGCCTGTGGACCCTGCTGTTTTCCGGGCAGGCCGGCGCCTCGGCGCTGTTTGGCGGTGACTGGCTGATATACGGCGGCATGGCCACCATCCTCTGCGCCGCCCTGGCCATGCTCGCCGCCCAGCGCCTGGAGCGCATGGCCAGCCTGAGCATCCTCGTGTCAGCCGGGATCCTGCTGTCGGCCGTGGGCTTTGCCCAGCCTAGCCTGACCGCCGGCGCGCTGTTTTACCTGGTCAGTTCGACCCTGGCCTTGAGCGCACTGTTCTTGCTCGCCGAACTGATCGAACGCTCGCGCTCGGCCAATGAGCTCCCCCTGGACGATGAAATCGAAGTGTTGCCACGGCCGGTGGAATCCCTGCACCCACCCAAGGGGACCAACCTCGATGATGAGCAAAAGGCCGTAGTCGGCCAAGTCATCCCCTGGACCATGGCGTTCCTCGGCCTGAGTTTTATAGCCTGCGCCCTGCTGATTATCGGCATGCCGCCGCTGTCGGGGTTTATCGGCAAGCTCAGCCTGCTCAGTGCCCTGATTAACCCGCTGGGCCTGGGCCACGCCGTGAATGAGCCGATCCGCCCGGCAGCCTGGGGCCTGGTGGCGCTGTTGATCTTCTCGGGCCTGGCCTCGTTGATCGCCTTTGCGCGCCTGGGCATCCAGCGCTTCTGGACCCCGGAAGAACGGCCGTCGCCCCTGCTGCGCCGCTTTGAGTGCATACCGATCTTCGTCTTGCTCGGCCTGGCGATTGGCCTGACGTTCAAGGCAGAAATGCTCATGCGCTTTACCCAGGACACCGCCGCCAGCCTGAATAACCCCGAGCATTACGTGATGGCCGTCATGGCCACCCGCCCGGTGCCTAGCCCGCAGGCCCAGGCCGCCGCCATGGAGGTGCAGCCATGAAACGCCTGTTCCCTGCCCCGTGGCTGTCACTGGCACTGTGGGTACTGTGGCTGGTGCTGAACCTGTCGATCAGCCCCGGCAACCTGCTGCTGGGGGCGATCCTCGGCTTCCTCGCGCCATTGATGATGGCCCCGCTGCGCCCGCTGCCGGTGCGTATCCGCCGACCTGGGGTGATCATTCGCCTGTTCTTCCTGGTCGGCCGCGATGTCATCGTCTCCAACCTGCACGTGGCCTGGGGCGTATTGACCTGCGGCTCACGCCCTCCGCGCTCGCGCTTCGTCAAGATCCCCCTGGACCTGCGCGACGCCAACGGCCTGGCGGTGCTGTCGATGATCACCAGCGTGACCCCCGGCACCGTGTGGTCGGAACTGGCTCTGGACCGCAGCATCCTGCTGCTGCACGTGTTCGACCTGGATGACGACGCGCAGTTTATCGAGCACTTCAAGCAGGCCTATGAACGGCCCCTGATGGAGATCTTCGAATGAGTGCCCTGCTCGCCAATGCGATCCTGTTCAGCCTGTTCCTGTTTTCCCTGGCCATGGTCCTGACCCTGGTACGCCTGTTCAAGGGCCCTTCGGCCCAGGACCGGGTCCTGGCCCTGGACTACCTGTATATCCTGGCCATGCTGATGATGCTGGTGCTGGGCATTCGCTATGCCAGTGATACCTACTTCGAAGCGGCGCTGCTGATTGCGCTGTTCGGCTTTGTCGGCTCGTTTGCCTTGGCCAAATTCCTGCTGCGTGGTGAGGTGATCGAATGATCAATGTCAGCGAACTGCCGCTGTGGGTGGAAATCGTCGTGGCAATCCTGCTGCTGCTCAGCAGCCTGTTTGCGCTGATCGGTGCGATCGGGCTGTTGCGGATGAAGGATTTTTTCCAGCGCATGCACCCACCGGCGCTGGCTTCGACCCTCGGCGCCTGGTGCGTGGCCCTGGCGTCGATTATCTACTTCTCGACCCTCAAGTCCGGGCCGGTGCTGCATGGCTGGCTGATTCCGATCCTGCTGGCGATCACCGTGCCGGTGACCACCCTGTTGCTGGCGCGCACGTCGCTGTTTCGCAAGCGCATGGCGGGGGAAGATGTACCGGCCGAGGTCAGCAGCCGCAGGACTGAAAGCGGTAGCTGATCCCTCTGAATATAGGCGGTAAACCATGTGGGAGCGGGCTTGCTCGCGAAAGCGGTGGATCAGTTGGTAAATACTTGACTGACACACCGCTTTCGCGAGCAAGCCCGCTCCCACATTTGGTTCTGCATATAGTCACTCAAGTCCAGGCAACGACCAACAACCCCGTGCCCAGCACTAGGCACAGCGGCGAATAGAAAAACGTATCCAGCCGGGCAAACCGCGACCCACCGACTTTCTTGAAAAAACCCACCAGCTCCGAATCACCAATTGCCCGTGCAAACATGATCAGGGCAATCGCGCTGATCCCCCACTGCAAAGCCTGATGCCCCACCGGCTGGAAAAACAGCCCCGCCCGCAGGCACACCAGCAATGCAATCAGCACCAGCCCCACCGCTACCAGGAAGGTGCCCAACGCCGACGGCTTGAACGCCGGCCGTGGGCCACTGGCGAACTCGCCGGGCAGTTGCGGGATCGCCGCCGTGCTGCCGAACTTGCCGCCTGCGGCCCAGTACACATGGACCATGCTGATAAACGTAAAGACCCCGACGACCCACCTCGCAATGACAAAGCTCATGGTTGGACACCCCTGGAAAAGTGCGAAAGAGGATAGTCCTTTTCAGATTTTTTGCAGGCATTTAGTCGTCTGATGTTAAAGTGCCGGCCCATGAAACTCGCCCGTGCCGACCGCTCGTTGATTGCCTGGATGCTCTATGGCTGCGTCCTGTTCAACGTGTTCGCCTGCAGTATTGGTCATGGGCAAATGGTCGGCATGCAGCTCAACGGCATTGGCGGCCAGTTCTGTACCGTAGACCCTCGCACCCAGGCGCCAGCCCCCGTAAACACGGGCGATGAGTCGCTGCCCACACTGTCCAAGGCCTTCGGTTGCCCGCTGTGTTCCACCGGCGGCATGGGCCCGGCACTCAACTCCAGCCTCAACGTTGCGGTGCTGCCTCAACCCCACGCTCCACCACCAGCGGTGGTGCTCACCGCTGACATTCCCGCCCGTTTTACCTGGCCTGCGGCTAATCCGCGCGCCCCGCCCGCCTACGCCTGATACCTGCGCTTTTTGATCTGCACACCGTGCTGTTTCCCCAGGGAAGCGCGCGCGGCTGTGCGCTGCTTGCAAGCCATGCTTTTCAGGATTTATCGATGAAACATTTACCACTATTGGCGGGCCTGTTCGGCTGCCTGCCTTTTTGCGCCTGGGCCCTTGAACTGGCCCCCACCACCATTGACGGCGCCGCCACCAACGAGCCTGGCCTGGCCCTGGACCAACCCAGCGGCATGGCCTCGCGCCTGGGCCTGAGCGTGCGGGAAACCCCGGCCTCGATCAGCATCGCCGACCGCAACGATATCGAACGCCGTGGCGCCAAGACCTTCCAGGATGCGGCCAACACCCTGCCCGGGGTCAACGCCAGTGCGCCGCCGGGGTTTGGTGGGTTTATCTCCTATCGGGGATTTACCAGCAGCCAGATCACCCAGATGTTCAACGGCATCAACGTCGCCGGTGGCCTGGCACGCCCCGTGGATGCATGGATTTATGACCGGGTCGAACTGGTGGGCGGCCCCTCCTCGCTGATCAACGGCGCCGGCTCCGTGGGCGGCTCGCTCAACTACGTGACCAAACTGGCCACCCGCGAGGAACAGGCCGTCGAAGGCCAGCTCAACTACGGCAGCTACGACACCACCGGCATCGCCCTGGGCCTGAACCACGCCCTGACCGCGCCCGGCGCCGAGGTCCAACACTACGCGCGCCTGGATGTCAGCCGTAACACCAACCACACCCATATCGACCGCCAGCAACGCGATGCCTGGAGCGTGGCCTTCTCCCTGCTCAGTGACTTGACGCCCAACCTGTCCCACACCTTGGCCCTGGAGTATCAGGATGAACACGAGGACAGCCCGTACTGGGGCACCCCGGTGCTCAATCCCAAGGCTGGCGAGCTGAAGATCGACAAGCACAACCGCTTCAACAACTACAACGTCGCCGATGGCCGCTACGAGCAACGCACGATCTGGGCCCGCTCGATCATCGACTACCGGATCAACGACAGCACCACCCTGCGCAACACCCTCTATCACCTGGACAGCCAGCGCGACTACCGCAACCTGGAGACCTACCAATACAGCGCCGATAACAGCGTGGTGAACCGTTCGACGGCCTATCAGGTGCGGCATCAGGGCGAGCAGAACGGCAACCAGTTCGAGCTGCGCCATGACAGTAGCGTGTTCGGCCTGGCCACCACCTGGTCCGGCGGTTTCGAATACAAGGTCAACAGCACCACCGCCAGCCCGCTGAACGTGCCCGGCAAAAACACAGTGGACCCGAACCACTACGATCCAGGGCATTTCTACAACCTCCCTGGCACCAAACCGGGTTTTATCAAGGACAAGACCACCGACGTGACGACCAAGGCGCTGTTTGTCGAAAACCGCCTGGGCCTGACCGACAAGCTGTCGCTGCTGACCGGCCTACGTTATGACGCCATCGACCTGGACGTGACCAGCCATCGCGACAACCAGCCTAACGTCAAACGCCGTTGGGAGCCGGTCACCGGGCGCGTGGGCCTGACCTACCAGTTCATTCCTACGGCCAATGTCTATGTGCAATACAGCACCGCAGCCGAACAGCCCACCAGCACCACCCAGGTGTTTGATGTCTCCACCGGCAAGCAATGGGAAGTGGGCAGCAAGTTCGATTACCTGGACGGGCGCGGCTCAGCCACCGTTGCTGCCTACCATATCGAACGCAAGGACTTTGCCGTGACCGATCCACAAGACCCTACCCGCAGTATTGCGGTGGGCGCGCAGTCGTCAAAGGGTATCGAGCTGGCCAGTTCGTTGCGCATTACTCCCAAGCTGTTGGCGGAAGGCAACTTCGCCTGGGTCGATGCGCAATACGATGACTTCAACGAGAAAATCGCCAGCGGCGCGGTGGTGTCGCGCAAGGGCAATACGCCGACGAACGTGCCGAAACGGGTGGGCAACCTGTGGCTGACCTATGACATCACCCCCGCCTGGCAAGGTGGCGTGGATGCGCGGTACGTGGCCCAGGTATACGCCGACAATGCCAATACCCTGACCGTGCCGGCGTACACCCTGTTCGGCACGTTCCTGACCTACAAGGTCGATCAACACACCTCGGTGACAGGCCGGGTGCGCAACTTGACCAACGAGGTGTATGCACAGTTCGCCCATGTGTCGCCGGCGTATTACCTGGGGTCGCCGCGCACCTTCGAGTTGGCGGTGCAGACCAAGTTCTAGAGCTGGAATGCGGTTAAACCTGTGGGAGCGGGCTTGCTCGCGAATGCGGTGGGTCAGTCTATACATCTGGTGACTGACACTGCGCGTTCGCGAGCAAGCCCGCTCCCACACAAGCCCTCCCACAGTTTGGTCTTCATATGAGAGTTATTTGAGGCTGGCTTCGACCTTGGCGGCCACGTCATCTGTCAGCCAGGCCTTCCATACCTGCGGATGTTCCTTGAGAAACGCCTGCGCCACTTCACGGGGCGGGGTGTGTTTTTCGCTCATTTTCGCCAGGGCCTGGTTGAGCGGTTCAATCGGGAAATCGACCTTCTCAAAGAATTGCGCAATCTGCGGATACTGCTGCTGGAACGGCGTAGACACGCCAATGCTCAGCTTGGACGCCAACGAACGCGTTGGCTTGGGGTCGGGGTTGTCGGCGTCGGTCAGGGTCTTCCAGGCCTCGGCGTCGAACGGCGGTTCCTCCAGCTGGATCAACTTGTAGCGCCCCATCAGTGGCGTCGGCGACCAGTAGTAGAACAGGATCGGCTTGCCACGGCGGATCGACGAGGCGATCTCGGCATCCAGCGCCGCGCCTGAACCGCTACGAAAGTTGACGTAGCTGTCGTCCAGGCCGTAAGCCTTGAGTTTTTGCTTATTGACCACTTCCGAGGTCCAACCGATAGGGCTGTTGAGAAAGCGCCCCTTGCCCGGGGCTTCCGGGTCCTTGAACACGTCCTTGTAGCGCGCCAGGTCCTTCACGCTGCGCAGCTCAGGCGCCAGCGCAGCGATGCCCTTGGCCGGGTCGCCCTTGATCACATATTCAGGCACCCACCAGCCTTCGGTCGCACCCTTGACGGTATCGCCCAGGCCGACCACCTTGCCTTCAGCTTCAGCCTTGACCCATACCGGGCTGCGTCCCGCCCATTCCTCGCCGATCACCTGAATATCATTTTTAGCCAGGGCGGTTTCCAGGGTGATGGTGGTGCCGGGCAAGGTATCGGTGGGCAAGTCATAGCCCTTCTCGACAATAAACCGCAGAACTTCAGTGATCAGGCTGCCACTTTCCCAATTCAGGTCGGCAAAGTGAATGGGCGCCTGGGCAGCCGTTACCGGTGCGGCCGCCATCGACAGGCCCAGGGTGGTAAGGGTCGCTGCCAACAGCGCTCGAATTACTTTCATGCCTTTGAACCTCGCGTTTGCACAACCATGGCGGATGGCTTTGCTGTCACACCGCCAAAGCCCTTGAACAGTTAAGTCCACAGAACTGTAGTAGAGGTTCAAACCGTTGCAGGTATTCAGGGCTGCTGATGCAAACGCTGCAGTTCCCGGCGCACCATGCTGGCGTACTCGGCGGGCCGCAGTGCATAGAGTTGACTGGCCACCCAGTTCAACCAGGCACCCTGCAGATCATCTTTGCGGGCAAGCAGTTCGGCGGCCTTGGCTTGGGCCTGCGCCAGGTGTTGCTGGTGAAACAGGGCCCGGCCGTCACTCATTATTCGCTGGCCTTGAAGGTCACCAGCTCACCCTTGCGCCACTTGGCGGCCTTGCCGGTTGCGGCCTTGAGGGTTTTGCTCAGGCCTTCCTGCAGTTGTTCATTGGCGGCGAACACCAGCATCACGCTGTGACCTTCCTTGAACACAATGCCCTCGCCCTGCGCCGTGGAAACAAACGCATAGTCCCCCAGGCCATAGACCGTCAACTTGATGTCGCGAAACTTAAGTTCGAACTTGCCACCTTCACGACTGGGCAGTACTGCCGCGCGAAAATGATCGCCGACCTTGAGTTCCAAACGGGGTTTGTCATCTACCACCAACGCTGTTTCAGTATCGATTTCGGCAATGTAAATGCCTTCCGGGGTTTGTTCCGTGATGTAAACAAACCGCGACTGAAACTGTTTAACCAACTTCGCGCGCAAATCACCCAGCACGAACAATGCGTGCATATCCAGATTACTGACTGCCAAGGAAACGCCCCCACATCTAAAAAAGCGCTGCCCGCCCTAGGCAGACAGCACAAAAAAGGCCGATACGGCACGACACATTAAAAACCATACTGAAGTTGATTCCCGGCAGACTCGTACAGCCGGGCCTGACAGTCCTTGTACAAGGTCGTCAGGCAGTGCAGGAAATCACAGGTTTATCGGCCAGAGAATACTGGACGCCCTACTTCAGAGAATACCCCATTTGAAAGGGTGTTTTTCCGACAGCCAAAACAAAGGAAAAACGCTGGATGGAACCGAACGCGGGCTGCCGACAACAATATTAGAACAGCAACACGGCTTAAAACCACCCGAAATGCTGCAAGCAGGTCAACAGATTGACAGGAGCTGGCCATGCAACGAGTTCAACGCCAACCGACACAGACCTCCGGTGCCTTATCCCACAAGGATAGCGCGTTATTCTACAGCGTGTATGCCACTGGCGTGTACGCGGGTTTCGCCCTGTACCGGGTGGTCCCGGCAGGGAGGAATTTTTTCCACATCCTGGAAGTGCCCAGCGGCCGGGTCAAAGGCTTTCGCAGCGATCATAACAAGGCCTGCGCCTTGGCCAAGGAGCTAGAAGCGCTTCTGAGCACGTCTGCCCGTCAAGGGGCGGCTTGAGCAAATCGAACTATGCGCGCTGGCGCGCCTCCCATACCCGGAGAGACTCACTTTTTTGGAGAATGAAATGGACGCGCCTACCCATACCCTGCACGACCTGTTCGAACAATTGGGGCTGGAGGCCTCGCCTGCGGCAATCGATCGTTTTATCGAGCAGCATCCCCTGGCAGAAGATGTAAAGCTGATCGAAGCGCCCTTCTGGACCTCGCAACAGGCGCAGTTCCTCAAGGAAGAACTGCGCGAAGATGCCGACTGGGCAATTGCCGTAGATGAGCTGAACCAGCGCCTGCACCAAAGCGTTTAACTGCCACTCAATGCAGGCGGTCTGATTGCTCCAGGTCCAGCAATGCCTGCCAGGCGGCACGGCATTCCTGGGCTTCATCGCGACTGGCGAAGGCCGTGCCGCGCTGTTCACCATTGAGCAACACCACCCAGCAGGCCCTCAGGCCCAGCGCACGCAGGGTCTGTGGCACACCACTGCCAATCATCACCGCCACATCGACTTTGCTTTGCATGGAAGTTCTCCGCAGGATTAGTTAGCTTGCTAACAATGTGCAGCATCTTAAGCGCTTCCTTTCACCGGAAAAAGCTATCGGCGTAAAAGCTTCCTTGCATAACACGCAACAATCGTTGCCTGGGCCTACCGCCCTTCGGGCTTATAGCCCAGGCGCAAGCCACCCCAATGCCGGCCATCGACCATGATCGGCACGGATAAGTCGTGCATCAGCTCCCCGGTATCGCGGGTATAGGTTTGCAACAACACAGCCTGCTGGTGACTGCCGCAGCGAATCCCGGTGCGGTCTTCAAATTTGCGCTTGGTGCGATTGTTCACGGCGTCTACCGCGACATCGCCGGTCAGCGCCTGGGAAAACGCCTTGTTGTGCGTCGGCACATAGCCCTGTGGTGTGCAGGCAATCGCGAACACCAAGCCTTCGTGACGGGGCAGCAAGGCTTCCTGGATAGCCGGCAACACCTGGTCGGTGTAGCCGTCGAAACGACTGTGGTATTTGGTCGGCTGGCTGTTGGCAATCGGTGTGTAGCTGCGATTGAACAGGTCGTCGAGGCTGATGCGGTTCTGTTGGACATCCGCCTCGAACTGCGCAGCGATGCGGCTCGCGCCTTCGCGGGCCAGGTCGTAGATTCGTTGGTGATAGTCGTCCAGGCCGACTTCGGCCAGGCGTTCGCTGATCGTTTCGGCCTGCCCTTCCATTTGCACGGCGGCCTCGGCCAACTGCTGGGTCTGCTGGTCGCTGACGGTCAAATCACTGCGCATCTGCTCCACCGCATGGAACAGGCTATCAAGCTGCACTCGATTGGTCTCCGTGCCCTGGGCAATGGCGTTGACCTGGCCTTCCACACCCGCCGCCAACGTGGCAATGCTCTCCAGTTGCTCGCCGGCGTGCTCTACCTGCTCGACGCCAGCCTGCAGATCCACGGACAGTTGGCGGATTTGCTCCACCACCTGGGCGGTGCGCTGCTGGATATCGGCCACCATCACCCCCACTTCATCGGTGGCGGTCGCCGTACGACCCGCCAGCCCACGCACTTCATCGGCCACCACCGCAAACCCGCGCCCATGCTCACCGGCACGGGCGGCTTCAATGGCGGCATTCAAGGCCAACAGGTTGGTCTGGCTGGCGATGGACTGAATCACCAGGGTCACGCGCTGGATCTCTTCGCTGCGCTGGCTCAGGGCCTCGATCAATTGCCGGCTGTCGCTAGCGCGCTGGCTGAGTTGATGCATGCGGCTGATGGACTCCCCCAGCACCGCGCGCCCCTCGGTGCTGCGCTGATGGGCCTGGCCCGCCGCGCCGAGGGCTTCACGACTGAGTTGGGATGTCAGTTGCTCGGTGCCAATCATCACTTCGGCACTGCTGACAATTTGCTGGGCGGCGCCCAATTGCGATTGCACCCGGGCCGCCAGTTGCTTGACCGAATAGGCCACGCCAGCGGCTGACAACGCATTATGGCTGGTGGTGTAGGACAGATCGCGAGTCAACGCGCCCATGGCATCCTCGCCAACCTCAGGCGCAGGGCTGCGGGCCGTTTTTTTCAGGCGCGGCAGCCAGACCAGCAGCAGGGCGACGGGTACGCAGAGGTAGATCGACAGGTCGACAAACGCCAGGCCCAACAGTATCAGCACCAGGGCGATGCTTTGCAGGAGCGGCGTCACCCAGCCAGGCAGTTGGCGGCTCACCGCGTGCGGCGCCACGGCGGCGCCCATCAGAGATCCATCCCCGGCCATGTTTGTTACCCCACTGCTTGTCATTATTGTCTCTGCATTAAACGCCACTAATTAGCCATTATCTATGGGCCTTTGGTGTTAGGGCTTGCAGCAGATCAATAGACTGGGGGATGAGGTTGCTGACGCTCACATGATGTAGGAGCGAGCTTTCTCGCGAAGAACTCAGGGACAACACGTTTATCCAGAATACACGTGTAATCGTTGACGACTTTCGCGAGCAAGCTCGCTCCTACAGGGGCGGACAGATCAGGCTTGGCGCTGATGCTTGTCGATTTGCTCGTGGCGCTCTTGCGCTTCGATGCAGTATTTGGTGGTCGGGCTGATCAGCAGGCGCTTGAGGCCGATAGGCTCGCCGCTGTCGTCACACCAGCCAAAGGAATCTTCCTTGATGCGGCCCAGGGCCTGCTCAAGTTGCGGCAGCATGCGCTGGTCGCGGTCGATGGCATTGACCAACCAGGTGCGCTCTTCTTCTACCGAAGCGGCATCAGCCGGGTCAGCCGGGGTGTCCAGGCTTTCAATGGCGATACGGTTCTGCTCAATGCGCTCGTGGTGCTCGACTTTCATGTCTTGCAACAACTGCTCGAAAAAAGCGTGCTGCTCGGCATTCATGTAGTCATCCGCCGGCATGGCCAGCAACTTTTCCTTTGTCATTGATTTCTCTATAAAAAATACGTGCATTAAGGCGAATAAGGGAGCGTTCCGGCCAACCTGTGCAGATCGGGGAAAGACGCCGTCCATTCCAAGCGCCACCCGGCACTCAATTTACGAGGGGCGGCAGTCTACGGCTGACTTGAGGGCGCAGCAACTGAAATGACAGGCAATTTGTCCGACATTCCCCCAAAAGGCACCAGGACGGGCTCGGCAGGCGGTTATCGGAGTGCGTTTATAGCAAGAAATTCAGTGTCGTGGAGCTATATAGAAGACAAACGGTCAGCGAACGGCTACCGGTGGACAAATGTGGGAGCGGCCGAGGTACCTACGCAACCTCTCCCGTGGCGAGCGGGCTAGCCCCGCGCTGGGCTGCGAAGCAGCCCCAATAAGCCCGCCGCGTTTCTTCAGATAAACCACGATGGCCGGGTTTAGGGCTCAGCGCTTGAGCTTGCGCTTGTTGCGATACTGGTCGATCACCACCGCCACCACGATGATCAGGCCCTTGATGATGTCCTGGATGTAGGCATCCACCCCCACGAAGGTAAACCCGCTGGCCATCACCCCGAGGATCAGCGCGCCAATCACCGTACCGGTGATGCGCCCTACCCCGCCCGCCAGGCTGGTACCGCCGATCACCGCAGCGGCAATCGCGTCCAGTTCATAAGACATGCCCATCCCGGCCTGCCCGGTCGCGGCACGTGCCGAGGCCACCACACCCGCAAGCCCCGCCAGTAACCCGGCAATGCTGTAGACGATGATCAAGTGCCGCTTGACGTTGATCCCCGAGGTACGCGCCGCCTGCATATTGCCGCCGATGGCGTAGGTGTACTTGCCGTACTTGGTGTAGCGCAGGGCAATGTGGAAGATCACTGCCACTACCAGGAAAATGATCACCGGCATCGCGCCATGGCCGATGGCCGTATAGGAATCCGACAGCATGCTCACCGGTTGGCCTTCGGTGTAATAGCGCGCCAGGCCACGGGCCGACACCATCATGCCGAGGGTCGCGATAAACGGCGGGATACCGGTAATGGCGATGATGCTGCCGTTGATCGCCCCCGCCAGCAGCCCCACGCCCAGCCCGGCCACCACCGGGATCCACACTGGCAAGTCCGTCAACGATGGAAACACCGCGCGGGAAAAGTCCGAAGTTTGCGCCAGGCTCGCGGCAATCATCGCCGACAGCGCCAGCACCGAGCCCGAGGACAGGTCGATCCCCGTGGTAATGATCACCTGGGTCACGCCAATCGCCAGCAAGCCGATGATCGACACCTGCAGGATCATCAGCACCAGACGCTGGGAATTCATCAAAAAGCTCTGGTCACGCACGATCCAGCCAAACACTTCAAACACCAGGCCAATACCAATCAGCACCAGGAAAATGCTCAGTTCGGTAGGAAACCGCCGCCGACTCTTGACCGGTGCCGTGGCGGGCTTCTTTTCCTCGGGTTTGCTTTCCAGTATTGCGTTCATTACCCGTCACCTTTTTATTCGTTAGTGGACTGCCGTCATACCGGAAGCCAACTGCATGACTTTTTCCTGGGTGGCCTCAGCCCGGTCCAGGGTGCCCATCAAATCGCCTTCGTGCATCACCATCACCCGGTCGCTCATGCCCAGCACTTCCGGCAGTTCCGAAGAAATCATGATCACCGCCATGCCCTCGCTGGCCAGGAAGGCGATCAAGCGATAGATCTCTGCCTTGGCGCCGACGTCGATGCCACGGGTCGGTTCATCGAGGATCAACAGCCGTGGCTTGGTCATCAGCCAGCGTGCCAACAGGGCCTTTTGCTGATTGCCGCCAGACAGGGTGTCGATGCACTGCTCAAGGGAGGGGGTTTTTACCCGCAGCTTATTGCACATGTCTTCGCACAAGGTCCGCAGGGCTTTTTGCTGGATAAAACCATTGCCCGAGTAAAGGGGCAGCACCGCCATTTCCATGTTTTCCAGGACCGACAGGCACGGGAACAGACCGGTGAGCTTGCGATCCTCAGTCAATAGCGCAAAGCCCTGCTTGATGGCCATATGCGGATCGCTGATGCGCAGCACCTGGCCGTCGAGGCGGATTTCGCCGCCGTCGCTTGGGGTAATGCCGAAGATCGTTTCCGCCACATTGGTGCGGCCCGACCCCATCAGCCCGGCAATGCCGAGGATTTCACCGGCATGCAGGTCGAAGGACACGCCCTGGAACACCCCATCCAGGCGCAGGTCACGCACCGACAGCAGCAACTCGCCGATAGGTTTGTCGCGCACCGGGAACAATTGGCTCAATTCGCGCCCGACCATCATCGAGATCAAGCTGTCGCTGTCCATGCTGTCAGCCCGTTGCAGGCCGATATAGGCACCATCGCGAAACACCGCTACTTCATCGGCGATGGCGAACACTTCATTCATTTTATGGGTGATGTAGATGATGCCTTTGCCCTGCGCCTTGAGGTCGGCAATGATCGAAAACAGATGGGCCACTTCCTTGTCGGTAATCGCCGACGTCGGCTCATCCATGATCAGGATGTCGGAGTCGTAGGACACCGCCTTGGCAATCTCCACCATCTGCCGCTCGGCAATGCTCAGGTTGCCGACCTGCTCCTCGGGATCAAGGTTGATCCGCAGCCGCGCCAGTAACTCGGCAGTGCAGCGGTGCATGGCCCGGTGATTGACCAGGCGCAGGCCATTGAGCTGCTCGCGGCCAATCCAGATGTTCTCGGCGATGCTCATATGGGGCATCAGGTTGAGTTCCTGATGGATCATCGCGATACCCGACTGCAAGGCGGCCAGGGGCGAATCAAACACCACCGGCTTGCCCCGCAGGCGGATTTCGCCGGCGTCAGGCTGGTAGATGCCGGCGATGATTTTCATCAGCGTCGACTTGCCGGCGCCGTTCTCTCCCATCAGCGCCAGGACCGAGCCGGGGCGCACCCGCAGTTGCACATCGTCCAGGGCCACGACGCCGGGAAAGCCTTTGCTGATATGGGCGATTTCCAGCAGGTAGGGTTGTTCTAGACCTGCGGGCTGCAAAGCAGTCGCTTGAGCGAGCATATCGGGGCTCCATCGGCAGGGCGATCGTGATCACCCTGCGGGCTTATTGTTGTTATTGAACGCTATTTGAATGACGCGACATTGTCCGGGGTGATCAGTTGGAAAGGCACCACGACGTCTTGCTCGACCGCCTCGCCCCTGGCCATTTTCACCGCAGCCTCCACTGAACCGACCGCCTGACCCTTGGCATCCTGGAACACCGAGAGCGCCAACTCACCCTTGGTAATCGCATTCAACCCGTCAGGCGTGCCATCGACCCCGCCAATCAACACGCTACCCGGTTTGACGCCGGCGGTTTTCAACGCCATGGCCGCCCCAATCGCCATTTCGTCGTTGTTGGCCACCACCGCATTGAACTCGCGGCCCTGGGTCAGCCAATCGTTCACCAGGGTCATGCCCTTGTCCCGCAGCCAGATCCCGGTCTGCTCCTGCTCAATCTTGATGTCCGGATACTTAACCAGTACTTCCTTGACGCCTTTGGTGCGATTGGTCGTCGAGTTATTGGCCAGGTCGCCCAGCAGAATCACGATTTTGCCTTTGCCGCCCATCTTTTCGGCCAGGTACTGCATTTGCAGCTTGCCGGCCTCGACGTCATTGGACGTCACCGTCACCACCCCTTTGGGCAGGTCGGTCTGATCCGGGCGGCGGTTGACGTAGACCAACGGGATACCGGCTGCCACGGCGGCTTTGGTGATGCGTGCGGTAGAGGCCGTGTCCACCGGGTTGACCACCATGGCATCGACTTTCTGGCTGATAAAGTTCTCGACCTGGCTCAGTTGCTTGACCACGTCGGCGCGGGCATCTTCGAACTGCAGTTGCACACCATCGCCCTTGGGGTAGGACTTGGCCTGCTTGTCCATATCTTCACGCAGGTAAGTAAGAAAGGTGTCGTCGAACTGCGACATGCTGACACCAATCTTGATGTCGGCGGCCGAAGCCACACCACTGGCGAGCATCATCGACAAAGCCAGCGAGGCGAAACGGATCTGGGTCTTCATGAACGGTCTGTCTCCACTTTCTTGTTGGTTTTCTGGACGTAGCGTCTATCAGAGCGATGAGTTTGCAGCAGGCAGCCGTACCACCGGCGCGCCTGGAATGCAGCACACCAGGGCACCCTTGCTTTCGATGCAAAGGACATTGAGAAAAGAAAAATAGAAGGGGCGTGTGCGGGGCGGGAAGGCAGTACGTAACACTCGCAGTACAGCGTTGACGATTTTCATCTGACGGTACCTGGTTGTTTTTATCTTGTTTTTGTTGAGTCCCCGCGCCTTCTTTATAAAGGAAGGTCGAGAGGGACTTTCGGCAACCTGGAAATGACTTTATTGGAAAATAATTTCCATATCAACTGATTTTAGAATTTTATTCTATTTCCACTCTCGGCCTTCCAGCATCACCATCTCCACCACTTGCCGGCGCTCGGCGCTGAGCCTTGCGGCATCCAGTACGAGGGTGGTTTCCCAGGCATCCCTGGCCTGTACCGGCAACGCGCCCTGGCCCTGGACTGCGCTTTGCAACTGAATATAGAACTGGTTCCAGGCGCCCTTTTCCGAAGGGATACGCTCGCGTTCTGCGCCTTGTTCAAACCAGCCCCAGCGTCGGTGTTCTTCGCCACCCCAGTGTTCGCCCTCGGTCTTTGGATTCTTGCCGGCCAACAGCGCCTCTTCCTGACCGTCCAGGCCTTCGACGGTATAGCAACCCGCCGTGCCATTGACCCGAAAACGCGGGGCCTGGCAGTTTTGCAGGGCGCTGCCCCACAGGTGGGAAATCACTCCGTTGGCGTGGGTCAGGCAGACAAAGAAGCCATGATCGACCGTGGGATGCTCGACGCTGTACTGCAATTGCGCAAACACCCGCTCCACCGGGCCGAACAGTTGCAAGGCCTGGTCCACCAGATGGCTGCCCAGGTCCCGCAGGAACCCGCCGCCACTGGTGTTGCCCAGCGCTTGCGGGCTGTAGCGCTCGACTCTGGATTCAAAGCGGGTGATCGTGCCCAGGGCGCCGGCATCCAGCAGCTTGCGCAGGGTCAGGTAGTCCGAGTCCCAGCGCCGGTTCTGGTAGACACTGAGTTTTACCCCTTCACGTTCGGCGGCGGTAATCAGCGCCTGGGCCTGTTCGGCATTGCTGGCGAAGGGTTTGTCGCTGACCACCGCCACACCCGATTCGATAGCCTCCAGCACCAGGGCCGGGCGGCCCTTGAGGGTGGTGGAAATCACCAGCACATCCACCCCGGCGTCAACGATCTGCGCGATGCTGTCGAAAGCGGGCAATCCGGGATGCTCCGTCGCCAGTTGCTGGCGCCGCTCGGGGGAACGTGTCACCACGCCGACAAACGTCGCCCCAGGCAATGTGGCAATCAGCGGGGCATGAAAAAAACGGCCACCGTGGCCGTACCCAACCAGTCCGATGCGCATGAACCAACTCCTCTCGTGATCTGCAAACCCAATCAACATGTAGGAGCTGGCTTGCCTGCGATGGCGGTGGATCAGGTTAGAAATACTTGACTGATCCACCGCCATCGCAGGCAAGCCAGCTCCTACTTTGACCGCGCTAGCCGTAGAACGCCGGGCGATCCGGCAGGCTGACCGCAACGATCTGCCCACTGCCCTGGGCCTCGATACACGCATCCGCCGCCACTGCCGCCGCAAAGCCATCCCAGGCCGAAGGCCCGCCCACCTGGCCGGCACGCACGCCATCGACAAAGGCCTGCAATTCCACGTCATAGGCGGCGATAAAGCGGTCTTTCCAATCCATCAGAATCGCCGTCGACAGCTTCGCGCCGCTGCGCAGTTGCACCTGGGACGGTTCTGGCAATTTGGCAATGCCGGTCTCCCCCACCACTTCGCACTGGATGTCATAGCCGTACTGGCAGTTCACAAACACTTCCACATCGATCCGCGTGCCCCTGGCGGTTTCCAGCAGCACGATCTGCGGGTCGCGCAAATGGCTCAGGGCCTTGCTGGTTTTACGCGGGAACACCACCTGCACCGACACATAGTCATCGGCCAGCAGCCAGCGCAGCACGTCCAGTTCGTGGATCAAGGTGTCGGTAATGGCCATGCCGGTGTTGTAGTTCTCGCCCACCGTTGGGTTGCGGTGGGCGCAGTGCAGCATCAACGGCTCACCGATCTGGCCGCTGTCGATGACCGCCTTGAGGGCCTGGTAGCCCTGGTCGTATGGGCGCATGAAACCGACCTGGACCAGGCGCTTGCCGTGGGCCACTTCGGCCTCGACGATATTGCGGCAGCCCCGGGCCGTGACCGCCAGGGGCTTTTCGCAGAACACCGGCTTGCCCGCCGCAATCGCCGCCAGCACAAACTCCTCGTGGCTCGGGCCCCAGGACGTGACCAGCACCGCCTCGACCTGCGCCGAGTTGATCAGCGCATGACCGTCGGCGTATACCTCGGCATCGAGTTGCAGATCCGCCACCACCTGGGCCGCTTGCTCAAGGTTGATATCGGTGACCGCCACCACCTGGCTGTTGAGCAAGGTCTGGCTGCAACGGCGGATATGGTCCCGGCCGATCGCGCCTGTACCGATCACACCCAGCTTCAAAGACATGGCAACACTCCTCTTATTGTCAGTACTGCCGGGCCTTGGCCAGGCGTTCATTGAGTTGTTTGGCGCAGGCGTTGGTGCGCTCGCTGGTGGACACCTGGGCCACGCCGACCCGCCACCACGACAGGTAGCCATGGATCATGGTCTTGGGCAGCACCTTGATATCGATCAGCGTCGACACGCTCTGCGTTCGTGCATCAGCCAGCGCGGCGTGCAGTTGCGCAAGCGTTGTCACCTTGTAGGTCTTGCAGCCATAGGCCGCCGCGCTCATGGCGAAATCCACCGGCACCAGGCCGCCATCGAGCTTGCCGCTGTCGGGGTTGCGGAAGCGGAATTCGGTGCCGAAGCTGTCCATGCCATTGCCCATCTGCAGGTTGTTGATGCAACCGAAGGCCATGTTGTCCAGCAGCACCACGTTGATCTTGCGCCGCTCCTGGATCGAGGTCGCCAGCTCCGAATGCAGCATCATGTAGGAGCCATCGCCGACCAGGGCGTAGACCTCGCGCGCAGGCTCCGCCAGCTTCACCCCTAGGGCCGCGTTGATCTCGTAGCCCATGCACGAATAGCCGTACTCGACGTGATAGGTGTTGACGCCCTTGCTGCGCCAACTGCGCTGCAAATCCCCCGGCAGGCTGCCGGCGGCGGCCACAATCACTGCGTCGTCGGCCAGGGTCTGGTTGAGCACGCCCAGTACCTGGCTCTGGGTCAGGCAGGAGCCGGTCAACTCGATAAATTCGCGCAGCACCGCCGGGTCCATGTGGTCATTGATCTCGGGGGTGAAATCGGCGTCGGTGTAGCGCGCCTGATAGACCCGGTCCACCTCGGCATCCCCCTGCGCGCGGGCCTGGCGTGGCTGCTCGCCCCATTGCGTGGCGTAATCGCACAGCGCCTCGGCCAATGCCAGCAACCCGACCCTGGCATCGGCCAGCACCTGTACCCCGTCGAGTTTCAGCACATCGCCGGGGCTGATATTGAGGTTGAGAAACTGCACCTCGGGGTGTTGGAACAGCGATTTCGACGACGTGGTGAAATCGCTGTAGCGCGTGCCGATGCCAATGATCAGGTCGGCGTCCCGGGCCAGCAGGTTGGCGGCCAGGCACCCGGTTTCACCGATGCCGCCGACATTCAAGGGATGGCTGGAGACGATTGCGCTCTTGCCGGCCTGGGTCTCGGCAAAGGGGATCTGAAAGCGCTCGGCAAACGCTTGCAGCGCGGCATTCGCGCCGGAGTACTTGACCCCGCCACCGCAGATAATCAACGGCTTGCGCTTGGACTTGAGCAGCGCGGCGGCGTCTTGCAGCATCGCGTCGGTAGCCGGGCGGCGATCCAGGCGGTGCACGCGTTTTTGCAGGAAGTAATCGGGGTAGTCCCAGGCCTCGGCCTGCACGTCCTGGGGCAAGGCCAGGGTCACCGCGCCGGTTTCGGCCGGGTCGGTCAACACGCGCATGGCGTGGATCGCCGCACTCATCAACTGCTCGGGGCGGTTGATGCGGTCCCAGTATTTGCTCACGGCGCGAAAGGCGTCGTTGGTGCTGATGCTCAGGTCATGGAATTGTTCGATCTGCTGCAACACCGGGTCCGGCTGGCGGCAGGCATACACATCGCCCGGCAGCAGCAACAGCGGGATGCGGTTGGCCGTGGCGGTTGCGGCGGCGGTGAGCATATTCGCCGCGCCGGGGCCGACCGACGCCGTACAGGCGTAGATCTTGCGCCGCAGGTGCTGCTTGGCAAAACCAATCGCGGCATGGGCCATGCCCTGCTCGTTGCGGCCCTGGTGCACCACCAGGTCGCCACTGCCCTGCTCCAGGGCTTGGCCCAGGCCCAGCACGTTGCCGTGGCCGAAGATGGTGAACACCCCGGCGACAAACTTGCTCTGCACGCCATCGACTTCGATGTACTGGTTATCAAGGAACTTCACCAGGGCCTGGGCCATGGTCAATCGGGTTGTGGTCATGTTTCGCACCCGTGTCTTTTGGATTTGGCGTTGTTAGAGATCCAGCAACCAGCTGTGCTGCGGGTCGTTGTGAAAGTGCCAGGCGCGCTTGGGCCCGGCCATCACGTTCAAGTAATACGACTCGTAGCCATACGGCACGCTGACGGGGTGATAGCCCTTGGGCACCACCACCAGGTCGTGGTTTTCCACGGCCATGGCCTGGTCGATGCTGCGGTCGTCGGTGTACACCCGCTGGAACACAAAGCCCTGGGGCGGGTTGACCTGGTGGTAGTAGGTCTCTTCGAGAAAGCTCTGGTGCGGCAGGTCATCGGTGTCGTGCTTGTGCGGCGGGTAGCTGGACGAATGCCCGGACGGCGTGCGCACCTCCACCACCAGCAGCGAATGCGCCGGCTCACTATCGGGCAGGATGTCGCAGACGTAGCGGGTGTTGGCGCCCTTGCCGCGCACGCTGCGCTTGCAGTGCTCGGGGCGGATCAGCCGGGGCGCAAGACCAGCGCCAGTGGAGCCCGGCGCAGCACACACGGCGATCTGCACATCGCTCAGGGCTGTCACCTGGGCCACCGTGTGCGGCGGCAGATAGGCGGCGAACGGCGATTTATCCTCGAACACGGACTGGCGATCCCCAAGGTTCTGCCAACTGAAACCCTCGCCCTCGATCGTCACCCGACCAGTGAGCAGCACCAGACACAGCTCTTTGTCGTCGGCAATGACCGGCAGCGTTTGCCCCAGGGCCAGGCGGTAAGCGCTAAACCCCACATACTCCAGGCCGCCGGCTGGCAGCGCGACCAGGGTTTGCCCACGGGGCGTGCTTTTGACCAACAGGCTCATTGTCCGGCCCTCGCGTCCAACAGCGCGCGCAAGGTATCGAAGCCTTTTTTCGCATAGATATAGCTGGGCGCCACAGCCGGATCCTGCTCGGCCTCCACCACCAGCCAGCCGCTGTAGTTGGCGCCCAGCAGCACGTCCAGCAATTCGGCGAAGTCGATATCGCCATCGCCGGGCACGGTGAAGGTGCCGTTGACGATACAGTCGGGAAAGCTCCACATCTGGTTGCGCGCCAGTTGCACCACCGGTTTGCGCACGTCCTTGAAATGCACATGGCAGATACGCTCCAGGTGCTTGCGCAGCACCTCCACCGGTTCGCCGCCACCCATATAGCAGTGCCCCGAATCAAACAGCAGGCCGACCTCCGGGCCGGTGAGGCGCATCAGGGTGTCGATGTCCTCCGGGGATTCGACATAGGCGCCCATATGGTGGTGATAGGCCAGGCGCACGCCCTGGGACAGGGTAAAGCGCGCCAGTTCGGTGAGTTTGTCGGCATAGGTCTGCCAGGCCTGTTCGCTGTGAAAGCGCGGGCGCTCGATCAGGCGGATCGGCGAGCCCTGGATCGAGTCGGCCACCTCGCCATAGACCAGCACCGTGGCACCGTTCTCGCGCAGCAGTTGCACGTGGCTGGCGATGGCGTCGATTTCCTCGGCCACCGAGCGCCGGGCCAAGCGGCTGGAGTACCAGCCCGAGACCAGCGCCAGGTCGTAGGGACGCAACACATCGCCCACGCCCTTGGCGTCCTTGGGGAATTTGCCGTTGAGCTCGAAACCTTCGTAGCCAATGGCCTTGCCTTCGCTGAGCGCGGTGCTCAAGGGCGTCTCGCCGCCCAGGGCCGGCAGGTCGTCGTTGCTCCAGGAGATGGGGTTGATGCCAATACGGATTGCGGGCATGGCTGCACCTTTTATTGTTTTAACCTGAAATCAGCTTGGGTAGGAGCTGGCTTGCCTGCGATAGCGGTCTGCCAGATACACATTAAGTGCCTGACCCACCGCTATCGCAGGCAAGCCAGCTCCTACAGTTGAGCGTGTTTAAATTCTCGAGCTGCGCCAGGCCTGGATCAGTTGTTCGAAGGTCTGCTGCACCTGCTGGATCAGCGTTTCGTCGTCAATTTCACCCGCCATCCACGCCCTGCTCGGCTCCTGGAAGATCGTGCGGCCCACGGCAAACCCACGGCAGGTCCGGCTCTGGCTGGCCTGCTGGAAGCCTTCGGCCAACGAGTGCGCCGGCGCATTTAGGCCCAGCAATACCACGCCCCGGCAATAGGGGTCGCGCTCCTCGATCAGCTCATCGAGCTTGTGCCACTGCTCGGCGGTCTGTGCCTCGATCTTCCACCACGCGGGGTAGATACCCAGGTTGTACAGGCGCTTGAGGCTGCGATAGAGCACATCCGGGTAGGTCGAGGGATGATCCTTGGGCGGCACCACTTCCAGCAGCAGTTCATGGCCACTGGTTTGCGCGGCTTGATACAGAGCCTTGAGCTGCGCTTCCTGCTCCAGGCGCAACAGCGGCTCGTCGTCGGGGTGAAACTGCACCAGGCACTTGATGATCTGCTCCTGGGGCCAGGCGATCAGGTTGCTGCCGATCGAGCGACCGTGCTCGAACGCCAGCGGCCGCGAGCCCTGCACCTCCACCGGACGCGCGATCCACCAGCCACGGCCACTGGCGGCGTTCAGCGCATCCTGGCCAAAACGCTGATCGGCCAGAATGCCCACGTCGGCCTCAACGCCCTGCTCGCGCAGTTTGCCTTCAACGCGCTCGACCGCCTGGATAAACAGTTGCTTGATCGCGTTGATCCGCGCCGGGTCCTGGCCGCCTTTTTGCGCCAGTTCCAGCAGTTGCCAGCGATGGTCGAAGGCGAACACAAACAGCTGCTTCCAGGCTTTGCGCGGCACACTGACCTGATGCAGGCGCTGCAATACCGGGTCCTGATCCGGCCGGGTGATCGCCACCGGGCTGCTGAACAGGTACTCAAGCTCGGCCGGGCTCGGCATCGCCGGCGCGCAGGCATGGCGTGACACCACCAACCCACCGCAGGCATTGGCCAGTTGGCAGCAACGCGCGTCATCGGCGTCGTTCAACCATCCGCTGAGAAAGCCCGCCATAAACGCATCACCGGCCCCCAGCACGTTAAGCACTTCGACACACACACCGGGATAGATCACGCCGTCTTCCAGGCGCGCCGGAATGGGCCCATGGATCACCGTGCAGCCTTGCGGGCCGAGCTTGACCACCAACGTCGCCGCTGTCAGCTGGCGCACTGTGCGCAAGGCGCTGAGCAGGTCGTGGCTGGCGCCGGCAATCAGAAATTCTTCCTCGGTACCGACAATCAGGTCAAAGCGCGGCAGGATGCCTTGCAGGTGCTGGCTGACGTTCTGGTCGGCGACAAAACGGGTCTCGCCGTCAGCCTTGCCCGCCAGGCCCCAGAGCACCGGGCGGTAATCGATATCCAGCACGCGCTTGACGCCGTGCCGCTCGGCGTAGGCCAGGGCCTGGAGGCTGGCCTGGTACACGCCATCGGTGGAGAAATGGGTGCCGGTGATCAACAGCGCCTTGCTGCTGGCAATAAAGTCTTCGCGGATATCCGTGGCACACAGGGCCATGTCTGCGCAGTTTTCGCGGTAGAACACCAGAGGGAAGGTTTCGCGGTCCTTGAGGCCCAGCAGGACCATGGCGGTCAGGCGTTGTGGATCGACGGTGATACCACTGACATCACAGCCCTCACGCAACAACGACTCCACCAGAAAGCGCCCCATATGATCGTCGCCGACCCGGCTCAACATCGCCGACTTGAGCCCCAACCGTGCCGTGCCAAAGGCGATATTGGCGGAGGAACCGCCCAGGTATTTGGCGAAACTGGAGACATCCTCCAGCCGCGCCCCGACTTGCTGCGCATACAGATCGACGCCCAGGCGCCCAAGACAAATCAGATCCAATTGACGCCCACTGGCAAAACGAGTCTGGCCCATGCTGGCTCCTGTTATTTTTATCAGCCCGCGCCTGCCATCGTGATGGCGACGCTCTTGGTGGATGCAGACTAGGACGTCCAGCGCCAGCAATCAATATTTATTCTATAAATATTTTATGTGGAATATATTTTCCATCTGGATATTTTTTGCCGCCTTCCCTGTAGACTTGCGCCCATTGACCTATTGTCAGGGGCCAGGTGTCCGTCACCTGCCCTGTAAGAACAAGCCAGAAGGATTGCTTATGTCCCGCACCGATCAGCAGGCGCCCGCCGAGACCGAGGCAACCGAGGTTCTCGCCAGTCCCCCGATCAATGCCGAGCGTCTGTTGCAGTTGATCACCGAGGAATACGAAAGCCTGCCCCGCCAGCTCAAGCGCATCGCCAGCTACATGAGCCAGCAGAGCGATCGGATCATGGTTGACCGCATCAGCGATATCGCCCGGGAATGCGAAGTCCATCCTTCGGCCATCGTGCGGTTTTCCCAGCGCTTTGGCTTCAGCGGCTTCAGTGAAATGCAGGCGCTGTTTCGCGAGGCGTATACCCACAAGACCACGCCGGTGCAGAACTACCAGCAGCGCATCCGCAGCATGATCGCCAACAAGTCGCAGAAAGCCAGCGGCGGCGACCTGGCCCGTGAATGCGTGAATGCCACGCTGTCTGGCATCGAGCGCCTGGGCCTGGAGCTGGACGACGCCGCCTTCGAGAAAGCCGTGGACCTGGTGGTCAACGCCGACAATATCTACGTGGTCGGGGTGCGCCGGTCTTTTGCAGTGGCCGACTACCTGGTCTACAACCTGCAGCACACCAACAAGCGCATCCACCTGGTCTCGGGCCTGGGCGGCAGCTACCGCGAACAGATGCGCAGCGTGCGGGCCAATGACCTGGTGATCGCCATCAGCTTCACCCCCTACGGCAAGGAAACCCAGCACTGCCTGCGCATCGCCCAGCATCACCAGGCCAAGACGCTGATCATCACCGACAGCAACCTGTCACCGCTGGCCAAGCGTGCCAACACGGTGTTGCTGGTCAATGAAGGATCGTCGTTTGCGTTCCGCTCGCTGAGCGCCACGCTGTGCCTGTGCCAGGCGCTGTTTATTGCCGTGGCGTACCGGCTGGAGCTGAAGGTCGATGAGATTCACGAGCAGGTGGGGTTTGACGATTAACAAAAAAGGCCGCCCCTGCCATGCAGGAGCGGCCTTGATCAAGCGGATACGCGGGTTAGTGCATAAAGATCGCGATCAGAATAATGACCGGGATCGGCACACCGAGGAACCACAGCAGTAATGAGCGCATGACGTTCTCCTTGAATTAACGAATGGTTTCCAGGTACACCACGGCATCCCGACGGCGACCGCCGAAGGTAGCGGCGAAACTGGCAAAGAAGGCACCGAGCAACAGCGCGACGAAGGTCCACAGCGAGGTCACGGCGGCGATCTTGCTGGCGGTATCGGCGGCCTGCTTGGCCTTCAACTTGGCATCTTCCAGGGCTTTGCGGGCATCACCGTAGACCTGGTCGACACGCCGTTCGGCATCGGCCTGGCTGAGGTTGGTGCGCTGGCTGATCAACTGCGCCAGGTAGGCACGGTCTTGGGCAGCCAACTGGCCGTCGTTGCCCAGGGTGCGGGCGAAGATCCGCGCCACCACGCCATGCACCGCGTCATCGCTGGCCGCTGCCGGGCGATCATCGCGGAACAGGCTGTCGACGTAATAGCCGAAGTCATCGCCATTGGCTGCGTTGCCGGCAGCCTGGGTCAAGCCGCTGGCGGCACCCGAGGCCACGCTCGCACCGGCCTGTACACCACCGCTGACAATGCTGCTGACCGAGCCGACCACCAGGGTCGCAGTCACCAGCGTGGCCACGGCCCAGGCGAGAAAGCCATGGGCGGTGTCGCGAAAGTACACCTCATCGCCATGCATGTTGGCCCACTTGACCCGCAGCCGGCCGGCGATATAACCGCCCAGGCCTGCCGCGACAATCTGGGTAAAGGCCAGCCAGACAATCGTGGAGATTCCCAGGCCCTTGGCGCTGATGCCGCTGTCGGCCCACGGCGACACCGCCGAAAAGCCCAGGCCGAAGCCCAGCAGCACCAAAACCAGGGACAACGCCGCAGCTGCCGCAGCCCCGGCAAAGATCGCCCCCCAGGAAACCCCGGAGAGCGTGCTCGACTCTTGCAAAGTGGATGAGGATGTCATCATTGTTGTTGTGCTCCAGGCATGAAAAATGGTGTTACATCTGTCGAAAAGGACAGTGCAGCCGCCGTGCCAGTCGCCACCAAAATAAAACCCCATTGATTTCAATGAGATAAGCAAGTTGAACTTCCTAGGATCATGCAACTTGCAAGAACGCCGTGTAAGTAGCGGGCGTTATGCATTCCCAAGACAGGCACCGAACCCTGTGGGAGCGGGCTTGCTCGCGAAAGCGGTGTATCAGCCCCGGATGCATTTACTGATACACCGCTTTCGCGAGCAAGCCCGCTCCCACATTTTGACCGAGCCCGCCATGCCTACATGAATTTTCTTTTAGAAACCTCGCGATCATTTTTTGGCAAAATGCCCCCCACTCCAGTGTGACCAGGTAACCCTTATGACGCGCATTTTGACCATCGAAGACGACGCCGTGACGGCCCGCGAGATCGTCGCCGAGCTGAGCAGTCATGGACTGGACGTGGATTGGGTCGACAACGGCCGCGAGGGCCTGTCGCGAGCGGTGAGTGGCGATTACGACCTGATCACCCTCGACCGCATGCTCCCGGAGCTCGATGGCCTGGCCATCGTCACCACCTTGCGCACCCTCGGGGTGGCGACGCCGATCCTGATGATCAGCGCCCTCTCCGACGTGGATGAACGGGTGCGCGGGCTGCGCGCCGGGGGCGATGATTACCTGACCAAACCCTTTGCCTCCGACGAAATGGCCGCCCGGGTCGAGGTGCTGCTGCGGCGCAACAATGCACTCAAGACCGCGCAAACCGCATTGCGCGTGGCCGACCTGGAACTGAACCTGATCAGCCGCGAAGCCAGTCGCGCCGACCAGCCGCTGAGCCTGCTGCCCACCGAGTACAAGCTGCTGGAATTCCTGATGCGCAACACCGGGCAAATCCTCTCGCGGATGATGATTTTCGAGGAAGTCTGGGGCTATCACTTCGACCCGGGCACCAACCTGATCGACGTGCATATTGGCCGCCTGCGCAAGAAAATCGACCCGCCGGGCCTGACGCCGCTGATCCGCACGGTACGAGGTTCGGGCTATGTCATTGCTGAACCCGTCTAACGGCTGGCGCTCCTCCAGCAGCCGCCTGCTGGCACTCTACAGCTCGCTGTTCGTGGCCTGGAGTTGCATCCTCATGGGGGTGCTCTATTACGAAGTCTCGGGGTACCTGGGCGACCTCTCGCGCCATTCGCTGATGCAGCGCCAGCACCTGTTCCAGCGCTTCGAGGGCGCGCAACTGGATGAAGCCCTGGCCACCAGCATGACCTTCGATATGAAGGGAATTGACGCCTATGGCCTGTTCGATGGCCAACAACGGCCCCTTAGCGGCCCGATCCAGCAGATCCCGGCAGACTTGCCCCTCGACGGGCACATCCATGCCCTGGCCAACTGCACCGAATCGGATGACCCGAAACTGCCCCGGGGCAGTTGCGATGCGGTGGCGACCCACACCCAGGATGGCCGCTGGCTGGTGCTGGTGCGCGACAACGGCTCGTTGCTGGGCGTGACCCGGATCATCCTGCAAGCCCTGCTCTGGGCGATCTCCCTGACCATCATCCCCGGCGTCGCCGGCTGGCACCTGCTACGCCGGCGCCCCTTGCGGCGGATTCGCGGGATCCAGGCCAGCGCCGAAGCCATCGTCGCCGGCGACCTGACCCACCGCCTGCCGCTGTCCAACCGCCGCGACGAACTGGACATGCTGGCGGCCATCGTCAACGCCATGCTTGAGCGCATCGAAAAGCTGATGAACGAGGTCAAGGGTGTCTGCGACAACATTGCTCACGACCTGCGCACACCGCTGACCCGCTTGCGGGCGCAGTTGTATCGGATCAAGCAGCAGACCGCCGAAGGCTCGCCCCAGGCCTTGCAGCTCGACGAAGTCATCAGCGAGACCGACACGCTGATGGCGCGCTTTCGCGGTTTGCTGCGCATCTCCGAATTGGAGGATCGTCAACGACGCTCCGGTTTCCGGGTCTTCGATCCCCTGCCCTTGCTCCAGGAACTCCATGACTTCTACCTGCCCTTGGCGGAAGAAGGTCAGCTGGAACTGCTGTTGCAAGCCCCCGAAGCATTGCCATCGATTACCGGCGACCGGGCGCTGCTGTTCGAAGCCCTGGCCAACCTGCTGAGTAATTCGATCAAGTTCACCCCACCGGGTGGCGAAGTGCTGCTGCGAGGCAGCAACGAGGCTGGCAGCACGCGCATCGAGGTATTGGATACCGGCCCAGGGATTCCCGAAGCGGAACGGGTAGCGGTGTTCCAGCGTTTTTACCGGGTCGATGACGGGCAGCAACAGGGCAGCTTTGGCCTGGGCCTGTCGATTGTGGCGGCGATCATCAACCTGCATGGCTTTGGCCTGGAAGTCGGCAGCAGCGAGCGTGGTGGCGCGCGACTGACCCTGGACTGTCGCGCACAAACCCCTCTGTAGGAGCCCCCCTGTGGCAATCAGGCCGGGAAGTTTTTGCGCAGCGCCTCAACGCCGCCGGTATAAACACCGCTGAACAGCTCTTCAACCTCAGCATCGGTCACGCCGGCAATCGGGGTAAACACGCCCGACCAGGTGACTTTGGCCGAGTGCTCGCCCAGCGCTTGAACCTGCAATGTCGCCAGATACGCACTGACCGGGAACGGCGACTCACTGATGGTGTAGCTGTAGGTGCGCGCCGCGTTATCAAAGGTCTGCAAATGCTCGACCACCACCGCGCCATCCACGGTCTTCAAGTGACGCACACGCCCACCTTCGCCCGGCTCGCTCTTGGCAATCAGCGGCAACCAATCGGGCAACGAGTTGAACCCACCGACTAGTTGCCAGACTTGATCGGCCGAGACCGGGATTTCAATGACAGCAGCTGCTTTGGCCACGATAAAACTCCACGATAGGGGGAAAAGTCAGGCAGCTTACGCTGCCTGTCGACGCTAGCGCCATTCGCCGTTAATCAACCTGGCGCGTACTGCTGCGATACATGAATACCAAGGCCAACGCCAGACACGCCATTGCCAGCACCCGGCTGGCAGACAGTTCGATGGCGGTGTTGCCCATCCAGCCGAAGTTATCGATCAGCATGCCCATGGCCAGTTGGCCGACGATCACCGCCACCGTCGCCACCGCCGTGCCCACGATCGGTACCGCACCGACCATCACCATCATGTACACCACGCCAAACAACGCCCCGGTCAATTGCCACTTGGGCACCTCGAGCAGGCTCACGGCCTGGGCCGGTTCGAAGAACAGAATCAACAGGCCGGTCACCAGCGTGCCTACCGCAAACGTCACCAGGCTGCTGCGCAGCACGCCGACAGTTTGCCCCAGGCGCCCATTGATCGCCGCTTGCACACTCAACACCGCGCCGGCGGCAACCACCAGCACCAACAATAGAATCAGATTCATCGCCTTAACCCCGCGCAATCAAAACAAGAGCCACCACAATCAACAGCAGGGCCATCCAGCGTTCACCGTTGACCCGCTTGCGGGCGGTGCCAAACCAGCCAAAGTGGTCGATCAGCACGCTCTTGCCGACCTGGCCGGAGAGGATCGCAATCATGGTCATGGCAATCCCGATATGGGGCGTGGCCAGGGTCAGCACCACCACATACATCGGCCCAAGAAAGCCCCCGATCAGTTGCCAGCGCGGCAGTTCGTTGAGGGCCGGACCTTTTTGCGGGCCGCTGAACAGCAGCAGCAACAGGAGGATTGCCGTGCCCACCCCGAAGATGCTCAAGGTGGCCCATAGGTGCCCTACCTGGGCGCCCAGGGGTCCCAACAGGCCGGCTTCCACCGACAGGCCCATGCCCGCCAGGATCACCAGCGGCAACAGCAGCAGGCCTAGTCGGTGCTTGGGGCGCGCGGCCTCGAGCGAAGAAGTTTGCATACACCACCTACAGGTCAGAGAAGAACAATGGCGCGCATTATCCGGTGGCCCTGCTGTGCGATAAATGGGAGCATGCCGACAACACTTTTGCGCAACACGCACAGAATGGAGTGACCATGCAGGGCTTCAACGAGTTGAGTTTCAAGGCGCTGCGCCTGTTTGTGGCGGTGCTGGATCACGGCAGTTTCTCTGAAGTCGCACGCCGCGAGGGCTTGGCGCCCTCCTCCATTTCCCGGCAGATCCAGTTGATGGAACAGGCCCTGAGCCAGCAATTGCTCTACCGGCACACCCGTGCGGTCAGCCCCACGGAAGCCGGGCGTTTGCTCGGGCATCATGCGCGCCTGATGCTGCAACAACTGGAAGAGGCCGGGCAGGCCCTGCAAGAACAGGAAAGCGAACCCAGCGGCCTGGTGCGGATCAATGCGCCCATGGTGTTCGGCCAGCGGCACCTGTCGCCCTGGCTGGCCGAGTTGTGCCAGCGTTATCCCAAGCTGCAACTGGATATCCAGCAGACCGACACCTACGTCGACCCCCTACAGGAAGGCGCCGACCTGCTGTTCCGTATCGGTGTGCTCAACGATTCCGGGATGCAGGCGCGCATTTTTGCGCCCCAGCGCTACCGGATCGCCGCCAGCCCCGAGTACCTGGCGCGCTGCGGCACGCCGCGCCATCCCGATGAGCTGCTCAACCACCAGTGCCTGGCGTACAAGGGCGTGAACGGCCAGCAACGTTGGTTCTTTCGCCGCGAACAGGGCGACTGGACGCCCTACACGGTCAAGGGCCCGATCACCGGCAACCACGCCGACACCCTGGCACGCGCCGCCGAACAAGGCCTGGGGTTCGTGGTGTTTCCTTCCTGGCTGATCGGCGACAGCCTGCGCGACGGGCGTTTGCAGGCGGTACTGAGCGATTACGAAGTGGCAACCACCCTAGAGCCGCAGCAGATTGCCGCCCTGTGGCCCGGCAGCCGGCGGTTGTCGGTGAAGGTACGCACGGTCATCGACTTCTTTGTCGAGCGCTTCGGCAGCGTGCCCTACTGGGACCGCTGAATCAGAACAGCCACTGGCCGATCAGCCAGGCGTTGGCGCCGCTGATCACGCTGAACAGGCTCCAGGCCAGGATCCGGGTGGGCAGGCGATTGACGAACGGTCCCATCAATTGTCGGTCGCCGGTCATGCGGATCAGCGGGTACAGGGCAAAGGGCAACTGCAGGCTGAGTACCACCTGGCTGAGGATCAGCAACTTGCCAATGGCATCGTCACCCATCAACCACACCCCGAGGAACGCCGGGATCAGCGCCAGGCCACGGGTGATCAGGCGGCGTTGCCAGCAGGGAATCCGCAGGTTGAGGTAGCCCTCCATGATCACCTGGCCGGCGATGGTGCCGGTGAAGGTCGAGCTTTGCCCGGACGCCAGCAAGGCAATGCCGAACAGGATACTGGCGAAGGCGCCGCCCACCAGCGGGTCCAGCAAGAGGTAGGCGTCCTGGATTTCGACCACCTCGGTATGGCCGGTCTGGTGGAACGCCGCAGCCGCCAGCACCAGGATCGCGGCGTTGACCAGCAGGGCCAGGGCCAGGGAGCCGATGGTGTCGATACGCGCCAGCTTGACCGCGTCCTGGCGGCTGGCCAGGTCCTTGCCGAACAGGCGGGTTTGCACAATCGAGGTGTGCAGGTACAGGTTATGGGGCATCACGGTGGCCCCGAGGATGCCGATGGCCAGGTACAGCGGCGCGGCGTCACTGATCGCCGAGAGGGACGGCGTGAAACCGCGCATGACGTCCGGCCAATAAGGCTTGATCAACACCAGTTCGACGAAAAAACACACGCCGATGGTCGCCACCAGCGCCAGCATGATCGCTTCCAGGCGCCGGAAGCCACGGTTTTGCAGGGCCAGGATCAGCAGCGTGTCAAAGGCGGTGATGACAATGCCGGTGGTCAGCGACACCCCCAGCAGCAGGTGGAACGCCAGGGCGCAGCCAAGGACCTCGGCCAGGTCGGTGGCGATGATCGAGATTTCCGCCAGCACCCATTGGGTGCGCGCCGAACGCTGGCTGTAGCGTTCGCGGCACAACTGCGCCAGATCCTTGCCGGTGGCGATGCCCAGCCGCGAACACAGGCACTGCACCGCCATCCCCGCCAGGCTGGCGAGCAACACCACAAACAGCAAGTTGTAGCCGTAGCGCGACCCGGCCTCGATGGCCGTGGCCCAGTTGCCGGGGTCCATGTAGCCGATGGAAATCAACAGGCCGGGACCGGCAAACTGCAGCACCCGTTTGAAAAACGGCGCACGGGGATCGACGGGGATGGTGCCCGCCACTTCCGGTGGGCAGAACGGTGCGGTGGCAATTTTCGGCAGGCTGAATTTCACGTTGGGTACCAGGCAAATATAGGAGTATCGGTGTTACCAGTGGCGAGGGGGCTTGTCCCCCGTTGGGCTGCGCAGCAGCCCCAAAACCTGCTATCTCGGTCTATCTGAAAAATCTAGGTGAGGCTTACTGGGGCTGCTGCGCAGCCCAACGGGACACAAGCCCCCTCGCCACGGAGATCAAGCGCCTCGACCACCTGCATCACCAGGTCCATTTCCTGATTCAGCGCTTCGCGCTCCATACGCTGGCGAATCACCCCCAGCACCAGCACCGCCAGGGTAGTGATGGAATACGCCGGCCCCGAAAACGCCCGCACCCCGCTCACCAGCAGCATAGCCGCCGCCAGCGCCTGCCCCACCACCGGAATCGCCGTGGCCGCACCGCGCCGCACAATAAACCCGGTCAACCCGGCCAGCGCCGTACCGCTCAAGGCGGTAGTAGCCGAACGGCCGACGTCGAATCGGTGGAAAAACCCCTGCTCCTTTTGCGCCGCTGCCCGGAGTTCGGCCTCGAACACCGCGCGGTCTGCCAGGCTGAGTTTGTCTTTGTACTGCTCGATCAGCGTTTCGGCGACCCGCTCTTCCAGGGTCACCAGGGCCACGCTGTCGATGGGCTGGTCAAACTTCAGACCAACGCGCAGGGCCACATCCTGGGCCAACTGGCGATAACTCACACCGTGTCCACGGGCCAGGTTCATAAAGCTGTCACCGCCCATGCGCTGTAACTCGATCGCCAACTTCAGTGGATCGCGCACCTCGCCATCGATGGTCGCACTGCGCTTGGCGGCCATCAGTTCGGCGAGAAACTGCAACTCTGGCGCCCGGGCCTGACGCAGCACCGGCAACAGGTCCACGTCTTCCTCGGCAAAGCGCACCTCGGCACTGCGCTGGTCCGCACGGATCATGCCGCGGCGCTCGTGCAGCAAATCGGTGTACTGCACCACGGTCTTCAACTGCGGCCAGTAGGCGGCATGGTCGAAGGTGACCAGATGCACATTGGTCACTTTGCCCTTGAGGGACGGGGTCAGGGGAATGGCGTAACGGCCAATGCAGCGCTCGGCATCCGGCTTGAGCGCCAGGGCCCAGTCCTTGCTGGAATGACAGTTGATCACCCGCCCCTTGAGCGGCGCCGAGACCTGCTCCCAGGGGCTGGAGGTGCAAATCGCGCCGCCCATCAACAACAGGTGATTGAGCGGCAGCTCCCGGGCCAGCTCCGGGTTGGCCAGCAGGCTCTTGACCAGTAGACGAGCGCCCAGGGAATGGCCGATCAGGTTGATCTGGCGCACCTCGATGGATTCGGCATGCAGGTAGTTGGCCAGCTCCGTCAACAGCGTCCTGGCCACTTCGTCCACCCGCGCCTCGACACTTTTGTAGTGATCGAGAAAATAGCCCACCGCCTTGCCCAGGCCCACGGTTGCCGCGCCTAGGGTGCCGCCGCCGAGCATCGAGGCAATGATGTCCTTGAAGGGGGCGAACAGGTTTTCCAGGAAATGCCCGGCCGGCCAGAACAGCATCAGGTTGGTCGAGCCTTCGATCCCCGCCAGTTGCGCCTGGAAACTGGCCAACTGTTGCTGGTTGAAAAACGCGGAATAACCATGGACATAGAGATTGAGCACCTGCCCCTGGGGCTCGCCGCACAGCACGAACGAGGGCTTGCGGGTGCGGTGCATTTCATCCCACTGATGTTGCATGAGGCGCTGGCTCTTGGTGACGGCGGAGGGCGATAGTAACAGCGTGGATGGCTGTCGACAGCAACCTACTGATGACCGAGCCACCCGCTGGCCATGGTTTAGTAAAAATTCAGATTCAAAATCGCCAAACCGCGTTCTAATAGCGCCCTATCGATTCGCCTCAAAGATCCTGGAGTAAGCGATGCCCCATGAAGGCAACCTGTTACAAGCGGCCGTGGTGTTCCTGTTGGCCGCAGTACTCACCGTGCCCCTGGCCAAGCACCTGAAACTTGGTGCGGTGCTGGGCTATCTGTTCGCCGGTGTGATCATCGGCCCTTCGGTACTGGGGTTGATAGGCAACCCGCAAAGCGTCGCGCAGTTCTCCGAGCTGGGCGTGGTGTTGTTGCTGTTCATCATCGGCCTGGAACTGTCGCCCAAACGCCTGTGGGTGATGCGCAAGGCAGTGTTCGGCGTGGGTCTGGCGCAAGTGTTGTTGACTGCCATGGTGATGGGCGCAGTGGCGCTCTGGGCATTTGGCCAGTCATGGAACAGTGCGATTGTGCTGGGTCTGGGCCTGGCGCTGTCCTCCACCGCCTTCGGCTTGCAAAGCCTGGCCGAACGCAAGGAACTGAACAGCCCCCACGGACGCCTGGCCTTTGCGATCCTGCTGTTCCAGGACATCGCGGCGATCCCACTGATTGCCATGGTGCCGCTGCTGGCCGGCAGCGACCACACCACCACCGCCGCCCAGGACCTGAACCACGGTTTGCAGGTATTGGGCAGCATCGCCGTGGTGATCATCGGCGGTCGCTACCTGCTGCGCCCGGTGTTTCGCATCGTCGCCAAGACCGGCCTGCGCGAAGTGTCCACCGCCACCGCGCTGCTGGTGGTGATCGGCACGGCCTGGCTGATGGAACTGGTGGGGGTGTCCATGGCCCTCGGCGCGTTCCTCGCCGGCTTGCTGCTGGCCGACTCCGAATACCGCCACGAGCTGGAATCGCAAATCGAGCCGTTCAAAGGCCTGTTGCTGGGGCTGTTCTTTATCAGCGTGGGCATGGGCGCCAATATCGGCCTGTTGTTCAGCACGCCCTTTGTGGTGCTGGGGCTGACCCTGCTGTTGATCGCTATCAAGTTGCCGCTGCTGTACGCGGTCGGGCAGATGGTCGGCGAACTCAACCGCGAGAGCGCCGTACGCCTGGGTGTGGTGCTGGCGGCCGGTGGTGAGTTTGCCTTCGTGGTGTTCAAGATCGGTCGCGACCAGGGCCTGTTTGCTCCGCACCTGTACGACGTACTGGTGCTGACCATCACCCTGTCCATGGCCCTTACCCCGCTGCTGTTACTGCTGTGTCCCAAGCTGTTTCGGTCCAAAGCCAAGCCGGTGCACGTGCCGGAAGAATACCGCGCCATCGAGAGCGACGCGCCCCGGGTGGTGATCGCGGGCATGGGCCGTATGGGCCAGATCGTGGCGCGGATCCTGCGGGCCCAGAACATCTCGTTTATCGCCCTCGACACCTCGGTGGAAACCATCGAGCTGACCCGCAGTTTCGGCGGCATGCCGGTGTTTTACGGTGATCCCCAGCGCCCGGAAATCCTGCACGCGGCGAAAGTCGACCAGGCCGAGTACTTCGTGATCGCCATGGATGATCCGGAAATCAACATCAAGACCGCCGAACTGGTGCGCAACCTCTACCCGCACATGAAAATCATCGCCCGCGCCCGTAACCGCCAGCACGTGCATCGCTTGGTGGACCTGGACGCGTCACCGGTGCGCGAAACTTTCTACTCCAGCCTGGAAATGAGCCGCCGCACCTTGGTCGGCCTGGGCCTGAGCGAGGCCCAGGCCGATGCGCGGATCAACCGCTTCAAGCATCACGACCTGCAACTGCTGACCGCCCAGCACGCGGTGTATGACGATGCAGCCAAGGTGATGCAGTCGGCCCAGGAATCCCGTGCCGAACTGGCACGGTTGTTTGAAATGGACCGCCTTGAGGAGGAGTCCGGGAAGGTTTGAGGATGGACCTGAACGAAATTGCGAATTTTCTGACAGAATATGCCGCAATTTCGTTCATCCATTGGAAGACCTCATGCTCAGCCTCAGCAAAACCGCCGCCCGCCTGGCCCTGGCGCTGACCGTCAGCCTGGGCGCCAGCCCGCTGTTCGCGGCCGCCAAGCCGGCCGCAGCGCCGCCGGATGACTTCCAGATCGTCTCGACCCTGGACGGCAAGTTCACCTTCACCTTGCCCAAGGGCTACGTCGCCGACGCCTTGCCCGCCGGCGTACAGGCCCAAGGCACCGCGGGATCCAACGGCACGATGTATATCAATCAGGCGTCAAAAAGCGTGGTGGTCGTGGCCCAGACCTTGCGCAACGACGGCATCGACCTGAAGGACGACGAACCGCTGTTTCTCGATGGCGCAGCTGAAGGTTTCCTCAAGGGCGTAGGCACCAGCCTGCCGGACTACAAGAAACTGGCGCAGAAGACACTGCTGATCAAAGGCGTGGGCCTGCGCCAGATTGATGGCACGGCCAGCATGGGCGGCGGCAAGACCTTGAACTCGACCTTCCTCGCCGGCTCTGGCAACCGGTCGCTGGTGATCCAGGCCATTTCCCGGGCAGACGATGTGAAGGGGCATGAGTTGCTGGTAAGGCAGATCACCAGCGGCAAATAACCCCGCCAGGTCAAACAACAAACATCCAATGTGGGAGCGGGCTTGCTCGCGAAAGCGGTGTGTCAGTCAATACATCGACTGACTGATCCGCCGCTTTCGCGAGCAAGCCCGCTCCCACATTTTTTGATTGCATTCCAACAGCCAGAACGCCTAAGGCTTGCGCAGCAGGTAGGTATCCATGATCCAGCCATTGGCCTGGCGCGCCGCCTTGCGCACGCGCTCGATTTCCCCGGCCACTTCAGCCACCTTGCCGCTGATCAGGATTTCATCCGGGGTGCCCAGGTAAGCGCCCCAGTAGATGTCCATCTGCTGATCCGCGCTCCGGTAAGAGTCCTCGGCATCCAGCATCACCACCAGCGTATCGGCATCACTGGCCTGCCCCGCCGCAAGCCGGCGCCCGGTGGTGATCTCGATGGAACGGCCAATGCGGTTCAGTGGCACCTTATGCTGGGCCGCCAGGGCCTGGACGCTGGTAATCCCAGGGATGACCTCGAACTCAAACGCGCAGCTGCCACTGGCCAGGATCGCCTGCAGGATACGGATCGTACTGTCGTACAACGCCGGATCGCCCCAAGCCAGGAAAGCACCCACTTCACCGTCGGCCATGTGTTCGTTGATCATCCGCTCGAATGTCTGCTGCTTGTCGCGGTTCAGATCCTGCACCGCCGTGGTGTAGTCGATCTCGCCGCGCACACGCTCGGGGCAGTCGGCTTCGACAAAGCGGTAGGCATGCCCGGCGTCGATATAGGTCTGGCAGATTTCCCGGCGCAGGTCGATCAGCTTGTCCTTGCTCTGGCCCTTGTCCATCAGGAAAAACACGTCGGTGCGGTTAAGCGCTTTCACCGCCTGCATCGTGATGTAGTCGGGGTTGCCGGCGCCAATGCCGATGATCAGGATTTTTTTCATGGGGGTGTTCTCTGTGCGGGGCCGGGATTTTGCCATGTTCGCGCCGATCAGGTCTTGTGCGTTTCCAGGCGCAGACGCCAGACGTTGTTGAAGTGCAGTTCGGTGGACGACAGCGGCTCCACATCAATCAGGTAAAACATAGCGATGGGTGCTTGCATGACATGAAGCAAAGCGGCACGAATCACCGATGGGTGCGTCACCGCCAGCACATGGCCGGGCTGCGCTGTGAGGTTTTCCAGCCACTGGCTGACGCGCTCGCACAACTGCAGCACTGACTCGCCACAATGAGGCGCGCTGGCGCTGTCGGTGAGCCAGGTCGTCAGTTCGTCGCGGTCGATGTCATTGATATCCAGGCCGCGCCAATGACCGACATCCATGTCGCGCAACCCATCATCAATCGTTGCGTGCTCACCGAACAGCGTCGCCGTTTGCCGGGCCCTGGTCTCAGGACCGCACAACAGGCGTGGCGCCTTTTTGAAACGTGCAGCCAGACTCAAGGGCGACGGCGGCGTTTCCAGGGCTTCATCAAGGGCGAAATGCCCACGCTTTTGCGCGCGGGTCGCACCATGGCAAATCAGCGTCAATCGGGTGCTCTGCATGGACGTGCGGCTCTGGTGATCAAGCGAAGCCGCCATATTACAACGATCCAGACACACCGGTTCGACCACTAGAGAAGTTGACCAACGGTCGCTGGAATGTTCAGATGCCGCCCTGTTTCAGGTGCCTCATGCCGCCGTGCATGGGGTGAAACGGGAAACCGGTACGCTCGATCGAGCAAGTCCGGTGCTGCCCCCGCAACGGTATTCGCGTGACCCCTTCGACACACCACTGTGGCTAGAGCGCCATGGGAAGGTGAAGGGTTCGATACGCGAGAGCCCGGAGACCGGCCTGGAATTTCTGTTTGGCAAAATCCTGCGGTGGGCGGGCATGGGCCGGTATTGGCGTGTGCTCGATACCTTCTCCTGCATGCTTCTGCGAAGATACTTTTCGAGAAGACTATGATTTTTCAACGTTACGTCACTTCTGGCCCAAGCTTGCTGTTGGGTTGTCTGTTCAGTCCCCTGCTACTGGCTGGCAACAGCGCCCTGGAGCTCAAGGCGCAGACCGTTTCCGCACCGTCGGTGGAATCCACCACCGTGGCCGACATGGCCCAATACGGCAGCAAAGTCGAGATCGTCACCCGCGAACAGATCGAACGCGCCGGCCCCAGTGCCGATATCACGCGGGCAATGCAGATGTTCATCCCCGGCTTCTACGTCGCGCCAAAAAACGGCCCGTTCGACTACGGCACCTATTCCCTGCTGGGCGGGCGCAATGACGACACCCTGATCCTGCTCGACGGCGTACGCCTGAACAACCGCCTGTACGGTGGCCTGTACCTGGATACCTTGCCGGCCAATGCAGTGGAACGCATCGAAGTGCTCAAAGGCGGCCAGAGCCTGCTGTTCGGCACCCAAGCGGTGGCGGGAGTCATCAACATTGTCACGCGCAGCCCGCAGACCCGTGACGTATCCGGCGAAACCAACCTGGGCGTCGATACCTTTGGCGGCACCACCGGCGACGCCCGGGCCGAGCGAATTTTCAGCAATGGCCTGGGCGACCTGGGCTTGCTGGCCTATGTCAGCCATAACGTGTCCGAGGGCTACCAGCCGTTTCGCAACCGCGACATGAGCAACGTCACCGACAAGAAACGGTCCTACGAAGTCACCACACTCGGCGCCAAGGCCATCCAGTCCTTGGGCGATGACTCGCGCCTGGAGCTGTTTTACCAGTACACCGACGCCAACCTGGACTTCGCCGGCGCCACCAATAACCGCAAGACCACCAACGACCGTGTGCAGCAGATTGCCACGGCGACCTTCGAACAGAGCATCAACGAGCGGCTGAGCTACTTCGTCAAGGGCCATATCAACGACTGGGATACCCGCTACTCACGGATCAACAACACCGCCAACGGCGGCACCGTGGTGCGCAATCACAACGACTACTGGGGCTTTACCGACTGGGGCGTGCAGGCCGAAGGCAAGGCCGAGCTTGCGGGCGGCCATGTGCTGGTATTCGGTTCCGACAACCAGTGGTTCAAGGGCCAGGACGACGTGCTGGTCATCGACAATAACAAGGCCGAAGCCCACGCCGTGTACACCCAGTTGCGCCCGCAGATCGACGCCCTGCCCGACTGGCACCCGAGCCTCGGCGTGCGCCACGAAACCATGAGCGGCGGCGACAGCGCCACGGTCGGCATGCTCACCTCGCTCTACGACCTCAACGCCAACTGGGCCCTGCGCGGCCAGTACGGTACGGCGTACAAGCTGCCCAATGCCGAGCAACTGTTCGTCAACGAACCCGGCGACGAGCTCGGCAACCGCAACCTCAAGCCGGAGAAAAGCCGCAACGCCGAGCTGGGCCTGGACTACAAGGGCCTTCTGGCCGACCGCGAGTTCAGCGCCAGCGTGACCCTGTTCAAGCGTAAGATCACCGACCTGATCACCCTCGACGACACCCAGTGGGTCAACGGCCAGGGCCAGATCCAGGTGCGCGGCTTCGAAGCCGATGCCAAGTGGGCGCTCAACGAGCAGTGGAGCCTGCAGGCGGACATGACCCGCAACCTGACCGAGTCGCGCACCGGGGTGACCATCAATGATGTGCCGAGCTTCTTCGCCCGCTCGCGAGTGGGGTTCGAAGCACAGAATCGACTGTGGGGCGCCGGCGCGGCCATCCGCTATATCCACGATGTGATCAGCTCGAAAAGAGTCGAATACGGCCACTATTCGGTGGTGGACGCCGACGCCTATCGTTACCTCGACAACGCCCACCAGCACCGCGTGAGCCTGCTGGTAGAAAACCTGTTCGACCGCGACTACGTCACCAGCCGCTCCAGCAATGTCGACAACCTGGGCCGACCGTTCACCTCTG
Organism: Pseudomonas sp. WS 5027; assembly: GCF_012985695.1. NCBI lineage: Bacteria > Pseudomonadati > Pseudomonadota > Gammaproteobacteria > Pseudomonadales > Pseudomonadaceae > Pseudomonas > Pseudomonas sp. WS 5027. The sequence goes on along the minus strand of NZ_JAAQWU010000004.1, from coordinate 22,536 downwards.
AGGTGCGTTACACGTATCGCTTCTGATGACTGAAATCAGCCAAATCGACGGGGTGGACACCCACCCCGACTGGTCCCATATCCCTGAGCATGCCCGCCATGTGCTGCTGTGTACCGGCCCGCGCTGCACCCAGCGGGGCGCCTTGCAACTATGGAAAACCCTGCGTCGGCGTCTCTTGGAGCAGCAGCGCATCGAAGTGCCCGGCGGCGTATTGCTGACGCGCACTCATTGCCAGTTCCCGTGCAACCTGGGGCCGGTGCTCACGGTCTACCCGGAGCGCTGCTGGTATGGGGTGCGCAGCAAGGCCGATGCCCTGCGCCTGGTGGATGTGCATCTGGTGGGCGGTGAAGTGGTCGAAGAACTGTTGATCCGGGAGCGCCCATGAAACGCCTGGGAGGGTTGGCCATCGCCCTACTGTGCAGTGCGTCGGCCCTGGCGGACGGCTATCGCAATTGCCAGCAGGATTGGCGGCTGCCCCATACGCCGCCGTCGCGCATCGTCGCCCTGAACCAGCACGCCGCCGATATGCTGCTGGCCCTGGGCGCCGGCCCGGCACTGGTGGGTGTGGCGTACCTGGATGACAACGGCGCCGCGCATCAGCAGGGTAAGTACTTGGGTGTACCGGTCATTGCCCCGCGCTACCCAGCCAGCGAGGTGCTATATGGGCAACGACCGGATTTGGTGGTGGGCGGTTTTGCCACGGCCTTTGGCAACGGCATCACCTCGCGTACCGGGCTGGCCGGCAATGGTGTGGGCTCGTATCTGCTGGAGTCGGCCTGTGCCGGGCGCTCCCTGGACTACTTCGGGCATATTCGCACCGACCTGCTGACCCTGGGCAACCTGCTGCACAAACCGCAGCGGGCCCGCGAACTGATTGGCACTTTGGACGCCGACCTGGCCAGCGCCCAGGCACTGGCCAAGCCGGCAAAACCCTTGTCGGTGTTTTATCTCGACAGTGAAGTCAACGGCCTGGACAGCGAGGGTCGGCAAGGTTTCGTCACCGCCCTGCTGGCTGCGGCCGGTGCTCGTAACCTGTTGGCCGGGATCAATCAATACCGGGTCACGGTCAGCAGCGAGACGTTATTGATGAGCGACCCGGACGTGATTCTGCTGGCCGATGCCGTATGGTCCCCGGCCAGCCGCAAACGCCAGTTGCTGACCCGCGACCCGGTGCTGTCGCGCCTGCGGGCGGTGCGGGAAAACCGCATGCTCGATATCCCGTTTACCCACCTGGTGCCCAATGTCGGCAGCGGCAAAGTGGTGCTGGACCTGGCCCGCCAACTCAAAGCTCTGTAGAAACCTACAGTTGTGGCGAGGGGGCTTGTCCCCCGCTGGGCTGCGTAGCAGCCCCAAAACCAACCACCTCGGCGTATCTGGCAGAACGTGGTGAGGCTGTTGGGGCGGCTTTGCCGCCCAGCGCGGGGCAAGCCCGCTCGCCACAAGAAAGGCCAGTGGTGGGTAGCCTCTGTCCCCTGCAAGCTCGCCTTATCAGCACAATGGGACTCATGATTTCTGGTCAAGAGTGATTTGAACAAACGTGGGTGTTTGCGCTGGCGCATGCGACAGATACTCAACGCCATTGTTCTTGCCACTACAGGAGTCACTCATGTCTATCCCCCCATTCGGTCTTGGCACTTTCCGCCTGCAAGGCCAGGTGGTCATTGATTCGGTCAGTACCGGCCTGGACTTGGGCTACCGGGCCATTGATACCGCACAGATCTATGAGAACGAGGCCGATGTCGGCCAAGCGATCGCCGACAAGGGTATCCCCCGTGATGAATTGTTTATTACCAGCAAGATCTGGATCACCAATTTTGCCGAAGGCCAGTTGATACCCAGCCTCAAGGAAAGCCTGCGCAAGCTCAAGACCGACTATCTGGACCTGACCCTGATCCATTGGCCATCACCGCAAAACCAGGTGCCCGTCGCTGAGTTCATGGGGCAGTTGCTGGAAGCCAAACGCCTGGGCCTGACTCGGCAGATCGGTGTTTCCAACTTCACCGTAGCGCTGATGAAAGAAGCCATCGCCGCCGTCGGTGCCGAGAACATCGCCACCAACCAGATCGAACTGCACCCGTACTTGCAAAACCGCGCCGTGGTGGATTTCGCCACGCGCCACGGTATCCAGATTACTTCGTACATGACCCTGGCCTACGGCGGCGTGCTCAAAGACCCGCTGATCCAGGCGATTGCCCAGCGCAACCAGGCAACGCCCGCCCAGGTCACCCTGGCCTGGGCCATGCAATCGGGGTATGCGGTGATCCCGTCCTCGACCCAACGCACCAACCTGCAGAGCAACCTCAAGGCCGTGCAACTGTCCTTGAGTGAAGCCGATATGGCGCAGATCAAAGGCCTTGAACGCGGCCATCGCCTGACCAGCCCCAAAGGCATTGCGCCGCAGTGGGACTGAGCTAAACCACCGGGCTGCGCGCCAGTTCCCGCAGCCACGGCAAGACTCGCAAGCCGCGGGCCGGCGACGGCGGGTCGATGATGTCCATGAAGTGTTCCAGGGTGACGCTGTCGGGCGATCCCGGCAAACGCACCAGAACCAGGGGCGCCAGGGAGGACGTTGGCTTCAGGTCCTGGTCGTCATAGACCAGCACATGGCGCACCTGATGTTGCTGCGCCAGCGCCAACGCTCCCCCCGCGCTGGCAGCCAGGCCCGCATGAATAACCAGCACATCGAAGGGCTCGGCCGGGATGTCGGTGAGGATCAGCACTTCCTCGAAAGTCTGCACCGGGACAATCCGGTAGTAGCCCAACTGGTTGAGCATTTTTTCGATGTGCAGCCGTTGCAGGTGCTGTTCATCAGCAATCAGGATGGTCAGTGCTTTGGTGGGCATGGCAAGTCCCTGAGCAGGTCGCGCTCGTGGCAAGAAGGAGCGCGCTACTGTTCCAGACATAATTGGACTACAAAATCAGCGGAGTTCCCCCTGCTCGTAGGATTTCTCCCAAATCCTACATTTATGCATGATCGCAGTAGTCGGTCAGGGCCTGATGCAACTGGTCAATGGCTTGCTGCACGCTCGCCACCGCAGCCGCCAATGCCTGAGGGTCGCGCCGTTCACAGGCGGCTTCCAGCGCCTCACAGTGGCTGACCAATGCCTGGGCCGAGACCAGGCGCGCCCCGCCCTTGGTGCGGTGAGCCAGGTCATGCAACTGGGCGTAGTCGTGTTTTTTGGGCAGTTCCTGCAATAGCGTGCGGTCGGCGGCAAGGCTCTCGAGCAGCGGTGCCAGCAACTCCTTGATGGCGCCCACGTCAGAGCCGGTCAACTTCATCAACCGACTCAAATCCACCCCAGGCACCGCGTCAACCTCCACCCCGGCCTGGACCGACGGCATGGCGGTACGTGACGCAAGCGCCGCATGCAGGTCCTCCAGCCCCGTGGGCTTGAACAGGCAACCATCCATTCCGGCCGCCAGGCAACGCTCCGTTTCTTCGGGCTGGGCGTTGGCGGTGAAACCCAGCAACAGGCACGGCGCCAATCCCCGGGCACGCTCATCGGCACGGATTTCCCGTGCCAGGTCATAGCCATTTTTCAGCGGCATATTGCAGTCTGTGATCACCCCGTCGAAACGCTCGGCATGCCAGCGCTCCAGGCCTTCCACGCCATCGTTGGCGGTAGTGATGCGGTGCCCCAGGAAGCTCAGTTGCCGGGTCAGCAATTGGCGGTTGGCAGGGTAGTCATCCACCACCAGGATGTTCAATGCGCGGGCGGGCGGCGCGTCCAGGGCAGCCGGTTCATGATAGGCGCTGGTGCTGGACGCCACCGCCAGTGGCAGCGTGACCTCTACGCGGGTCCCCTGCCCCAATCGGCTGCTCAACTTCAGTTGGCCGCCCATCATTTCACACAGGCTGCGACTAATCACCAGCCCCAGGCCAGAGCCACTGCGTGCCGACTGGTCGGTATTGCGCCCCTGGACAAACGGATTGAACAGCCGCGCCTGGTCCTCGACGCTGATCCCCACACCGCTGTCTTCCACCACCAGCCGCAGGGTCACGTAGCCATTGGCGACTGCCGGCGAGCCTCTGGCGCACAAATGCACATGGCCCTTGGCAGTAAACTTGATGGCATTGCTCAACAAATTGGAGACCACCTGTTTGAAGCGCAGCGGATCGATCATCACATAACGGTCCACCAAAGGGTCCAGATCCACCTTCAGCATCAGGCCCTTGGACCGGGCCAACCCTTCGAAGATACGGGCCACCGAGGCCAGCAGCTCCCGCAGGTTCGACGGTTCCAGGGTCAGGGACAAGTGGCCGGATTCGATCCGGGCAATGTCGAGAATGTCGCCGATCAACTCCAGCATGCCGCGCGAAGCATCGGAGGCCACCGCCAGGGCGTCGTGGTCGATGCGGCCCTGCTCGGCGTTTTTCAGCGCCAACTCGATCATGCCGATCACCGCATTCATCGGCGTGCGGATCTCGTGGCTCATGGTCGCCAGGAACGTGGTCTTGGCCCGGTTGGCGGCGTCGGCCCCCTCCTTGGCCTCTTGCAACTGCCCCAGCAAGCGCTGGCGTTCGCTGACGTCCACCCAGCCGGCAATCATCCCTACTACTTTTTCGTCACCGTCGCGGTAAGGCAGCATCCAGTGATAAATGGTCAGGGTCGCCCCGCCCGGCACCTTGAGCACACGGTCATGGATCTGCGGTTCTCCACGCTCCATCAGGCGCAAGTAATCTTCGTGGTAGGACTGGGCCTGGGGGTGATTGCCGGTGTCGGTCTCGACCACGGTCTTGCCGATCACATCTTCGAGCCGGAAGCCGAACACATTGAGGTAGGCACTGTTGCACGCCATCAACCGGCCCAGGCGGTCCCGCACGTAGATCGGGTGCGGCGTACCGTCGATCAACACGCTCATAAAGCGCATCTGGTCGCTCAGCGCGCGCTCGGCCTGGCCACGTTTGCGAATCAGGCTGCGCAGGTAAATGGCCCAACCCAGGGTAATCGCCAACAGCAGCGCTGCCACTGCGAACCCCTGGATAATTGTGTTGCGGTGGCGCAGCCAGTAACTGTCATCAATCACCACTTCGCTACGCCAATGATTGGTCAACTCGTCCATTTCCTGGGGCGTGATACTCAAAAGCGCCTTATCCAGGATCGAGTACAACTCCAATTGACCGCGCCCCACGCCAAAGGACACTCGCGCGGGCTGCGAGCCGACGGTGCTGGTGATACGCAGGCGATCCCGGTAGTGCTGGGCGATGATGTAGCGCGCAATAATCAGCGCATTGACCGTGCCATCCGCCGCGCCACTGACGACCAACTCCATGGCCTGCGCGGAATCCTCGGCGTCCACCAGTTGGATATCGGGATACTCGCGGCTGATGATCTCGCGCTGGACGCTGCCGCGGATCACCGCCAGGCGCTTGCCGGCCATGTCCTCGATGGTGATCGGACGGCTGCCATCGTCGCGCGAGATCAGCACAAACGGGTTGTTCAGGTACGGGCGGGTAAAGCGGATCAGGTCCTCACGATCCACGCTCGGGGTAATGAACGCGATCATGTCCGCGCTGCCCTCGCTGACCTGGCTGACTTGGCGGGGCAGTGACTGACCACGCACCACATCGAACTTCAGACCGGTGCGCAAGCTGATCTGGGCCAGTACCTCGGCGCTCAAGCCTTGCAATTGCCCGTGGTCATTGAAAAAAGACAAGGGCTGAAATTTGTCGAGCGCCGTCACCTTGACCCGTGGGTGCTTGTCCAGCCAACGCTGCTCACTGGCACTCAGGCGCAGGCGCTCGCGGCCAATGACCCCCAGGTTGCCAGAACTCCAGCGCCGCAGGATCTCCATCTGCTCATTGGCCGGAATCATCTCCAGCGCCGCATTGAAGATGTTCAACAGGTCTGAATTTTCCTCGGCGAACGCGAACGCGAAGGGGTTGACCTCCAAGCCGGAGAAGTCAGCCATGCGCACGTTATTGAGGTGGTTTTTGTTAATCAGATAGTTGGAGCTGATCGCATCGCCCAGATACACATCCGCCTGGCCGAAGGCAACGGCACCAATCGCCTCGAAGGTCGACGAATAGAGCTGCAACGAGGCGTTGGCGTAATAGGATGCCACCGCATTGGCCGGCATGTAGTGATAAAGCATCGCCAAGCGCTTGCCATCAAGCTCGCCGCTCAGGGCCTGGCTGTCTCCGACACGCGTCACCAGGGTCGGCTGATCGTTGGCGTACGAGCGCGAAAGCTTCAAATGCGGATCCGCCGCCTCGTAGCCATTGGCCGTGCCCAGGAAGTCGACGTCACCACGCTTGAGGGCATCGATGACCTCGTCCCGGTGCTCGTAGCGCTGGACCTGGATGGTCACGTTCAACATCTGCGCGATCAATGACGCGTAATCGGCGGTGATCCCTTCCAGCTCGTCGTTGTTGTTCGTCAGATCGAAAGGGGCATAGTCGGGGGCGGACACGCCCATGACCAGGGTGCGGCGCTCGCGCAGCCACTGCCAGTCCCCTTCTTTGAGGTGCACCTGCGGAGCATCTAGACTCGAGTGTCCCAACAGTTGCAGTTGCTGTGGCGCCCCCAGCGCCACGTTGATAGTGAGTGACAGGCTCGCCAGCCAGAGTACCGCGAGCCACTTGCCCAAAGACGTCGGCATGTCAGATCAGATGATTACGCTGGGCGAACTTGGACAGATGAACCACCGAAGACATACGCAACTTCTCCTTCAACCGTGTTTTGTAAGTGCTGATGGTCTTGTGACTCAGCAGCATATCCTCGGCGATCTCCTTGTTGCCCAGGCCCAACGCCAGCTTCTGCAGTACCGTCAGCTCCCGGTCCGAAAGCGCCTCGACCAGTTGCAGTTCCGTGGTCTGCAAGTCGTCCTTGCGCACGGAGCTGGTCGGCAGGCTGGGGAAACAGCTGTAGTTGGACATGACTGCCTTAATGGCCTTCTGCAACTCATCCAATTCACCGGTTTTCGCGACAAACCCCATCGCCCCGGCGCGCATGCAACGAGCCGAGAAAAATACCGCCAGATACGAGGTCAGGACCAAAATCTTGCAGGGCAGGCCCAAAGTCTTGATCCGGCTTATCACCTCCAGCCCGCCCAATTTGGGCATCGCCAAGTCCAGAATGATCAGGTCAGGCCGTTCCTCCCTGGCAATCTGTAAGGCATCAGCCCCGTTGCCAGCCTCGAAAATTTTCTCGAAGCCCTCCTGGCGCAACAGGTACCTGACGGTTGCACGAATGAACGGATGATCATCCACGATTAATGCTTTGCTCATGCGACTCCCTGGAAAGACACCACCGATTAGTTGCATTACTGGCGCACTTCCACTGTTTGAGGCGCCAATACCTTTACACATCGCACGAAACCCCTGTACCTGTGAAAAGTAACAGTTCCGACCAGCGGCACTGTCTACACAGAACGTTTCAACGGAACCTGGCTAGGTGCAACGGCGCAACATTAACAACGCAACGATGCCTTAGCCGAAGGGAAAATCCGGGCATCTTGTAGGATTAATCCTCACCAAAGCGTAGTCAAATACACGCAAAAAACCGCCTCCCTCTTCTAAGGCACGTCCCTTTCAAGATGTTTGAGAAACCGTTTTTGACTAGTTCCGATCAGTTGAGGGCAACCGCCGAGCTGTGGAGGACGGGCTTGTTGTGGAGAGCCGGACTGCTGTGGCGAGCGGGCTTGCCACAGCAGTCTCCACAAAAAGCCCGCTCGCCACAGCCCCAGGCAGCCCACGCAGGCGCTGTAAGCCTTTGCCGTCAGTCCGTGGTGCTGGGGCTCCAGAAAGCTTGCACCACCAGGGTCGACTGTGAAATCCGCGTGACCAGAGCATCCAGCTCGTCGCCGTCAACCGAATTGGCCGCCAGGGTGGCCTCGATCTCGACCTCATCACTGCCGAACGGACGGACGTCGACATCACTGGCCGGATAGTTGCAGCGCGCCAGTTCCGACTCCAGCAAGGCCATCACCGCTTGCTGCTGGGTACGCCGGGCGATCACGTAGAGGATGTTGGTGACCTCGGCAGACACCACGTCCAGCGGCTGGCGGTTGATGTTATTGACGATCGGGCGCAGCAAGGTATTGGCCGCCAGCACAAACATCGTGCCCAGGAACGCCTCGAGGATCAGGTCCGCACCGGCACAGGCGCCCACGGCGGCGGACGTCCACAGCGTGGCAGCGGTATTGAGCCCGCGCACGTTGCCCTCCTCGCGCATGATCACCCCGGCGCCGAGAAAGCCAATGCCGGACACCACATACGCCACCACCCGCACGGCGCCTTCGGCCCCGGCCAGGCGGTTGGCCATGTCGACAAAGATCGCCGCTCCGACCGCCACCAACACGTTGGTGCGCAGCCCCGCCGTACGCTGGCGGAACTGGCGCTCAAAGCCGATCAGCCCACCGAGAATAAAGGCCGCGCTGAGGCTGACCACGGTGTCGATCAGGGAATCGAGATTGATGTTATTGAGGGCTTGCATGATGAATCTCCCTTTGATTGCCCGCAGAATCAGCGTCGAAAAAAGGGGGATCAGGTAGGAACCAGAACGGTTCGCCACCGAAATACCGCTTCTCGCTTTAGCGGCGAGGCAACGGCATGGGGATGCGCGTCAGCTGGCCAAGCCTGGTCGACAACTGTCACTCGAAAGTCTGTTCACGAAGGTCTGCGCTATGGTTGAAAACCGGCGCAGCTTACGCCCGCAGTCTGCGCGAGCAAAGTGACAGTGCGGCGAATCGGCGGCTTCTTCAGCAAGGGTTCAGGCAAGGATCGCTCCCGCAGGCGCGGGAACGATCCGCGGCGCTGTCAGCTCGCGGTGGCCAGCAGCACGTCACGCACCGAGCGCCCCTGGCCCAGGCGCCGATCATGCTCATGCAGCGATGCGGCAATCTCGTCGGCGCGAATCGGCAGGATAGACAGCAAGGTATCGCTCAAGCCATGGCTGGCCTGGCTGAAACCCTGCATATAGATCCCGGCCTTGCAGCGCTCGTCGGTGACCACGCGGTAGTCGCGGCTCACTTCAAACTCACCCATGTAAGCTTCGAGCGGCGCCAGCAACTGGCGATGCATCTGCCGCTCATAGCCAGTGGCCAGGACCACCGCATCGTAGTGATTGATCACGGTCTCGCCGGTGGCGTTGTGACGCACCACCAATTCGATGCCCAAGGGCCCGGCGCTGGCTTTTTCCACGGTGGTCAGGGTACGGAAGGCGTGACGGGCGATGCCCGAGACTTTCTGCCGGTAGAAAATCCCGTAGATACGCTCGATCAGGTCCAGGTCCACCACCGAATAGTTGGTGTTGTGGTACTCGTTGACCAGGCGTTCGCGCTCGCTGCTGGGCTGTTGGAACACCAGGTCGGTGAACTCCGGGGAGAACACTTCGTTGACGAACGGGCTGTCATCGGCAGGCTTGAGGGCCGAGCCGCGCAGGATGATATCCACCTGCACCGAAGGGAAGCTGTCGTTCAGATCGATAAACGCTTCGGCCGCGCTCTGCCCTCCGCCGATGATCGCAATGCGCATCGGCTTGCCGTCAACACATGGCTGCTGGGCCATGCGCGACAGGTACTGGGAATGGTGGAACACCCGCCCGTCATCCTTGAGCGCCTTGAACGCCTCGGGAATCCGTGGCGTGCCACCGGCACTGACCACCACCGAGCGCGCGGTGCGCACCAGTTGCTCGCCGTGGGCATCGTGGGAGATCACCCGCAGCGCCTCGACCTGCTGCTGATGCAGGATCGGCTCGATGGCCAGCACTTCCTCACCATAGCGGCTCTGCTCGGTAAATTGCCCGGCGACCCAGCGCAGGTAGTCGTTGTACTCCATGCGGCATGGGTAGAACGTGCCCAGGTTGATAAAGTCCACCAGGCGCCCGTGGGCCTTGAGGTAATTGACGAAGGAATAGGGGCTGGTGGGGTTGCGCAGGGTCACCAGATCCTTGAGGAAGGAAATCTGCAGCTCACTCTGGCTCACCAGGGTATTGCCATGCCAGCGGTAGTCGGCCTGCTTGTCGAGAAACAGCACGTCGAGCTTGCCCTGGGCTTTCTCGCGCTCTTGCAGGGCGATGGCCAGCGCCAGGTTCGAAGGACCGAAACCAATACCGATCAGGTCGTGAACCGCGGGCGATGCAATTGCCTGTGTCATTCCAGTGTCCTCTGGATAAGCCCCGTGGCGCTGGGGCGGAAAGCCTGGGCGACCTGCTGAACAACAGGCCATGTGTTGATAGGAAACGAGAACCATGAAAAAAAATTTAAGGCACGCACCTGATTCATCCCAGCAGCCGCGACAGCGGTTGCCGCGCCGCGCAGTGATGGCAGTTTGAGCTCTTCTAATTTATAGTCATTCTCATCTAGAGTTGATTTGCCTCACCCTCGCCGCCCAATACTGGCGTTTCGCCCAGCTGTAACGGCGTATGTAAGCACTTAAATTTCAGAGCAAATACCTCGTTTACCTGACAGCTTCCCGCGCCTGTCTCTGCCCCTTTGGGCGATTGAGCTGCGGTCCGAACTTTCCTGGCTGGAACCCGTGCATGAACCGTCCCCGACATACCCGGCGCGCTCTGCTGGCAGCACTTTGCCTGATCCCCGTGGCCGCCTTCGCCGCCTGGCAACTGATCCCGCCCGGCCGGGATAAATTTGCCACCCTGCAGGTACACCGGGGCGATATCGAGAGCAGTGTCACCGCCCTCGGCACCCTGCAACCGCGGCGCTACGTCGATGTCGGCGCCCAGGCGTCCGGGCAGATCCGCCGGATTCACGTCGAAGCCGGCGCCCAGGTCAAAGAAGGCGACCTGCTGGTAGAAATCGATCCCGCCACCCAACAAGCCAAGCTCGACGCCACTCGCTACTCCATCGCCAATCTGCAGGCCCAACTGCAAGAGCAGCACGCGCAAAACCGCCTGGCGCAGCAGAAATTCCAACGCCAGCAACGTCTCGCGGCGGGTGGCGCCACCCGCGATGAAGACGTGCAGACCGCCCAGGCCGAACTGGACGCCACCCAGGCACGCATCAACATGTTCAAGGCCCAGATCAGCCAGGCCCAGGCCACGTTGCGGGTCGATCAGGCCGAGTTGGGCTACACGCGCATCTATGCGCCGATCTCCGGCACCGTAGTGGCCGTGGATGCCCGCGAAGGCCAGACCCTCAACAGCCAGCAACAGACGCCGCTGATCCTGCGGATCGCCAACCTGTCGCCCATGACCGTCTGGGCGGAGGTCTCGGAAGCCGATATCGGCCATGTCAAACCCGGCATGCAGGCCTATTTCACCACCCTGAGCGGCGGCAACCGGCGCTGGACCAGCACTGTGCGCCAGATCCTGCCGGTGCCGCCCAAGCCCCTCAACGAAACCAGCCAGGGCGGCGGCAACCCCAGCAGTTCGAGCAAGAGTGGCAGCGGCCGCGTGGTGCTCTACACCGTGCTGCTGGATGTGGATAACGCCGACAATGCGCTGATGGCAGAAATGACCGCCCAAGTGTTTTTCGTCGCCAGCCGCGTCACCAATGCGCTGACCGCGCCCGTCGCGGCCCTACAAGGCGGCACCCGCCCCGACCTGCAACTGGCCCGCGTGGTCGCCAAGGACGGCAGCATCGAAGACCGTGAGGTGCGGGTCGGCATCAGTGATCGCCTGCGCATCCAGATCCTCGATGGCCTCAACGAAGGCGACCACCTGTTGATCGGTCCCGCCCAAAGCAGCGGAGGCTGAATGTTGACGCCGCTGATCGAACTTCGGGACATCCGCAAATCCTACGGTGGCGGTGATGCGCCCCAGGTCGACGTGCTGCGCGGGATCGACCTGTCGATCCATGCCGGGGAATTCGTGGCGATTGTCGGGGCCTCAGGCTCGGGCAAGTCCACCTTGATGAATATCCTCGGCTGCCTCGACCGCCCCACTGTCGGCCAATACCTGTTCGCTGGGGAGAACGTTGCCCAGTTGGACACCGACGAATTGGCCTGGCTGCGTCGCGAGGCCTTTGGCTTTGTGTTCCAGGGCTACCACCTGATCCCCTCCGGCTCGGCCCAGGAAAACGTCGAGATGCCGGCGATCTATGCCGGCACGCCCGCCGCCGAACGCCACGCCCGCGCCGCCGCCCTGCTGACCCGCCTGGGGCTGGCCGGGCGTACCGGCAACCGCCCGCACCAATTGTCCGGCGGCCAGCAGCAACGGGTGTCGATTGCCCGGGCCTTGATGAACGGCGGCCATATCATCCTCGCCGATGAACCCACCGGCGCCCTCGACAGCCATAGCGGCGCCGAGGTCATGACCCTGCTTGACGAGCTGGCCAGTCAGGGTCACGTGGTAATCCTGATTACCCACGACCGCGAAGTCGCGGCGCGGGCCAAGCGCATCATCGAAATCCGCGACGGCCTGATCATCAGCGACACCCCCAACCCCCACGCTCAGCCTGGCGCCGAGGCCAACCCCAAGGCCCTGCAAGCGGTGGACCTGCGCCAACGCCTGGCCGACGGCGCCGAGCACAATGGCGCGTGGAAAGGCGAACTGCTGGATGCCGTGCAGGCGGCCTGGCGGGTAATGTGGATCAACCGTTTCCGCACGGCCCTGACCCTGCTGGGGATCATTATCGGCGTGGCCTCGGTGGTGGTGATGCTCGCCGTGGGTGAAGGCAGCAAGCGCCAGGTCATGGCACAGATGGGCGCCTTTGGCTCCAATATCCTCTATGTCAGCGGCTCGGCGCCCAACCCCCGCACACCGCCCGGCATCATCACCATGAACGACGTCGCCGCCATGGCCGCCCTGCCCCAGGTCAAGCGCATCATGCCGGTCAATGGCGCGGAGGCCGGGGTGCGTTTCGGCAATGTCGACCACATGGCCTACGTCGGCGGCAACGACACCAACTTCCCGGCGATCTTCAACTGGCCGGTGGTCGAGGGCAGCTACTTCACCGAGGCTGACGAGCGTGCCGCCGCGACCGTCGCGGTGATTGGCAAACGGGTGCGCGACAAGCTGTTCAAGGACCTGCCCAGCCCCATCGGCCAATACATCCTGATCGAAAACGTGCCCTTCCAGGTGATCGGCGTACTCGCCGAAAAAGGCGCCAGTTCCGGCGACAAGGACAGCGACGACCGTATCGCCATCCCCTACTCCGCCGCGAGTATCCGGCTGTTCGGCAGCTACAACCCGGAATACGTGGTGATTGCCGCCGCCGACGCGCGCAAGGTGCACGAGGCAGAAAAAGCCATCGAGCAACTACTGCTGCGCCTGCACAACGGCAAGCGTGATTTCGAACTGACCAACAACGCCGCGATGATCCAGGCCGAGGCCCGGACCCAGAACACCCTGTCACTGATGCTCGGCTCGATTGCCGCCATCTCGTTGCTGGTGGGCGGCATCGGGGTGATGAATATCATGCTGATGACCGTACGTGAGCGCACCCGGGAAATCGGTATTCGCATGGCCACCGGCGCCCGACAGCGGGACATCCTGCGCCAGTTCCTCACCGAAGCGGTGATGCTCACGGTGGTCGGCGGGGTGGCCGGGATCGGCCTGGCCCTGCTGGTGGGTGGCGCGCTGATCCTCAGCAGCGTGGCCGTCGCCTTCTCGCTGCCTGCAGCCTTGGGCGCCTTCGCCTGCGCCCTGGTCACCGGCGTCATCTTCGGCTTTATGCCCGCCCGCAAAGCAGCCCGGCTCGACCCGGTCACGGCCCTTACCAGTGAATGATCGCCCTATGAAAGCGCACTTGACCCTCGTCGCCGCCAGCCTGCTGTTGGCCGCGTGCAGCAACCCGGCGCAGCGCCCGGACAGCGGCTTGCAACCGCCGCCCGCCTGGGACAGTGCGAGCCAGGCCAACGCCCTGCACGTCAACCAGCAATGGTGGACGGCCTTTGCCAGCCCGCAACTCGACCAACTGATCGAACAGGCCCGCAGCGCCAGCTTCGACCTGGCCAGCGCCATGGCGCGGGTGCGCCAGGCCCAGGCCGGCGCGGTGGTGGCCGGCGCGCCGTTGCTGCCCGAACTCAAGGGCGGGCTCAACGCCAACCGCCAGAAACTCCTGCGCGGCAACGGCTACAGCGAACTGGATGCCGACAACAACAATGACGCGGTGGACTACTTCAATGCCAGCCTGACGGCCAGCTACGAAATCGACTTCTGGGGCGGCAAGCGCGCCGCGCGCGACAGTGCAGAGCTTGCGGTGCGCGCCAGTGAATTCGAGCGTGCCACGGTGGAGTTGACCCTGCTCAGCGGCGTGGCCACCACCTACACCCAGCTCCTGGCCCTGCACGAACAACAACGCATCGCCGAACTGAACCTGGCCAATGCGCAGAACGTGCTCAAGCTGGTACAGACCCGGTATGACGCCGGCTCTGCCACCCAGCTTGAGCTGGCCCAGCAAAAGAGCCTGGTCGCCACCCAGCAACGCCAGTTGCCAGAAGTACGCCAGCGCGCCGAGGCTGCGCGAATCAGCCTGGCCGCCCTGCTCGGCCAACCGGTGCAGGCCCTGCAACTGACGCCCCAGGCCTTTGATCAACTGCGCTGGCCGAGCATCGCCGCCGGCGTGCCCAGCGACCTGCTCAGCCGCCGCCCGGACATCGCCAGTGCCGAAGCACAACTGGCGGCCGCCCAGGCCGACATCATCGTCGCCCGCGCCGCCATGCTGCCCAGCGTCACCCTGACCGCCAACCTGGGCTCCGGCGCCAACCGCGCTGCCGATATGCTGCGCAACCCGTTCTACAACCTCACGGGCGGGCTGATCGCACCGATCTTCAACCACGGCCGCCTCAGCGCCGAACGCGACAAGGCCACCGCACGCCAGGATGAATTGCTGCAAACCTATCGCGCAGTGATCATCAATGGCTTTGCCGATGTGGAAAAGGCCTTGAGCAGCATTCGTCGGCTGGACGAACAGCGCCAGTGGCAGCAGGAGGAGTTAAGCCAGGCGCAGACCGCGTTCCGTATTGCCCAGAGTCGCTACGAGGCTGGCGCGGAGGACTTGCTCACCGTACTGGAAACCCAACGCACGCTGTATGCCGCCCAGGATTTGAACGTGCAACTGCGTCAAGCGCGGTTGGCGGCGAGTATTGCGCTATACAAGGCGCTGGGCGGCGGTTGGCAGGCGTCCGATCTTCAACGATGAGGATCTGACGGTGTGTGGGCTGTATCTGTGGCAACTAGGCTTCCCTAAAACCAGGCACCTCGGTGTGTCTGAAAAAACGCGGGGCGTTTGGTAGGGCCGCTTCGCAGCCCAGCGCGGGGCAAGCCCGCTCGCCACAACAAGCCCGCTCCCCACAAAAAGCCAGCTAGCCACAACAAGGCCACACACGCGGCGGTTAAAGCGTGCGTTCCTTGACCTTCAAATGCCGCGCATACCACGGTCGTTTCGGCACCTTGCGGAACAAGTCCTGCAGTTTGTCGTCGTCAGCGCCGAAGGTGATGCGCAACGCCAGTTTCATGGTTTCCGGGTCCATTTCCACGGTGCGGCCCATCTGCAGTCCGGGGGTGGTGCTGCAACCATGGGTATCCGGCCCCAGCCACGGATCACCCACCTCGACCCAGCGCCCCGGCGCAAACCATGGCACACCGTTGACCTCCAGGCGGCTCAGCTCACCCGGATGAAAGCGTTGATGGGCGCGAAACCAATCCTCTAGCCGGTCATCGATCCAACCATGGAAATGCCAGAACACCGGGTTCACATGGGAAGAAAACGGGTCACCCAAAAAGTCATTCTCGGGCTCATACCAGCGTGCCGCAAAGTCCGCCGGATCCCGGGCAAAGGGCACCGGCGCGCCGTTGGACGGGTCGCGCGGTACCGACGCCCAGCGCATATGCAACCAATCGTGCAGCCCCAGCTCAACCTCAGAGCCAAACTGGCCCAGGGTCAACTTGGCCAGGTAACGCGGGTCGCGGTACTGCGACTCCCACACCTGGAAGTTACTGTGATAGGTCTCGGCCGCCTTGATCTCACTGACCCACTGGCTGTACTGCTCGTCGCCGCTGGCCGTCCAGGTCGGCGGCAGTGCGAAGCCATCGTGATTGTCGAAGTAGCGCGCAAAGCCCTGGCGATCACGCTCAAGCTCTGGCTGCGGCTGCGGGAAGCGCGGCCAGGACGGCAAGTCCTGCAGGGAACGCGCGGTGCCGAGCATGTGCCGGTGCATGAAGAAAAAGTCGATACCCGAGCCATTGCGGTCCTTG
This sequence comes from Pseudomonas sp. WS 5027, assembly GCF_012985695.1. Classification (NCBI taxonomy): domain Bacteria; kingdom Pseudomonadati; phylum Pseudomonadota; class Gammaproteobacteria; order Pseudomonadales; family Pseudomonadaceae; genus Pseudomonas; species Pseudomonas sp. WS 5027. The sequence goes on along the minus strand of NZ_JAAQWU010000004.1, from coordinate 6,436 downwards.
CGCGGGCCGCGGGCGTCGCGCTCTTGATCCCGTGGCCCGGGTTGCCAACCGATGCCGCGCAGGGCGTTGCGCTTGTCTTCGGTAAGCTTGTGCCACTGGTCCCGCGAGGCGTGCCAGAGCTGGTGAAACAGGCGGTGCTCGGGGGCTATCAACCAGGCCAGTAGCGTCGGGTTCAGGCCGATTCGTTCGCGGGCTTCGGGGAACAATTTCTTGGTGGCGACAAACCGGTTATCCAGCTCCAACGCTGCCAGGGGCCGGTCGAGGTTGAGGATCTGCCCGCTGAGGGTGCCGCTGCCAGCATTGCCGAAACTGTCCCAGACCTCGTCCAGGCTCATCTTGAATTCATAGGCCGGCATGCCATCTGGCGAATCGCGGTCGATCAGGCGCCAGTACAGCAGCGCTGCATTGCCCGGAACCAGATCACCCAGGACCTGATAGCGCGGCTCATCCGGCCCCCGCAGGTGCCCAGTGGTGTCCAGGTAGCCGCGCACGCCACGGCCACGCGGTGCGATATCAATAAACAGTTCCAGATCGTCGAGGGGCAAGCCTTGCAGGCCGGCATCACGCCCTTCCAGGCGCAGGCTCCAGATACCGCGCAGGCTGTCCGCCAACTGCTGGCCGGCGGTGTCCGCCAGGTCCACCGTGGCTTCCTCGGGCGTGATGGGGAATTCCTCACGCGTCAACTCGCGATGGGCATAAAAGGCTGCAGGTACGGCGGCGCCGGTCAGCGCCAGGCCTGCGATAAACCCTCGTCGAGAAATCGTCATGTTCCTACCTGTGTCAGCCTTGGAGCAGGCTTTATCCAAGCTAGAACGTTTTGCCGGACAGCAAATTTACTGTGGGAGCCGGCTCCCACCGTTGATGGTGGGGATACTTAAATTTTCCGGGCCTGCGCTCGTTCTTCCCAGATAGCAAAGGCCCCTTGCGCCTGCACCTCAAAGGCGAACCGACTGAGATGGCAATGACAAAACCACGTTCGAAAAAGGCTCTATACATCGGCCTGCCCTTGGCCCTGGCCATCGCTGCCGGCGCAGGCTTTGCCTGGGACCACTGGTTTGGCGGCAATGCCGGTTACCCGCTGGAAGTGATCAAGCAAGCCAATGAACTGCAGGACCGCCTGCTCTCGTTCGACAGCCATATCACCGTGCCCCTGGACTTCGGCACCGCCGGCCATGAAGCGGACAAGGACGGCAGCGGCCAGTTCGACCTGGCCAAGGCCAGTCGCGGGCGCCTGTCGGGGGCGGCGCTGACGATTTTCGGCTGGCCCGAGCTGTGGAATGGACCCAACGCGCCGCACAAACCCACCGCAGGCTTTGTCGACGAAGCCCGGCACCAGCAAGAGGTGCGCTACAAGATCATTGCCGGCATGGTTCGCGACTTTCCCAACCAGGTGGGCATCGCCTACACCCCGGCCGATTTCCGCCGCCTGCATGGCGAAGGCAAGTTTGCGATTTTTATCAGCATGCTCAACGCCTACCCCCTGGGTAATGATCTGGATCTGCTGGACATGTGGACGGCGCGGGGCATGCGCATGTTCGGCTTCAGCTATATCGGCAATAACAGCTGGGCCGACTCCTCGCGCCCGCTGCCGTTTTTCAATGACTCGCCGGACGCCCTCGGCGGCCTCTCACCCATCGGCAAGCAAGCGGTGCAGCGCCTGAACGACCTGGGCGTGATCATCGACGTGTCGCAAATGTCCACCACCGCCCTCGAGCAAGTGGCGCAGTTGAGCCGCACGCCCATGGTCGCCTCCCACTCCGCGCCCCGCGCTTCGGTGGATATCCCGCGCAACCTCAGTGACAAAGAACTGCAACTGATCAAGAACAGCGGCGGCGTGGTGCAAGTGGTGGCGTTCGGCGGGTATCTGCGCCCGCTGAGCCAACCGATTCAGGACAAGCTCAACGCACTGCGCGCGCGTTTCGATCTGCCGCCCCTGCCCAACCTGGCAATGGCCCTGATGCCCGGCGACCCGATCATCGCCGCCTGGTCGGAACAGAAGTTCGGCGAATACGCCAGCGAGCTCTACGCCATTCTCGAAGAGGAACCCAAGGCCAGCCTCAAGGACCTGGGGGATGCCATCGACTACACCGTGCGCAAGATCGGTATCGACCACGTCGGCATTGCCTCGGACTTCAACGAAGGCGGTGGCGTCAAGGGCTGGAACGATGTGAGTGAGGTGCGCAACGTGACCGCCGAACTGCTCACCCGTGGCTACTCCGAAGCCGATATCGCCAAGTTGTGGGGCGGCAATTTCCTGCGGGTGTGGGAGCAGGTGCAACAGTCCGCCAAGCCTGGCGTGTTGCCAAGCGAGCAGACGCCATGAGCGACCGCCGCACCTTTCTCAAACACGCCGGCATTCTCGCCGCCAGCCTGCCTTTGGGGGTCAACCTGCAGGTGCAGGCAGCACCCACCGATAAATGGGCCGGCCTGCGCCAACTGTTCGACCAGGACCCGAACTACATCCACTTCTCCAACTTCCTGATCACCTCCCACCCAAGGCCGGTACGCGAGGCCATCGAGCGCCACCGCGCCGCCATCGATCGCAACCCCGGCCTGACCATGGATTGGGACCTGCAGGAACCCTGGAAGCGCGAAGGCCAGGTGCGCGAATGGGCCGGTCGCTATCTGCAAGCCAAACCCGCCCAGATCGCCCTCACCGGCAGCACCACCGAAGGGCTGGCGATGATCTACGGCGGCCTCCACGTGCGCCCCGACCAGGAAATCCTCACCACCGAGCACGAACATTTTTCCACCGACAGCATCCTCGCGTTCCGCACCCAGCGCGACGCCACCCAGGTGCGCAAGATCCAGCTGTTCGCCAATGCCAGCCAAGTGTCGGTCGATGAAGTGTTGACGAGCATCGAGCGCAATATTCGCCCCAACACCCGGGTGCTGGGCATGACCTGGGTTCAATCGGGCAGTGGCGTGAAGCTGCCGATCGGCGAAATCGGCCAACTGGTCAAGCGCCACAACCAGGGGCGTGACGAAAAGGACCGTATTGTCTACGTGGTGGATGGCGTGCATGGCTTTGGCGTCGAAGACCTGGCCTTCCCGGACATGCACTGCGACTTCTTTATTGCCGGCACCCACAAATGGATGTTCGGGCCACGGGGCACCGGCCTGGTGTGCGCCGCATCGGAGCAGGTGACCAGCCTCACTCCCAGCCTGCCGACGTTCTCCGAAGACACTGATTTTGCTACCTCCTTCTCCCCCGGCGGCTATCACGCCTTTGAGCATCGCTGGGCGCTGGACGAGGCCTTCAAGCTGCACCTGCAACTGGGCAAGGCCGAGGTCCAGCAGCGCATCCACAGCCTCAATACCTACCTCAAGGAGCGCTTGCAGGCGCGACCGAACATCGAGTTGGTCACCCCGGCCAACCCGCAGTTGTCGGCCGGCTTCAGCTTCTTCCGGGTCAAGGGCCAGGACAGCGACAAGGTGGCCGCCTACCTGATGCGCAACCGGGTCATCAGCGACGCGGTGAACCGTGACGTCGGCCCGGTGGTGCGCACTGCGCCGGGTTTGCTCAATACCGAAGATGAAGTCGACCACTTCCTGACGCTGCTCGACAAAACCCTTTGACGCCTTTTTCTTGTTATCGAGACGACTCATGAACGATGAACCGCTCACCCCAACGCTGCTCAAGTCACTGGCCCTGACGGCATTGATCGCCTGCCTGGCGCCAGCCGCCCAGGCCGCAACGCCGCCCAAGCCCGGCACCGTGTTCAAGGACTGCAAGCACTGCCCGGAAATGGTGGTGCTGCCCACCGGCACCTTCAAGATGGGCACACCGGACGATGAAGTCGGCCGCCAGCCCGATGAAGGCCCGATCCATGACGTGACCTTTGCCAAACCCGTGGCCATCAGCCGCTTCCAGGTATTGGCCGGCGAGTGGGACCGCTTTATACAAGAGACCGGCTACAAAATGCCCGACGGCGACGACCGGCCAGGGCGCAAATGCACGGCTGGCAAGCCCAGCTACCCCATCACCGCCAAGCATCCGGCCGTGTGCATGGACTTTGCCGAAGCCAACGCCTATGTCGCCTGGCTGTCGAAGAAAACCGGCAAGCACTACCGCCTGGTCAGCGAATCCCTGCGCGAGTACGCCGCCCGGGGCGGTACCTCCGGGCCCTTCCCATTCCCGTTCGATGAGGGCAAGGAATACAGCATCGCCAAGCACGCCAATACCTACGGGCCGGCGGATGGCTACAGCTACACCTCCCCCGCCGGCAGCTATGCGCCCAATGCGTTCGGCGTGTATGACATGCACGGCAACGTCTATGAATGGGTCAAAGACTGTGAAAACGACAGCTATGTGGGTGCGCCCAGCGATGGCAGCGCCTGGCTGACCGGGCAATGCGAGGTGCGGCAGATTCGCGGCAACGACTGGGGCGAAGCGCCGGTGTTTTCCCGTTCCGGCAACCGCAACAACCTCTACCCCAACGTGCGCGGCGACTGGCTGGGCTTGCGGGTAGCGCGGGACCTGTGAGCCCGCGCTACCGGACGCGAGGCTAAATCGCGCCGCGCCCGACTCGTCCTCCTACTATCGGCCTGCCAGCGGTAAACCTTCGCGCGCAGGCCTTCACTTGCCCACAGCACGTAGCCACGTCGCGATCGAGGTAGTTTCATGACCGCAGCACCGCGCAGCGCCATTCGCGAACTCTTGAGCCTGCTCAAGCCCTATCGACCGATTGTCATTTCTTCCATCACCCTGGGCATCATCGGCGGCCTCAGCGTCACCGCGCTGCTGGCCACGGTCAACCGCGGCCTGCACAGCGCCGACGGCATGGGTACCGGCGTGGTCCTGGCCTTCGCCGGGCTGTGCCTTTTGGCCTTGCTCAGCAGTATCGGCGCCGATATCGGCACCAACTTCGTCGGGCAGAAGGTGATTGCCAAACTGCGCAAGGACCTCGGCGCCAAGGTGCTTGCCGCGCCCATCGAGCAGATCGAGCGCTATCGCACCCACCGCCTGATCCCGGTGCTGACCCACGACGTGGACACCATCAGCGACTTCGCCTTCGCTTTCGCCCCGCTGGCGATTTCCACCACAGTGATCCTTGGCTGCCTGGGCTACCTGGCGGTGCTGTCCTGGCCGATCTTCCTGATGACCCTGCTGGCCATCGGGATTGGTTCGGCGGTGCAGTTCGTGGCCCAAAGCAAAGGCATCAAGGGCTTCTACGCAGCCCGCGACGCCGAAGACAACCTGCAAAAACACTACTCGGCGATTGCCGAGGGCGCCAAGGAACTGCGCATCCACCGCCCACGCCGGCACGCCATGCACACCCGCAATATCCAGGGCACCGCCGACCATATCTGCGACACCCATATCCGCTCGATCAATATCTTCGTGATTGCCAAGAGCCTGGGCTCGATGCTGTTTTTTGTGGTGATTGGCCTGGCGCTGACCCTGCAGCAGTTCTGGCCCAGCTCGGACCCGGCGGTGATGAGCGGCTTTGTCCTGGTGCTGCTGTACATGAAAGGCCCGCTGGAAAACCTGATCGGCAACCTGCCGATCATCAGCCGCGCACAAATCGCCTTCCGGCGCATTGCCGACTTGTCGGAGCGTTTCTCCTCGCCGGAACCGCACCTGCTACTCGATGACGCCGACAAAAGCGTGCCGGTGATGAAGCACCTGGAGCTGCGCAACGTGCAGTACGCCTTCCCGCCCGTGGAAGGCAGCGAGCCGTTCACGCTGGGGCCGGTCAACCTGAGTATCGAGCCTGGGGAAATCCTGTTTATCGTCGGCGAAAACGGCTGCGGCAAGACCACCCTGATCAAGCTGTTGCTGGGCCTGTACACCCCGCAGCACGGCGAAATCCGCCTCAACGGCCTGCCCGTGGATGCCCTGGGCCTGGACGACTACCGCCAGATGTTCACCACGATCTTTGCCGACTATTTCCTGTTCGACGACCTGGTGCAGAACGACAAGGCCCTGCCCGACGACGCCAGCCAATACCTGGAACGCCTGGAGATCGCGCACAAGGTCAGCGTGCGCGACGGCGCGTTCACCACCACCGACCTGTCCACCGGGCAACGCAAGCGCCTGGCCCTGGTCAACGCCTGGCTCGATGAGCGCCCGGTGCTGGTGTTTGACGAGTGGGCGGCCGACCAGGATCCGACGTTCCGGCGGATTTTCTACACCGAGCTGCTGCCGGACCTCAAGCGCTTGGGCAAGACCATCATCGTCATCTCCCACGACGACCGTTACTTCGATGTGGCTGACCAACTGGTGCGCATGCAGGCCGGCCGGGTCATCAGCGAAAAAGCCTTTGCCTGATACCTGAGACAGGTCTTCTGTGGCAAAGGGGCTTGTCTGTGGTAATGGCTTGCCTGTGGCGAGCGGGCTTGCCACACACAAGATCCAGCCACCACACACAAATACCCATCACCACAGACAAGCTCCCGCCACCACAGACCAGCGCCCTCTCCACAGGCCCCT